>JAPYON010000054.1 GCA_029938175.1 Paracoccaceae bacterium | reverse complement strand
TTCGAGGCTGCAATCCGGTCTGCCCCGACGTCCGATGGTCGGCGGGTGTTTGTAGTGACGCGGGCGGATGTGGCTTATGCGGTGAACGCTAGCGATGGGGCTCTTGAGTGGCTGCAACGTGGCGCGACGTCTTCGACCGGTGGTCTGGAAGGCGGCGCCAGCCCTGCCGTTAGCGGGCGCAATGTGGTCGTGCCGTTCAGTTCTGGCGAAGTGTTGATGATCCGTTCCAATAACGGCGAACTGAAGTGGCAACAGGGGCTTGGTGGCGCACGTCCGGCAACCTCGTTGGCGTTTATCGGTGATATTTCCGGTGATCCAGTTATTGACGGCAACGATGTGTATGTTTCCAATCTGGCTGGCGAAACGGTCAAATTGCGGCTTTCCAGCGGTGAACGACGTTGGACTTTGAATGTTGGGGCATCCGATCCTGTTTGGCCTGTAGGGGACTCGATTTTCCTTGTCTCTGACAAAGCGCAGTTGATGCGGGTGAATGCGAACACCGGTTCGGTGATCTGGTCGCAACAGTTGCCGCAGTTCGGTAAGCCGGAAAAACGCGACGATATGATCCGCCATTACGGCCCTGTTCTGGCCGGTGGCTTGATGTGGGTTGCCGGGCGAGACGGCCAATTGCGCGGATTCGAACCTGAGGGCGGGCAGATGGTACGTTCTGTCACCATTCCGGGTGGTGCGGCTGCCGCGCCGACCATCGCGGCGGGTGTTATGTACATCCTGTCGCTTGACGGCGAATTGCACGCTTTCCAATAGGATAAAATAGGTCTAAGAGGCACGCAGCGGGGTTCGGCCTCGCTGTTTGCGTTTCTACAGGGTGAAGTTATGTCGTTTACATTGGCAATCGTCGGGCGTCCGAACGTCGGAAAATCTACATTGTTTAACCGTCTGGTTAGGCAGAAACTGGCGTTGGTCGATGACACGCCAGGGGTTACGCGTGACCTGCGCGAAGGCGATGCCAAGATGGGCGATTTGCGTTTCACTGTAGTGGATACTGCTGGTCTGGAAGAAGCGACAGACGAAAGCCTTCAAGGTCGTATGCGCGCGCTGACCGAGCGTGCAATTGATATGGCCGATATTTGCCTGTTCCTGATTGATGGTCGCGTGGGCGTGACCACTGCAGATCAGGTGTTGGCTGGCATCTTGCGGAAAAACGCAGGTCGCGTGATCTTGTGCGTGAACAAGGCTGAAGGCAAAGCTGCGGACGAAGGGTTTTACGACGCATATAACCTCGGACTTGGTGAGCCATTACGCTTGTCTGCCGAACATGGCGAGGGGATGGACGAACTTTACCATATCCTACGCCCCATCGACGAAAAATTCAGCAATGTTTCTTACGAGGCCATCACCGATGTGGACGTGTCTGATGACGTGGACGAGGACGGCATGGCCGAAATCATCCCCGAGGGTCGTCCGCTGCAAATCGCTGTTGTTGGTCGTCCGAATGCGGGCAAATCCACCCTAATCAACAAAATCCTTGGCGAGGAGCGTCTGCTGACTGGCCCCGAAGCTGGCATAACGCGTGACGCAATCTCAGTGAACACCGACTGGGAAGGCCGCCCGTTCCGTATTTTTGACACGGCTGGCATGCGCAAAAAGGCGAAGGTGCAGGCTAAACTGGAAAAGCTATCCGTTTCTGACGGCCTGCGCGCTGTACGGTTTGCTGAAGTGGTCGTGGTGCTGCTTGATGCCGCCATCCCGTTCGAACAACAAGACTTGCGCATCGCCGATCTGGCCGAGCGCGAAGGTCGCGCGGTCGTCGTTGCCGTTAACAAATGGGACATCGAGGATAACAAATCCGAAAAGCTGAATCTGCTGCGCGAGGCTTTCACCCGCCTGCTGCCGCAGCTGCGTGGTGCGCCTATGGTTATGGTTTCGGCCAAAACGGGTAAAGGTTTGGACCGTCTGCACGCAGCAATCATGTCGGCTTATGATGTCTGGAATTCGCGAATTTCAACCGCGAAACTGAACCGCTGGCTGGCTGTTCAGGTAGACAGCCACCCACCGCCCGCACCTGCCGGCCGCCGGATCAAAATGCGCTACATGACACAAGTAAAAACGCGCCCTCCGACATTTGTGGTTTTCACTTCGGTGCCCGACAAGGTTCCGGCCAGTTACACGCGTTTCCTTGTAAATGGGATGCGTCGCGACTTTGACATGCCGGGTACGCCTATCCGCCTGTTCTTGCGGTCCAGCGATAACCCTTATGCGGCTAAGGCAAAGAAGCGGAAGATTCATTAAGGTATCTTGACGTATGGGCTGTTGAAGAACACTATTTCTATTTCTATTTCCGCACTTTGGTGTTAAATTGACCAAATGGTAAATTATGGAGCTGTCATGGATACCCCTTGGAAAGAATCTGCCGCCGTCATCACTGACCGAGCTGGCACTGCCGCGCCCGTCGCGGGTATTGTTCTGGGCTCGGGCCTAGGCACTCTGGCACAGGATGTCGAAGAGGCTATTACGATCCCGTTTTCCGACTTGCCCGGTTTTCCGGCTTCCACGGTTTCGGGGCATGCGGGTTCGATTGTGATCGGGCATTTGCGTGGTAAACGAGTGGCGCTACTGGCAGGGCGTTCGCATTATTATGAACGCGGTGATGCGGCGGCGATGGCTGCTCCGGTGCGCACAATGGCCGAATTGGGGGTTGGCGTTTTGGCCTTGTCCAACGCCGCGGGCTCAACGCAGCGGCATATGGGGCCGGGGTCGCTTATGGCTCTGAACGATCACATCAATTTCTCGGGCCGTGATCCACTGATCGGGTATCCTTACGACAGCCGTTTTACAGACATGTCGAATTCATATGACCCTGAACTACGGGCAATTCTGCACAAGGTTGCGGGTGCGCAAGGTACAAAGTTGAACGAGGGCGTTTATGCGTGGTTCTCGGGCCCATCATTCGAAACCCCTGCTGAAATCCGCGCAATAACGATGTTAGGCGCAAGCGCTGTAGGCATGTCCACAGTGCCCGAAACCATCCTTGCACGGCATGCAGGCATGCGAGTGGCGGCGGTTTCTGTTATCACCAATCTGGCTGCAGGCATGCAGGCCGAGGCATTATCCCACGATCAAACCAAACGCGAATCGGCCAAGGCCGCAGACAGCTTTAAGAACCTGTTTGCAGGATTTGTCGAGGCACTCGACTGATGTTGACACAAGAAATAATTCGCAAGAAACGCGACGGGCAAACTCTGGACGCGCCGGAATTGAAATTCCTGATGCGCGGGCTGGTGGACGGTAAGGTCTCGAACGCCCAAGCGGCGGCTTTCGCTATGTCAGTGTATTTCAACGGAATGCAGATCGACGAGCGTGTCGCACTGACCGTCGCCATGCGCGACACCGGCGATGTTCTTAGCTGGGACTTGGGCGGCCCCGTCGTCGACAAGCACTCGACCGGAGGGGTGGGCGATAACGTGTCCCTCATGCTTGCACCCGCACTGGCGGCGTGTGGCGTCTATGTGCCGATGATCTCGGGGCGGGGGCTTGGGCACACGGGCGGGACGTTGGACAAATTCGATTCCATTTCGGGCTATCAGACGCAGCCGGACGTGGATTTGCTGAAGAAAGTTACGCAAGAGGTTGGCTGTGCGATCATCGGCCAAACCGGTGACATCGCCCCTGCGGACAAGGTCCTATACGGTATCCGTGATGTGACCGCGACGGTGGAATCCGTCGATCTTATCACCGCCTCCATCCTTTCCAAAAAGTTGGCTGCAGGGCTGGATGCCTTGGTGCTGGACGTGAAATGCGGCAACGGTGCGTTCATGGCAACGCAGGATGACGCGCGAGAACTGGCGGAAAGTCTGGTGAATGTGGCTAACGGCGCAGGGTGCAAGACCTCGGCGATCATGACAGACATGAACGAGCCGCTGGCCAGCGCGGCAGGCAATGCTGTCGAGGTTCGCAATGCTGTGGATTTCCTGACCGGCACGCACATAGACAACCGTTTATGGGATGTGACCTCCGACCTCGGCGCGGAACTTTTGATGCTGGCAGGCGTAGTTCCGAATGTCGGGCAAGGCCGTGACCGGATTAGCGCGGCGTTTACATCTGGCGCTGCAGCGGAACGTTTCGGAGCAATGGTCACGGGGCTTGGCGGGCCAGCGGATTTCATGGAAAACATGCATAAATACCTACCTGTTGCCCCTGTTGTCCGCGAGGTTTTCGCAACTTCGGAGGGTTTCGTGCAGGGCATTGATACGCGCGGTATCGGCATGGCCGTGATCGAGCTTGGCGGGGGGCGTCGGGTTTCCAGCGATACGATTGACCATTCGGTCGGGTTCTCGGATCTTGCGGGGGTTGGGCAGTTGATGGATAAAGACGAACCTATCGGTGTTGTCCATGCTTTAAGTGACGCGGATGCAGATGCGGCGGCGCAGACCTTGCAAAATGCCATGAAAATCGGCGATGATGTGCTTCGACCCAAGCCCCTAATTCGGGAAAATATAATACATGACAACGATTAAACGAAACCCGGGCATGGAGCTGGACCTTGACTGGGTGCTGGGCCAGAAGGCCAACCGTTCGGCTGTCGAACGTCGTGCTGGGTCGATTGGCACCCGTCGTTCGGTGAAAAAGGAATGGCAGGCGGCTTGGCTGCTGAAGGCGGTTTCTTGCATTGATCTGACTACACTGGCTGGCGACGACACATGCGCAAGGGTGCGCCGTTTATGTGCCAAAGGCCGCCAGCCTGTACGGCAGGATATTCTTGATGCGCTGGGCATGGGCGATGCAAAACTGATGACTGGCGCGATCTGCGTTTACCACGAGATGGTCGAGACGGCGGTCGAGGCGTTGGACGGCTCCGGCATTCCGGTCGCGGCGGTTTCCACAGGGTTCCCTGCAGGACTGTCGCCGTTCCATCTGCGTATCCGCGAGATCGAAGAATCCGTTAAGGCGGGTGCCAAGGAGATCGACATCGTGATCTCCCGACGGCACGTGCTGGAAGGCAACTGGCAAGAACTTTACGACGAAATGGTCGAAATGCGAGCCGCTTGCGGTGATGCACACGTCAAAGCTATTTTGGCGACTGGAGAGCTGGGCAGCCTGCGAAATGTCGCGCGTGCCTCGATGGTGACAATGATGGGTGGGGCGGACTTTATCAAAACCTCGACAGGTAAAGAAAGCGTTAACGCGACGTTGCCTGTGAGCCTTGTGATGATCCGCGCGCTACGGGATTACGGTAAAAAAACCGGCTATCAGATCGGGTATAAACCTGCGGGTGGTGTGAGCAAGGCCAAGGACTCGCTTAACTATCTGATGCTTATGAACGAAGAACTGGGCCGCGACTGGCTGGAGCCGGAATTGTTCCGCTTCGGTGCATCCTCGCTGCTGGGCGATATTGAACGGCAACTGGAACATTTTGTAACGGGTCGATACTCGGCCAGCTTCCGCCACGCGATGGGATAAGGCTATGATTGTGAAAAAAATTTTCGAAACCATGGAATATGGACCTGCACCTGAAAGCGCCGCTGAAGCCAACAAATGGCTGGACGCGCACGAGCGTAAATTCGGACATTTCATCAACGGGGAATTCGTTGATGGGGCGACCCATTTCCAGACCAAAAACCCCGCCGATGGCGAGTTTTTGGCCGACATCACGAATGGCTCCGCCGAAGACGTAGACAGCGCCGTGAAGGCCGCACGCAAAGCGCAGGCCGGCTGGGTGAAACTCGGCGGGCACGGGCGGGCGAAATTCCTTTATGCGATCGCGAGATTGGTTAACAAGCACGCGCGATTGTTCGCGGTTCTGGAGACGCTGGACAACGGCAAACCGATCCGCGAGAGCCGTGACATAGATATCCCGCTGGTCATCCGCCACTTCTATCACCACGCCGGTTGGGCGCAGTTGATGGATGATGAAATGCTGGGCTATGAAGCCATGGGTGTTGCGGGCCAAGTGATCCCGTGGAATTTCCCGATGCTGATGCTCGCATGGAAAATTGCACCTGCGATAGCGATGGGCAATACGGTGGTGCTGAAACCAGCCGAGTTCACCTCGCTTACCGCATTGCTGTTCGCTGAGATCTGCGTCGAGGCTGGCCTGCCGAAAGGTGTCGTTAATATTGTCACGGGCGAGGGCGCCACAGGCGCTGCGATCACCGAACACTCCGATATCGACAAAGTTGCGTTCACCGGATCGACCGAAGTCGGGCGGATTATTCGCAAAGAGACCGCGGGTTCCGGTAAGAAGTTGACGCTGGAACTGGGCGGAAAATCTCCGTTCATCGTGTTTGATGATGCAGATCTGGACAGCGCCGTTGAAGGCGTCGTCGATGCGATCTGGTTTAATCAGGGGGAGGTCTGTTGTGCGGGCTCTCGTCTGTTGATGCAGGAGAGTATTGCAGAAAGGTTTATCGATAAACTAACTGCGAGAATGGAAAAACTGCGGGTCGGTAACCCCTTGGACAAATGTATTGATATCGGTGCAATTGTGGACGATTCCCAGCTGAAATCCATCCAGTCTCTGGTGGCACGAGGCGTTGCTGAAGGTGCTACGCTGATCCAGCCAGAGACGGCTGTTCCGAATGGTTGTTACTATCCACCAACCTTGCTAGCGAACGTGGACACATCTGCATATGTAATGCAGGAAGAGATTTTTGGTCCGGTTCTGGTATCGACGACTTTTCGCACCCCCGCCGAGGCTATCGCTTTGGCAAACAACACAAAATACGGATTGGCTGCAAGTGTTTGGACCGAGAACATCAACCTCGCTTACGAAATTGCCCCAAAGATCAAGGCGGGCGTGGTGTGGATTAACTGCACGAACCAATTCGACGCGGCCGCCGGATTTGGTGGCTATCGCGAGAGCGGATTCGGGCGTGAAGGTGGCAAAGAAGGCTTGTTTGAATATGTCAAACCCAACTTCCTGAAAGGCCTTAATCCTTTTGTTAATAAACACCCCGTAGCATCGGGCGAAGTGGCGATGGAAGTGATCGACCGCACTCCGAAGATGTATGTTGGTGGCAAGCAGGCGCGACCAGATAGTGGCTATGCGACGCAGGTTCTGTCGTCCAAGGGTGCTCTGATCGGGCATGTGGGCGCTGGCACACGCAAAGACATCCGTAATGCGGTCGAAGCGGCGGCGGGGGCTTCCGGCTGGGCTGGCGCCTCCGGGCACAACCGAGCGCAGGTGATTTATTACATCGCCGAAAACCTTTCGGCGCGGGCTGGTGAATTTTCTGAGCGGATAAGTTCTATGACGGGCGCGAACAAAGGGAAGGCAAACGCCGAGGTTGAGGCATCCGTCGCACGGCTGTTCACCTATGCTGCGTGGGCCGACAAATACGACGGCGCGGTGCATTCCGTTCCAATGCGCGGCGTTGCGATGGCAATGCACGAGCCTGTGGGCCTGATGGGGATTATCTGCCCCGTAGAGGCTCCTCTGTTGGGGATGGTCTCATTGATCGGGCCCGCAATGGCGATGGGTAACCGCTGCGTGGTTGTACCTTCGGAAAACCATCCGCTTTGTGCGACTGATTTCTATCAGGTTCTGGACACATCTGATTTACTGGGCGGTGTGGTGAACATCGTGACCGGACCCGCGGATGATCTAGCTAAAACACTGGCCGAGCATTACGAGATCGACGCGATCTGGCATTTCGGCTCGGCGTCAGGCGCGAAACTGGTCGAGGCCGCCTCGGCCGAGAACCTGAAACGCACATGGACCTCGGGTGGTTTGGCGCGTGACTGGTATGACCGCGAACAAGCCGAGGGTCGCGAGTTCCTGCGCCAGGCAACCGAGGTGAAAAACATCTGGACGCCGTATGGCGAGTGATCATGCGAAGGCATTCCTCGATATCCTCAATGGCATGACCGAAGACAATTGCGAACGGACATACCACGATTTCTACCGCGGTTAAAAATATATTTGGGTGAAGGAAAATGGTACGTTTACGTCAGCGCTGGGACCGCTGGGGGCGAGCCATTTGAACAGCCTCTGGAATTACATGTAAAAGATGGCCATGGATGAGCAATCGCGATCCATTGTCGTTTGCGCGGCATGTGTTGCGATCCCCGACGGGAACACCAATCGTATCCTGTCGGACCGTTACGACGACAGTCCCGACTAGACAGGCAGGCAGTTTCTGCCTATTGGTGCGTCTATGGTTGATAAAACTAGTCAGATATATAAAGCCCCCTCGATTTTGAGGCCGGACCCGTGGTCTGTGGGTGCAATTGTCATCGCCGCGCTGGTAATTTTTCCATTGCTGAGCGTGGTGTGGATTGCCTTTTTTCCAACCGAAAACATCTGGGGACATCTGGTTGAAACAACCCTACCAAGGTATTTGAAAAACTCGTTAATCCTGATGTTCAGTGTTGGAATTATTTCGGCGGCTATCGGCACGGGCGCGGCTTGGCTGGTGGTAACCGCACGCTTCCCGTTTCGCCGCGTATTGGAGTGGGCACTACTTATGCCCCTTGCACTGCCTGCATATATCGGCGCTTACGCGTTGGTGGATTTTCTGGAATACGCGGGACCTGTGCAAACGCTGATGCGGGGTTGGTTCGGATGGCAAGACTCGCGGGATTACTGGTTCCCTGAAATCCGGTCAATGTGGGCAGCAATATTTGTGCTGTCCTTATCGATGTACCCCTACATCTACCTTTTGGCCCGCGCCGCATTTCGCGAACAATCCGCCAATATGATTGAGGTCGCCCGTGCATTAGGCAGTGGCCCATGGGCCATATTTCTGCGCGTCGCTTTACCGCTCGCGCGACCGGCAATCGCTGCAGGCATGGCGATTGTAATGATGGAAACTCTGAACGACTTCGGGACAGTCGATTTCTTCGCGGTGCAAACCCTGACCACAGGAATTTTTACGACATGGCTGCTGGGATATAACGCAGGGGGGGCGGCTCAGATCGCCTGTGTGATCCTTGCGTTGGTGTTATTTCTTGCGGCCTTCGAGAAAATAAGCCGCCGCAATCGCCGGTACCATAACCTGTCATCCAAACGCGTGCCGGTATCGCCTGTCATCCTAAGTGGAGGCAAAGCGTGGCTGGCATCTGTGGCCTGCTTCATACCCTTTGCAGCGGGTTTCGCCGTGCCACTGTCGGTGATAGCGTCGCACGCATTTGAGAACCCTGATTATTGGCTGGACGCTGGCCTGTGGCGCGCAACACTAAACACACTAACTCTGGCAGGTTCGGCAGCGGTATTGACGGTGTTAGGCGCACTGTTTCTTGTCTACGGGGCACGCCAATCCCGCAGCCGTCTGCCACGCAACTTATTGCCCGTGACCTCCATCGGGTACGCAGCTCCGGGCGCCGTTTTAGCGATCGGCATCCTGTTTCCGCTGGCCGCTTTCGATAACACTTTGGCCGACCTGATCGAAGGCGTATTCGGCTGGGATATCGGACTGTTACTTACTGGATCCGCTGCCGCAATTGTTTTCGCATATTTCGTGCGTTTCTTCGCTATCGGGCTAGGTTCGGTGGACAGTGCACTCGGTCGCGTTACTCCGTCCATGGACATGGCTTCACGTTCATTGGGGCGCGGAACCGGCCAGACTTTACGCGAAATTCACGTGCCGCTAATCCGTGGATCCGTGTTAATCGCAGGTATGCTGATCTTCGTGGACGGCGTAAAAGAACTGCCAGCGACCCTGATCCTGCGACCATTCAATTTCGACACATTAGCGACGCGCGTTTACAGTGAGGCATCATTAGAAAACCTCGGCCAAGCTGCCCCTGCCGCAATCTTCGTGACTATCGTAGGATTACTACCAGTGGTTCTGCTGGCCCGATCCTCTAGCAAATAACGGTGCGTATAAAAAAGTTTCGCGGAGGTAAGAATACCTCTTGCGCAACGGCCCCATTGGAGGGTAATTAGCCCTCGTTGCCCCTATAGCTCAGCTGGTAGAGCAACTGATTTGTAATCAGTCGGTCCGCGGTTCGAGTCCGTGTGGGGGCACCACGATCACTTGGTAAGTACATGAAATATATGTATGATAACAAGTTAGATAAATATGTATCCACCCTTTTATCCACCCTTTATTGCCAAAGATGAATAGTCGACCAATTCTCCGTGGTTGCTGCTATGTGGCGTCTTGCCGTCATAGATACTTGATTAAAATAGTCACCTATAATACCCGCGCGCGGGCGCATGGGTGTCGTTGCTGTGTGTGATGGCGCCCCAGGTTGTGGAGCAGGCGCGGTGGAGTCGAGTTGAAGTCGTTTGGGTGGGTGAGGGTGTTGTGGCTGCCCGCCGGACTCCACCGCAGGTCTGAGGGGGTGAGCAAGGGTTGTCCCCCCAAGAAAAAGCCATTTTACAACAAAGGGGAGGGTCAAACGAAGGACACTTGAAACGCGACGCTTGCATCACAGCACACGCGCCGCATAATGCAATCAACCAGATGAGCCGAACTCTCTCTTAGTTTAAGCCGACTTTGGTGCCAAAAACCCTGACGACGGACACGATCCGAATGCAAATAGGTATGACGGCCATGACACAGCCAACAGCATAAAGAAG
>JAPYON010000189.1 GCA_029938175.1 Paracoccaceae bacterium | reverse complement strand
TAATCCTCCTGTTCCTAATATATCAGGTGGACCAGTTCAGTGGGGGAGGATCAGGGTGCCGACGAACTCTTTTTTGGGTAAGCCCATTTGCAAAAGGTAAACGCCAAAAATCGGACCGGCGGCGTTGGCGACCATGGTCGATATGCCTGAGAATACCCCCACAAAGGCGGTAAGGACAGCAGGGGCTTCTCGACGTTTGGGCACGAGAATTTCGAACCCCAGCATGAATAGAATGGTTGCACCGATGACCTTCTCGAACACCTCAACGGGAACCAGATCAACCGCAAAATATCCGATGATTACACCAACCGCCGTCATCGGGAACAATTTTAGTAAAATGCCCCAATTGCAGGGGCGTCGATAATAGATCACCGCGAAAATATCCGCGACGATCAGCATAGGCAACAAAACCCCGGGCGAGGCCTTGCCCGGTATCGCCAGCGCCATCAACAGCACCGCCAATATACCAACGCCCCCAACGGAGGTTTTAGTAAACCCCACCAGAAGCGCTGCCATAAAAATGTAACTTATGAAAGCGTTGATAGATCCACGCCTAATCAATCACATCCCGAGAGCTTCTTTATAAAGCTCCAGAACCGCTTCGATTTCGCTGGCTTCCTGCGGGTCCATCTTGCGAAGTGCCACGATCTTGCGCAGAACCTTAGTGTCATAGCCACGCGATTTAGCCTCGGCCATCACTTCTTTTTGCTGATCGGCAAGGTCTTTTTTCTCTGCATCCAGACGCTCGAACCGTTCAATAAAGGCGCGAAGTTCGCCGGCTGTTACGCGGTAGGATGACTGCTGTTGTTGATCGTCGGTTACGTCCATTGGATGGCCTCGTTTATCTGTGTTACATTTCGTGCAGACACTACCTGTCTGCCAGTTGCTCGACAAGACATCCCTTGCGAAAAATCTCGTGCTGTTTTAGGCAGATTACAAAACGGAGGGGTTATGGATTTTCTAATATACATCGGTGGCGCATTTACCCTGATAGGGCTGATCGGCCTTGGCTATTGCATCAAAATGGCAGTGGCCATTAAACGCGAGGGGGGCGATGCCAAGGATGCCTCCAAACGGTTACGTTCTCTGGTCGCGTGGAACATGGGTGCGATGGGGATGTCATCGATCGGGCTTGCAATGATTGTGGTTGGTCTGATCCTCTAATGAAAGTCCTGATCGCCACCAGCACAACGGATTTCGACCCGACTGAGGTCGCCGTCCCGTGGCGATATTTGCGAAACAGCGGCATAGAAGTATGCTTTGCCACCGATACTGGTCTGGCCGGTTATGCCGATAAACGGATGCTGGATGGTAATAAATTGTGGCCGCTGAAGCGCCTGCTGACCGCAGGCAGAACCGCCCGTGAGGCATATGCTGAATTACGGTTGGATCAGGCGTTCAAGCGCCCCATCAGTTTTGACGAGATTAACGTCGCGGATTTCGACGGTTTGCTGCTGCCCGGCGGCCACGCAAAAGGTGTCATTCCGTATCTGGAATCACAGGATTTGCAACGTGCTATTGTTTGTTTCTTCAAACAAAACATACCCGTATCCGCGATCTGCCACGGCGTGATTGCTGCCAGCCGTGCCATCGATCCCGCGACAGGAAAGTCCGTCCTGTATGGGCGTAAAACAACCGCATTGCTGAAAACGCAGGAATTACTGGCCTACAACCTAACCCGCTACCGGCTTGGAAAGTATTACCTGACCTATCCCAAAACCGTCGAGGACGAAGTGACAGCAGCCCTGCGCTCTCCCGAGGATTTCCAGCGTGGTCCGCTACCTTTGTTTCGCGATACCGCCGACGATCATACCCGCGGCTTTACGATCAGGGACGGGAACTATCTGTCTG
>JAPYON010000053.1 GCA_029938175.1 Paracoccaceae bacterium | reverse complement strand
CGTGATAGTGGACATGGGCGCTGAAATCAAAGCCGACCCAGAAGACCTGCTGCAATACGCAATCATGGGTGCCAGCTATGCCCGCAACGGGTTAGCGGTTAAACGTCCACGTGTCGGACTGTTGAATATAGGCACTGAAGAGCACAAGGGGCGTCCTGAGCTGCAAGAGGCAGCCAAGCTGATCGAGGCCACGCAATACCACAGTGATCTGGAATACGTCGGTTTCGTAGAGGGCGGTGATCTGCCCGCCGACCACGTGGATATCATCGTGACCGATGGTTTCACCGGAAACGTGGCACTGAAGGCGGCGGAGGGGACTGCGAAGCTGATTGGTGACTACCTTAGGGCATCCTTCAAGCATTCGATTTTCTCACGCCTGACGGCGGTTATTGCGATGGGTGCTTTGAACCGATTGAAAAACCGCATGGATCCGCGCCGTGCAAATGGCGGCGTGTTTTTGGGGCTGAATGGCACAGTAATCAAATCGCATGGCGGTGCAGACGCTGTTTCGGTTTCTGCGGCAATCAAACTGGCTGCGACTTTGGCGCAGAATGGTTTCGCCGAAAAACTGGCTGCGCGGGTTGCAACTTCTGCCGCTGCCAGCGACAATACATCATCAAAAACAAACGAGGCATAATCATGGGGGTTATCCGCGCAGTAATAAAAGGCTGCGGTCACTACCTTCCAGAACGGGTTGTGGAAAACGACGAATTTACCGAAACGCTGGACACATCTGATGAATGGATCCGCGCGCGCACCGGCATTGAACGCCGTCATTTCGCGGCAGACGACCAGAAAACATCCGATCTTGCGTATGAAGCGGCGATCGTTGCGTTGAAAAATGCCGGGATGACTGGGAACAATCTGGATACGATTATTCTTGCAACAGCGACTCCTGACCAGACTTTTCCATCGACGGCGACACGGCTACAACACGCGATCGGGATGACCGGAGGTTTCGCGTTCGATATTCAGGCAGTATGTGCAGGATTTATCTATGCGCTGGCGAACGCGACGGCATTGATTGAATCGGGCCACGCAAAAACCGTTATGGTTATTGGAGCCGAGACTTTTTCACGTATTGTCGACTTTACAGACCGTGGTACCTGCGTGTTATTTGGCGACGGCGCGGGCGCTTTGGTTTTGCAAGCCGAAGAAGGCACAGGTTCGGGCGAAGACCGGGGCGTTCTGTCGACTGACCTGAATTCCGACGGTAAATACAACGATCTTCTCTATGTGGACGGTGGTGTTTCCTCTACCCAGTCAACGGGTAAATTGCGGATGAACGGTCAAGAAGTTTTTAAGCATGCTGTGTCGAAGCTGGCCTCCAGCGGCAAAAAAGCTTTGGAAGTGGCGGGCTTGCAAGCCAGTGACGTAGACTGGATCGTGCCACATCAGGCCAATTTACGAATTATCAGTCGAACGGCCAAGAAGATGGGCGTATCCATGGATAATGTAGTGGTCACAGTTCAGGATCATGGCAACACATCTGCTGCGTCTATCCCCTTAGCGTTGTCGGTTGCGGAACAGCGCGGGCAAATAAAAAAAGGCGACCTTTTGTTGCTAGAAGCCATCGGCGGTGGCCTTGCCTGGGGCGCCGCAGCGGTGCGTTGGTAAGGCTTACCTAAGTCATTGTTATTGACTCTTAATCCAGAATACCAATATCCTAACGCATATTTTGGGATGGGAGAATTATTATGAACGAATCGACATTGACACGTATGGATCTAAGCGAAGCGGTATTCCGCGAGGTTGGGTTGTCCAGGAATGAATCCGGCGAGCTGGTAGAATCTGTTCTCGAACATATTTCGGATGCGCTAGTAGCTGGCGAAAGTGTAAAGATTTCATCGTTTGGTACGTTCTCGATACGCTCAAAAAATGAGCGTATCGGCCGTAATCCAAAAACGGGTGAAGAAGTCCCCATCGCGCCACGACGCGTGCTAACTTTCCGTCCGTCGCATCTAATGAAAGATCGTGTAAACGACGCCAACAAAGGCTAGGCACAACTATGCAGAAATCCCCTTACGCCTTTCGCACCATAAGCGAAGTTAGCGACGTTTTGGGGATTCCAGCACATGTGCTGCGATTTTGGGAAAGCAAATTTGTTCAAATAAAACCTGTAAAGCGCGGCGGAGGTCGGCGGTATTACCGCCCCGACGACGTTAGTCTGATTCGCGCAATTCAGAATCTTCTGCACGAACAAGGCATGACGATCAAAGGCGCGCAAAGGATTTTGCGCGAACGTGGCATCAAAGCCACCGTCGTGATGGGTGCTGAATTATTGGCCGATACCAGCGGAATAGAGCAGCCGAACATCATTGCGCAGCGCCAGAGAAACGCGCCTATTGCCGCGATATATTCCCGCCTTCAAACCCTGCGCCAGTCCATCGTTAACCAGATTTTGGAACTTGCCTGAATGCCACCCGTTTTCCAGCTTGCCTCCGTGGATTGGATCGCTATAACGGCCCTCAGTCGGGCTATGGCGCAGTCTGGTAGCGCGTCCGTCTGGGGGACGGAAGGCCGTGAGTTCGAATCTCGCTAGCCCGACCAATTTCAAAACGCTGGCGTTCTTGCTGGCGTTTTTGTTTATCAGGATGATGATATGAGCCAATCGCCACAAGGTGTCCTTCCAATCCAAACGATCCGGCAAATGCTGGCTGATGGTCGGATTACCGTCTCCGCGCCTGTGCCCGAAGGCCAGATACAACCGGCCAGTCTGGACCTGCGTTTGGGGGATGTTGCGTATCGCGTTCGGGCCTCGTTTTTGCCAGGTTTGGGGAATACTGTCGCCAAACGCCTAGCGGATTTCGAGATGCATAGCGTTGATTTGACCGGCGGTGCGGTCTTGGAAAAAGGCTGTGTCTATGTTGTGCCGTTGATTGAAGGTTTGCGCCTGCCCGCCGACATTAACGCAGTTGCAAATGCCAAAAGCTCGACGGGGCGTTTGGATGTTTTTACCCGACTGATTACGGATAACGGTACCGAATTCGATCGAGTAGAGGCCGGATACACTGGCCCGCTATATGCCGAAATATCACCGCGGTCGTTTTCTGTTCTGCTGCGGCCCGGAATGCGACTGAACCAGATACGGTTCAGGCAAGGGCAAGTCGTTTTATCTGATGACGCATTGCGGGCGATGGATGCCATGCATGCGTTAGTGGACAGTGAGGCCCATATTGACGAGGGCTTGGGCTTCTCGGTAGATCTGACACCACGTGAGGGTGGAGTAGTCGGATATCGCGCCAAGCCGCATACAGGACTGATCGACCTTGATTTGATCGGCCATTACCCCCAGTCCGAATTCTGGGAGCCAGTTCACGCGCCTGACCGCCGGATTATCCTTGACCCCGGAGCGTTCTACATTCTGGTAAGTCGTGAAGCGGTTCATGTCCCCCCTGATTGCGCTGCCGAAATGGCCCCATATCTGGCGATGGTCGGCGAATTTCGGGTACATTATGCCGGTTTTTTTGACCCCGGTTTCGGACATGAGGCGGCGGGAGGCAAAGGTTCGCGCGGAGTGCTGGAGGTACGTTGCCACGAGGCGCCATTCGCGCTGGAACACGGGCAGATCGTCGGACGGTTGGTTTATGAAAAGATGACAGAGGTGCCGGATATATTATACGGCAAGGACATGGGCTCGAACTATCAGGGACAAGGTTTGAAGCTGTCCAAACACTTTAAGTTTTGATTTATTCAAACATGTCGTCCTGATCGCGGTCGGCGTCATGCTCTTCCGTTTCAACAACGGCTCCAGGTGGTGGTCGGTTATCCAGAATTCCAGCGGCGCGTAGTTCTTTGATACCAGGCAAATCGCGCGGCGTTTCCAGACCGAAGTGATCAAGAAATTCCTGAGTTACAATAAAGGTCACGGGGCGACCGGGGGTCATGCGACGGCGGCCTAGTTTGATCCAGCCGAGTTCCAACAACATATCCAGCGTACCGCGCGACACCGAAACGCCGCGAATTTCTTCGATTTCAGCGCGGGTAGTGGGCTGGTGGTAGGCGATAATGGCGAGGGTCTCGATACCGGCGCGCGATAGTTTGCGCGTCTCCACGGTTTCTTTTTTCATCAGGAAACCGAGGTCCGGTGCGGTGCGAAACGCCCAACCGTCACCTGCTTTAACAAGGTTAATGCCTTTGCCCTCGTAGCGTTTTCGAAGGCAGGCCACGGCCTCGGGGACTTCGCAGCCATGGGGGAGACGGTCAGCGATTTGCTTGCTAGTCATGGGTTCTGACACGGCAAAAAGGATCGCTTCGACCATGCGTTCCTGCTCGGCCATTGGCGGAGATTCGAATAGGGATTCTATGTTGGAATTGCTTTGCGACATCTAACGGCCAGCCTTTTTACGCAGCAGGATCGGGGCGAAGGTTTCGGATTGCTTCATCTCAAGCCGCCCCTCCTTAACCAGTTCTAGCGAGGCAGCAAAGGTCGAGGCCGTGGCAGAGCGCCGTTTTTTCGGGTCAAGGCGCCACGCTTCTGGCAAGTATTGCGATAGATCACCCCACTCGATGGCATGGCCGATCAGGCCTTTCATGCGCTCCAATGCCTGTTCCATCGTATACACAGCGGCGCGGCGCATGTGCAGTGGTTGAAAATCGTCATGAGTTTTGATTCGGGCGTAAGCTTGCATCAGGTCCAGAATGGTGGCGGAATACTTGACGGTCCGCTTGCGTGAAACAACTTCGGTTTGCCCGCGGGCAAAGAAGTCGCGGCCAAGCTGATCACGCGCCATAAGGCGGGCGGCGGAGCGGCGCATGGCTTCAAGCCGTTCAAGCTGGAAGGCCAGATGCGCGGCCAGTTCTTCGCCCGATGGACCATCATCGTTGGGATCGGCAGGCAACAGAAGGCGAGATTTCAGGAATGCAAGCCATGAGGCCATGACCAAATAGTCGGCGGCCAGTTCGATGCGCAGGCGCTTGGCTTCCTCGACAAACCCCAGATATTGTTCGGCCAGATTCATGATAGAGATTTTACGCAGATCTACTTTTTGGGTGCGAGAAAGGGTTAACAAAAGGTCAAGCGGGCCTTCAAAGCCGTCTACATCCACGACAAGTGACTCGGCGACCATGCGTACTTCGACGTCGCCAAAATCGCCTTGCTCGCCGGCTAGTCCTGCTATGTGGTCGTCGGGCATGCTAAGCCTCCTTTGGTTAGTCTGGCACTCATTTAACCGTCACCGAAATACAATCGACGCCACGCGCATCGAGGGCGGCGCACATGGCGCGGGTCTGGTTTAGCCCGTCAAATCCGGCGGCGCGAAGGCGATAGAGCAAGCGGCCGCCGGACTCGATAGGTTCAATGTAGCGGATTGTATTTGATAGCAAATCTCCATGTTCGGATTGGTATTTAGTCCAAACGCCCCCCGCATCCGCAAGGCTGCTATAGGCGCCAAGCTGAATAAGAGCGGCGCCAAGATCTAGCCGTGGATTTCCAAATTTCGGTTCGGGACGCGGCAGGTCTGCGGTCTCGAACGAGGTATCGCCTTCCTCGGGTATCAGTTCTTGCAACAGGCCTTCGATTGCGTCGGAAATCGGGTCTTTCCGCATGAAGTTTTCAGGGCGGCGCAGTGGCATGGTCATCCCGTCTAGCGCAGTCGAGGGCTCAACAACCGGATTTATTTCGACCATAAAAGTGGATGCGTCAACCACCGTCGGTTCGGCGGCAGGGTCTGGCGTGACAGGTTCCATGGGAACCACCTGTAATGAGGACATGGTTTCGTCTTCGGTGGTCAAGGTTTGCGTTGCGGGGGCCAGCGTTGTTGAGGTTTCTATAGCGCTAGGGGTGGTTTCAGCCAAAACGGTGTTCACGGCCAAGCCTTGGTTATCGGCTTGCGTGCCTTGGGGATCAACCGGAACGATACGAGCGTTACCCGCCATAGCACGGATCACGGGCACTTCGTTGGCGTCGCGTTGGCCCAACAGAAAACTCCAGTAAATGATGCCGAAAACCAAACTGACAGACGCAATCGCACCTATCCATCGCATGGCCAAAGCCACAACGCCAGTTGCTCCGATTGGGGCCGACTCGCCAAAGTCCGATTCGTAATGCGATTCCTGCATTGGGTTTTCTGCCTTTCACGCACACTTTATATGGTACGTGCCACTACTCCAACCCCATAATGTGCGAATTTATCGCATCTCTTTTGCCGGAGTCACCCCAAGAATACCAAGGCCAGCAGCAATAGCAACGGCAACTGCACGTATCAGTGCAAGACGGGCGAGAGTTTGCTCAGGGCAGTCCGTCTGGATGAAACGCATGTCCGGTTCAACTTTTCCAAGATGCTGGAGCGCATGGAATTCGGAGGCGAGTTCATAAAGGTAGAACGCAATCCGATGCGGTTCGTGCGTTTTACCAGCGGTTTCCAGAAGGCGTGGCCATTCAGCCAGTTTCTGCGTCAAGGCGAGTTCGGCAGGGTGTTTCAGCAAGGTCAGATCAGATGAAGACAGAGCCGTGTCGGTAGCATCAATCCCCGCATTGCCAGCTTTGGTTAACACAGAGTTAACGCGCGCGTGGGCGTATTGAACGTAGAACACAGGATTGTCTTTGGACTGTTCAAGCGCCTTGGCTAAATCGAAATCCAGCGGGGCGTCGTTTTTGCGGGTCAGCATGATGAAACGGGTTACGTCTGGCCCGACTTGGTCAACTACATCGCGCAGCAGAACGAACGTCCCTGCCCGCTTCGACATCTTGAATGGCTCGCCGTTTTTATAAAGCTTCACTAGCTGGCACAGCTTAATGTCCAGCGGAACTTTGCTGTCTGACAACGCCGAAACGGCTGCTTTCATGCGTTTGACGTAGCCGCCGTGGTCTGCGCCAAACACGTCAATCAGTTCGTCAAAGCCACGTTGAACTTTGTCGTAATGGTAGGCGATATCTGGGGCGAAATAAGTCCAGTCGCCGTCGGATTTCTTGACCGGGCGGTCAACATCGTCGCCGTGTTCGGTGGATTTGAACAGAGTTTGTTCACGGGCTTCCCATCCTTCGGGCAGTTTACCTTTCGGGGGTTCCAGCACACCTTCATAGATCAGGCCTTTGGCGTCTAGGTCATCAAGGGCTGCCTCGATCTTGCCAGTACCATAAAGGGATTTTTCACTGAAAAATACGTCCATGGTCACGCCCAACGCTGCGAGGTCCGAGCGAATCAGGTCCATCATCATATCGGTCGAGAATTCCCTAAGGTCTTCCAGCCATACGCTTTCGGATTGATCGATCAGGCTGTCACCATATTTCTCTTTTAGTGCTTCGCCGACGGGGATCAGATAGTCCCCGGGGTATAGATCTTCGACGATTTCCGGTTCCAGACCGTTGGCTTCACGATATCGTTCATAGGCAGAACGCGCCAGCACATCCACCTGCGCGCCACCGTCGTTAATGTAATACTCACGCGTGACATCATAGCCCGCGAAATCGAGTAGGCCAGCAAGGGCGTCGCCGAATACTGCGCCACGGGTGTGGCCAACGTGTAGTGGGCCCGTTGGGTTGCAAGAGGCGAATTCAACGTTCACTTTCACGCCTGCGCCCATTTTTGAACGACCGAAATCGGTGCCATTTGACAAGGCTTCAATCACGATACCGAACCATAAGGCCGGATCAAGACGCAGGTTCAGAAATCCCGGTCCCGCGACGTCAGCAGACAGGACGCGGGGGTCTTCGGCGAGTTTTACGGCCAAAGCATCGGCAATGTCGCGAGGTTTCATTTTGGCGGGTTTAGCCAGAACCATCGCGGCGTTGGTTGCCATATCGCCGTGCAACGCGTCTCGGGGAGGTTCGACCGCTACGTTCGCGTAGTTCAGGCCGTCGGGCAATACGCCCTCCGTGACCAGCACATTAAGGTTTTCCAACACGAGTGTTTTGATTTCGGCGAATAGGTTCATTTCTCAACTTCCCAAATAGAATGGGCGCGGCATAGCATAGCTAACCGCGCCCTTCCAGATATGATTGCCCGAATGCGTAACGGACAATCCTAATTTTTTGCCCTAGTGACCCAGAATCTGCGACAAGAACAGCTTGGTGCGTGCGGACTGAGGATTGCCGAAGAACTCTTCGGGTACATTCTCTTCCACAATCTGGCCCGCATCCATAAAGATCACACGGTTTGCCACTTTACGGGCAAAGCCCATCTCGTGGGTCACAACGATCATAGTCATGCCTTCCTCGGCCAGCTCGATCATAGTATCGAGAACCTCGGAAATCATTTCAGGGTCAAGCGCCGATGTCGGCTCGTCAAACAGCATGATACGCGGCTGCATGCAAAGCGAGCGGGCGATCGCCACACGCTGCTGCTGGCCACCCGAAAGCTGGCCGGGATATTTCAGGGCCTGCTCGGGAATCTTGACCTTTTCAAGGAAGTGCATCGCGGTTTCTTCGGCTTCCTTCTTGGGGATGCCACGAACCCATATCGGAGCCAGCGTGCAGTTTTCCAGAACGCTTAGATGCGGGAAAAGGTTGAAGTGCTGGAACACCATGCCAACCTCGGAACGGATCTTGTCGATATTCTTGAGATCCGAGGTCAGTTCGGTTCCATCAACTATAATGGTACCTTCCTGATGCTCCTCAAGGCGGTTGATACAGCGGATTAGGGTAGACTTACCCGAGCCCGAAGGACCACAAACCACGATGCGCTCACCGCGGTGGACGGTCAGATCGATGTCTTTTAGCACATGGAATGTACCAAACCACTTGTTCATATTTGTGATTTGGATTGCGACTTCCTCAGACACTTGCATGTGGGAGCGGTCGATTTCGCGGTCGATTTCTTGGTTCATTTCATAAGCTCCTAAAACTTAATGACCTACCTGGAGCTTGCGCTCTAGATACATGGAATAACGGGACATCGAGAATGTAAATATCCAGAACATCACCGCAATGAAGGCAAATAGCTCCCATATGATGCCGTTCCAGTTCTGGTCTGCCAGAATATTGCCCGAAAGGCCAATTGGGTCAAGCAATCCAACAATTGATACAAGTGTCGTATCCTTGAACAGCCCGATAAAGCTACTCACGATATTCGGAATGGATATTTTCAACGCTTGCGGCAGAATAATCAGCCGTGTCGATTTCCAGTAATTCAGCCCCAAGGAGTCAGCAGCTTCGTACTGTCCCGTTGGCAGGGCCGCAAGGCCTCCACGCACCACTTCGGCCATGTATGCGGCCGAAAATAGGGTCACCATAATCAGAACTCTGAGGACAAGATCGAAGTTGTTGCCGGGCGGTAAAAAGTAGCTCATCAGAACGGATGCCACAAACAATAGAGTAATCAGCGGCACACCACGAATGAACTCGATAAAAGTTACACAGACCGTTTTCACAACGAATAGCGATGACTGTCTGCCAAGGGCAAGCAAAATACCGATAGGCAGCGACAGGGCGATGCCGGAGACGCCAAGCGTAATGGAAAGCAAGAAGCCACCCATTTGATCACTGCTGATCGACTGCGGACCAATACGGCCAACTTCTTTATGTACGGCAGCTAATTGTTGTTGCGCTGTCAACAATTTGTTTTCAACAGATAATGCTTCCTTTAGCGCCGCAATGTCAGCATCAGAAACACCATCATCTACATCGGCCAGGTCTTTTACACCTTTTACAGACGAAGACAGAAAACCGCGAAGCTCATCCGCCTCGATTTCTAAAGCTGCGATGTTATCTTCACGCTCGCCCATACTGTTCGCCGTGTTCAAACGTTTGGTTGCAGTTTTCAGTTTTCGGTTGAGAGATTCGACTTTCAATTCATCTTCTTCAGCGGCCATTTCTGTTTCGATGGATTCAACTGACTGCTCAAACGACGAAATGTATCTATCGTGCAGCAAGCCAGCCGACACAGAATTTAGCATACCTATTGTTGGCCCTGCCAAAACCGTCCACCAGATTAGCGGCAATACGCCAGCCAATATGGTTGCAGTTAATGATCCGACCCATTTCGGTAACAATGCAATAGCAAGGTAGGCAATGACGAACCCTGCAATTCCTGCAAGAGGAACCCAAATGGTTCCGCCCCATAACAGCCAGAAGCCACCAAAAAATGGGTAAGCTACTGAAAAATACAAAACTTTACGTGAAACTGTCGAGAAAAGTATCGGGGACAAAGCTACCAAAAGAAGCACCATTGCCAATACCGGGCGCCAATACAGTTCTTTAGGATAGAAGCCAAACAATAATTGCGGCCAGCGCTCACGAATTACAGCCCAGCAAGCGCCAGTTGGGGTAAGGTTGTCTGCGTTTGCATACTCCTTAATTATCGATGCACGGCATCCCTTCAACGATTCCGCGCTCCAGCTGGACATAAATACCCACGGCAAAATGTAGCTGAGGACTGTATAGATTGCCCAAAACGCCAGCAGAGACATAATTACATTAGGGATACTCGAGAAAAGATTCGCCCTTACCCAGCTAATGATGCCAACTTGTGATGCGGGCGGTTTTTTTTCACCCAACATTTTGGTGCGGACAAAAGATTGATTTGCCATGATTACCGCTCCCTCGTTTTAATCGAATTATTGTACCAGTTCATTACCATCGAAACTGTGAGTGAAATACTTAGGTA
>JAPYON010000005.1 GCA_029938175.1 Paracoccaceae bacterium | reverse complement strand
GTCCGCAAATTCCGCAAACACCACCCTTGGCAGAAGCGGAGATAAAGCCGAGAGCGATGCGATGCTCGTCCGGATTCTGAAATCGCTTGATGAGAACAAAGCCGAAGATATCGTAACGATCCCTTTGCAAGGCAAATCCGAGATGGCCGATAACATGATTATCGCATCGGGCCGTTCCTCGCGTCAGGTGTCGGCGTTGGCTGACCAGCTTTACAGGCTGATCAAAGAAGAAACCGGCATCATTTGCCGTACCGAAGGCAAGCAGTCCGGCGACTGGGTTCTGCTCGATTGCGGCGATGCCGTTGTGCATCTTTTCCGTCCCGAAGTGCGCGATTTCTATCAGCTTGAAAAAATGTGGCTGACTGCCGGTGGTGATCAGTCCAAAGAGGATTGATATGCGTGTCACTCTTTGTGTCGTTGGTCGCCTTCGGGCAGGGCCGGAACGCGACCTTATCGACGATTACCTGAAGCGGTTCGACCGCACAGGCCGCGGCGTTGGTCTTGGACCTGCGAAAGTGATCGAGGTCGAGGACAAAAAGGGCGGAGGCTCTGCGGCTGAGGCGTTGTTGTTGCGCAAGGCTATTCCGGAGGGTGCGATGATCGTGACGCTGGATGAGCGCGGCAAACTGATGACCTCACCTGAGTTCGCAAACAAGCTGGCGGGATGGTGCGACAACAGCCAGCGTGATCTGGCGGTTTTGATCGGCGGGGCGGATGGTATCGCGCCTGATCTGCGGGCCGAGGCGGATTTTTCCTTGTCGTTTGGCAAAATGGTCTGGCCACATATGCTGGCACGGGTGATGGTGTGTGAACAGCTTTACCGCGCCTCGAATATATTGGCGGGCGGCCCTTACCATCGCGCCTGATTGCTTGCGCTTGGGCGCGGGTGATCCTACTTTATGGTTAACGAAACCCGGAGGTTCCCAATGCCCGCACCCAAACCCGTAGTTCTGTGTATTCTAGACGGTTGGGGTTTACGCGATCAGCGTGAGGATAACGCGGTTGCGTTGGCCAATACGCCAAATTTTGATCGGGTCATGGCGGACTGCCCTAATGCAACGTTAGCGGCACACGGTCCTGCGGTTGGACTGCCCGAGGGACAAATGGGGAATTCCGAGGTTGGGCATACAAACATCGGCGCGGGTCGTGTGGTGTGGATGGATTTGCCAAAGATTAACAAGGCGATAACGGATGGATCGTTCCAAAAGAACGAAGCGCTGCTGCGCTTTGCCGAGACGTTGAAAAAGACCGGTGGGACGGCGCATATTGCAGGCCTTGCCTCGCCCGGTGGTGTGCATGCGCATCAGGAACATATTGTCGAGGTTGCCAAAGTGTTAACAGCGGCGGGCGTTCCGGTGGTCTTGCATGCTTATCTGGACGGGCGTGATGTGGCACCGAAAAGTGCCGATGGACAGATCGCCAAATTGGCAAACGACCTGCCGGAGGGCGCGAAAATCGGTACCGTTTGCGGACGCTTCTTTGCGATGGACCGCGACAACCGTTGGGACCGTGTGCAAACCGCTTTTTATGTTATGACGAAGGGTGAGGGGAAGGCTGCGGATACGGCAGTCGATGCGATTAACTTGGCTTATGAAGCTGGAGAGACAGATGAATTCGTTTTTCCCACCGCCATCGACGGTTTCAACGGTATGCGGGATAATGACGGTTTACTATTCGTTAATTTCCGCGCCGACCGTGCTCGCGAGATTTTGGCCGCGCTGGCCGATCCTGCGTTTGAGGCATTCGATGCCTCTGACCGTCCGGCATTCGCGGCAATTTGCGGGATGGTCGAGTATTCTAACAAACATAACGCCTATATGGACGTGATGTTCCCGTCTGAAGAAATCGTTAACACGCTGGGCCACTGGGTTTCGATCCATGGAAAAACGCAGTACCGCCTCGCTGAAACCGAGAAATATCCGCACGTGACCTTTTTTATGAACGGCGGCGAAGAAGAACCGGAAACTGGCGAGGACCGCTATGTCGCCCCCAGCCCCAAGGTGAAAACATACGATATGCAGCCCGAAATGTCGGCTGCCGAAGTGATCCACCATTTGGTGGATGCCATTCAAGGACAAGTATACGATCTGATAATCGTGAACTTCGCCAACCCTGATATGGTTGGACACACTGGTGATCTACAGGCAGCCATGCAGGCGTGTGAAGCCGTGGACGAGGGCGTCGGCAAGGCGCTGGTGGCCTTGAGCGACGTTGGTGGTGCAATGATCCTGACGGCCGATCATGGCAACTGCGAAACTATGGTCGATCCGGTCACTGGCGGACCACATACGGCGCATACGTTGAACCCTGTTCCGGTTGTGTTGATAGGCGGGCCGAGCGGCACAAAAATGCGCAGTGGCGGTGCTCTTTGCGATCTTGCGCCTAGTCTGTTGGATCTGATGGGCCTGCCGCAACCGGATGAGATGACTGGCCAGTCGCTAATCCTGTAGGCAATTACTTGCGGAAGCAGATGAAGAAAAAGTAAACGATTGCGACTTTGGGGCTGGTGCAGAAACGCGGGAAAGGCTCTATATAGGTTTCGAACAGGCGCGGGATTCCCGTCAAAGGCGAAAAACAGGATAAATCGGCATGAAAAAATATTTTCTACCAACTCTAGTCGGGGCCGTTGTCGGACTTGGCGTCTTCCTGGAGGTTTCTGCTCCGGTTTCAGCGCAGAACAATAATGACTTGCAAACCACATATGAACAGCTCGACTTGTTTGGCGATATTTTTGAACGAATTCGCGCGGAATATGTCGAAGAAGTGGACGATGTGGCCCTGATCGAGGCAGCGATTAAGGGCATGTTAACCTCTCTTGATCCGCACTCAAGTTATCTGCCGCCAAAAGATTATGACGAAATGCAAGTCGAAACCCGTGGCGAGTTCGGCGGCCTTGGCATCGAGGTGACGCAGGAGAACGGTTTTGTTAAGGTTGTTTCTCCGATTGATGACACGCCAGCCTATCGTGCCGGGCTCGAGTCTGGCGATTTCATTACCCACATAGGCGGTGACAGCGTTCTAGGTCTAACACTTAGCGAGGCGGTCGATTTGATGCGCGGCGAAGTCGGCGAAGAGATCGTTCTGACGATTTTCCGCGAAAGTGCAGACGAGCCGTTTGACGTAACAATCGTGCGCGACATCATTAAGTTGACGGCGGTGAAAATTCGTACTGAAGGGCGTGCGATTGTTATTCGCGTTACGTCATTCACCGAAAAAACATATGCTAACCTGTTAGAAGGCATGGCCGAAGAGATCGAGGCGAACGGCGGTGTGGACAACATCGACGGCTTTATTCTCGACCTTCGAAACAATCCGGGGGGACTTCTTAGTCAGGCAATCGCTGTATCTGATGCGTTCCTTGACGCGGGCGAGATCGTTTCGACCCGCGGCCGTGACGAGATGGACAGCGATCGTTTCAACGCGCTTCCCGGTGATTTGGCGCAAGGTAAACCGATTGTACTGTTGATTAACGGCGGCTCGGCTTCGGCTTCTGAAATTGTGGCCGGCGCGTTGCAGGATCATCGCCGTGCGATCGTTGTTGGAACGAAAAGTTTCGGTAAAGGCTCGGTTCAGACGATTATGCCGGTTCAGGGAGATGGCGCGATTCGTCTGACGACAGCACGGTATTATACCCCATCTGGGCGCTCGATTCAGGCGCTGGGGATTACGCCGGATATTTTGGTTGAACAACGTTCGCGCGTTGAAAAAGATGAAGAAGAGGACGGGAGCAGCCCGGCCAGTCGTCGCTCCGAGGCTGATTTGCGTGGTTCATTGAATAACGACTCCTTAACGGATGAGGAGATCGAACAGCTTGAGGCCGAGCGCGCCGAGCAAGAAGATATCGCCGCCCGCCGTGATGAGGATTTCCAGATTTCCTATGGTTTGGACATGCTGCGCAGTCTGAACGTTTTGGCAAAATAACGTGTCGGCCAACAAAACCGCCGAAGAGGTTGCCATACTGCCGTATCGTCCGAATGTAGGGTTGATGGTGTTGAACAATGAGGGCCGAGTATTCACAGGGCAGCGTCTGGATTATCCCAGCTCTGCATGGCAGATGCCGCAAGGTGGCATCGATGCGGGCGAGGAAGAAGAAGTTGCAGCTTATCGAGAATTGCAGGAAGAAACCGGAATTCTGCCGGAAATGGTTAAAATCCTGGCACGGTCCCGCAGTTTGATTTCGTATAATTTCCCATTGGATGTTGCGAACAGTTTGGGCGGACGTTTTAAGGGGCAACAGCAGCGTTGGTTCTTGATGCAGTTTTCGGGGGGCGATGAACATGTCAGCATCCAGACCGAAGTGCCAGAGTTCGCCGCTTGGAAATGGATGCACGTTAACGATTTGTTAGACAATATCGTCCCGTTCAAACGGGCGGTTTATGAGCAGGTTCTTAACGAGTTTGGGGATTTTTTGGACACCTAAAGGTCCGAAACCTTGATAAACGGGAAAAACACGCCTTTCGACCAGACGCCGAACCATTCGATTCCGTCCACTGTTGATGCCTCTCCTTGTTCGACCAACCGGTAGAAACTTTTACGATCTATTAACGCTTCCAGATTTGTGCGGACCAGAACATATGGCGAAGGCTCGCCACCGTCGGGGTTCAACACGACGCGGATGGGGTGGTCTGGCCCTGCGGCTACGGTGTCTCCAACGTTGGTTGTGAATTGCACGACATTGTCGACCACGTCGAAATCCACGGCCACGAACGGCGCGTCATCAACAGTAATTCCGACCTTCTCGACCGGTGTAATCAAGAAGTAATCTTCGCCATCTTTGCGTATGATAGTCGAGAAAAGCTTAACAAGACGTTTGCGGCCAATTGGCGCTCCAAGATAAAACCACGTCCCGTCTCGCGCGATCCGCATGTCCAGATCCCCACAAAACGGAGGGCTCCACAGGTGTACGGGTGGAAAACCTTTGGTTTTCGACGCTTTGGTAGCGGCAGCGGCAATGCCTTCGGCTGTCGGGGTAACGATTTTCTGACTGGAATCCGACATTGCCCTCTGCCCTAATGATTAATGCTGCATTAGGATACCTGTGCATATGCGCCGATGCAATCAAGGCGGTCGGCTAAAAGCATTTTAAGAAAAGGGTAGCATTATGCCAAGCGCATATATTCAGGCTATTCAAAATATGTTGGCGAGAAATTGTCGAGGCGCGCGGGATAATTTCGCGGCGGATCATTGGTCAGACAGCAGTGGTGGATCAGGCGTTGATCGCTAGGCGAGGGCGAGGTGAAAAAGTTGGTGCCCTGACGCAGGGATACCAAAATGTTGGCATCCACCATTCGCACTTCGCGCGGGATCAATACCACCATCCAGCGGAAGCGGTATTCGGCGATCAGTGCGTGGGTTGATGGCGCGTGGGGGCGATCCCTTTCGATGAACGATCCCATGACTCCCCATGCGGCGAGGATGATACCTAGGGCGATGAAATCCAGATTTTCGAAAAATGCGAATAGATTCAGAAGATTGTGCCGCATTCCTTTGTTTAACCTTATGGCCGGGCTATTCAATCAATGAAATTGGTAATATAGTTTTACCTAGTCTTACCTAGTCTTACCTAGTCTTACCCATTTAGGGCTTCCCATGGACCTACCAAAGCCAAACTCCGAGATTATCGCCCGTAAGCCGCAAATTGTGGCGCTGCTTCAGGTCGTGCTGCCTGATGACGCTGTGATTTACGACGAACACGAGGTAAAAGCCTATGAATGCGATGCTTTGGCCTCCTATCGCTGCCCGCCGATGATAGTGGTTTTGCCTTCAAGTACCGAAGAAGTCGCCGCCGTTTTGAAAATTTGCCATGCCGAAGGGGTGCCAGTGGTTCCTCGCGGTTCCGGCACTTCGCTTGCGGGGGGTGCATTACCGACTGCGGATTCGGTGGTTTTGGGAGTCTCGAAACTTAACAAAGCTTTGGAAATAAACTATGATGACCGCTACATCCGTGTGCAAAGCGGGCGCACGAACTTGTCTGTGACAGGCGCTGTCGAGGCGTTGGATTTCTTCTATGCACCTGATCCTTCCAGTCAGTTGGCTTGTGCGATCGCGGGGAATATTGCGATGAATTCTGGCGGGGCGCATTGTTTGAAATACGGTGTTACGACGAACAATCTGCTGGGCGTGAAAATGGTTACCATGGAAGGCGAAGTCATGGACATAGGCGGCGCGCATCTTGACGCTGCTAGCTATGATTTGCTGGGGCTGATCTGCGGGTCCGAGGGGCAGTTGGGCGTCGTGACCGAAGCAACTTTGCGTATTCTACACAAACCCGAAGGTGCACGACCTGTTCTGATAGGGTACGATAGTAACGAAGTAGCCGGGGCATGCGTTTCAGACATCATCCAAGCGGGCGTATTGCCTGTGGCGATTGAATTCATGGACCGTCCCGTAATCCGTGCCGCCGAAAATTTCGTAGGCGCCGGGTATCCGGATGTCGAAGCGTTGTTGATTGTCGAAGTCGAGGGTTCGGAAGCAGAAATAGACGAGCAGTTGGCTTTGATCACCGAAATCGCTAAGCGTCATAATCCGGTCGAGCTGCGCGAAAGCCAAAGCGCAGGAGAATCTGCCGCCATCTGGGCTGGCCGCAAAGTAGCTTTTGGCGCGATGGGGCAAATCAGCGATTACATGTGTCTGGATGGGACCATTCCGGTCAGCCAACTGCCACTCGTTCTTGGCCGCATTACAGAATTGTCAGAAGAATACGGGCTGGACGTAGGGAATGTTTTTCATGCAGGAGACGGCAATATGCATCCGCTGATCCTTTATGATGCCAACAAACAGGGCGATCTGGAGACCTGCGAAAAGATGGGGGCCGAGATTCTAAAGCTGTGCGTCGAGGTTGGCGGTTGTCTGACTGGCGAACATGGTGTGGGTATTGAAAAGCGCGATCTTATGACCACGCAATATACAGACGTCGACATTGAATGTCAGCTTAGAGTCAAAGATGTATTTGATGCGAAATGGCTGCTGAATCCCGCCAAGGTTTTCCCGCTAGCTGCGACTGAAAGCCGAAGAACATGATGAAACCAACTAGTGAAGTTGATTTGGCTGAAGCGATTGCCTCAACTACTGGTCCGGTACGGATCGTTGGTGGAGACACACGCCAGATCGGGAATCCTGTGAAAGGCGAGGTGTTGAACACCTCGGGCCTTAGCGGCATCACGCTTTATGAACCTGGCGCATTGACGATGGTGGCGCGCGCGGGGACTCCGTTGATGGAGATCGAGGCTGCTTTGGCGGCCGAAGGGCAGCGACTGCCGTTTGAACCAAGTGACATGCGCGCGATTTATGGCGCGTCTGGTCAGTCAACGATCGGGGGCGTGGTGGCGACGAATTCGTCTGGCCCGCGCCGCATTCAGGCGGGTGCATGTCGTGACAGCCTGATCGGGGTGCGTTTCGTTGATGGACAAGGCCAAATTGTGAAAAACGGCGGGCGGGTGATGAAGAACGTCACCGGTTACGATTTGGTTAAGCTGATGGCAGGCAGCCATGGCACGCTTGGCATATTGACAGAGGTCAGCTTCAAAGTTTCACCTGCCCCTGAGGCAAGCTCGACGGTGATGGTCGAGGGGCTATCGGACACCGACGCAGTAACCGCCATGTCCGCGGCGCTTGGTTCTCCGTTCGATGTGAACGGTGTCGCACATATCAATGGACGAACGGTCATTCGAGTCGAAGGCCTCGATGGATTGGTCAAGTACCGTGCTGCAAAACTGGTCGATAAAATCGGTGGCGTTGTGGTCGATTTCGACTGGGGGGCAGTGCAAAATATCGGCGATATCGCGGGACGTGAAGGCGATATCTGGCGATTTTCCGTCAAGCCGTCGGATGGGCCAAAGTTAGGCGCTGCGTTGCGCGCCGCAGGTGCGACAGAGGTAGTATATGACTGGGGCGGCGGCCTGATTTGGGCGTTGTCGCCGAAAGGGGATGACATGCGTTCCGCGATGGGATCGATCAGCGGAAACGCTACGTTGATCCGCGGCGAAGGGCATCCGGTATTCCAACCCGAAGCCAAGGAAATTGAATTTCTGAACACAGGTTTGCGGGCAAAGTTCGATCCGCGGAACATCCTGAATGCGGGGCGAATGGGCTGATATGCAGACGAATTTCACCGATGAGCAGATGAAAGCCCCGGGCATTCAGCGCGCAAACGAGATTTTGCGGAGATGTGTGCATTGCGGATTTTGCATAGCTACTTGTCCGACGTACCAGATTTTAGGTGACGAGCTAGACAGCCCGCGCGGCCGGATTTATTTGATCAAGGATATGCTGGAAAACAACCGCGTGCCGGATGATAAAACTGTCCTGCATGTGGATCGTTGCCTGTCCTGCCTTGCCTGCATGTCGACCTGTCCGTCAGGCGTGCATTACATGCATTTGGTGGACCACGCGCGCGAATATATCAACGACAATTACAAACGTCCGCTGTTTGATCAAGGTATGCGGTTCGTGCTGTCGAAAATTCTGCCTTATCCGGGTCGATTCCGGTTGGCGATTTACGGCGCCTGGATGGCAAAGCCGTTAAAATTCGCGCTACCAAAAATGTTGCGTGCGATGGTCGAGTTTGCACCAGTAAAGATGCCGCCGCCCAGCCTGATGGATAAACCGCAGATTTTTCCCGCGCAAGGTGTCCGTCGAAAGCGTGTGGCCTTGATGACAGGGTGCGCACAACGAGCCCTCGATACGGACATTAACGAGGCAACCATTCGCTTGCTGACTCGTCACGGCTGCGATGTGGTTATTGCCAGCGGCATGGGTTGTTGTGGGGCCTTAACGCATCATATGGGCAAGACCGACGAAAGTCATAAATCCGCCGCCAAAAACATAAATGCGTGGATGGCAGAGGTAGACGGTGAGGGGTTGGATGCGATCGCAATCAACACTTCTGGTTGTGGGACGACGGTTAAAGATTACGGCCATATGTTCCGTAACGACCCGTTGGCCAACGATGCTGCTACCGTGTCAGGTTTGGCCCGCGACATCACCGAAGTTATGTCCGAGCTTACGCTCGAAAACGTTGAGAAACGCTCGCTGCGGGTTGCCTACCACTCGGCCTGCTCATTGCAACACGGACAGCAGATCAAACTTGAACCCAAACGGTTGCTGGCACAGGCTGGGTTTACGGTACTAGAGCCCGAAGACCCGCATCTGTGTTGCGGATCGGCTGGCACGTATAACCTGATGCAGCCTGAAATATCTCGAGAATTAAAAACCCGCAAGGTCGCGACATTGGAAGCCACTGCCCCGCAGATCATTGCCGCCGGAAATATCGGCTGTATGATGCAGATCAGCTCTGGAACAGAAATCCCGATGGTTCATACCGTCGAGCTTCTGGACTGGGCGACGGGTGGTCCGAAACCCGCGAAACTAGGTGATAAATTCTAGGAAATAGCGATGCAGATAAAAGACGCGTTCATTTAGCACATCGGGGTAGTAAGTGATCTCGGTTCGAAATACGCGGTCACGGCAGGGCGGGTTTCCAGCACGCCGATATCAAGAATTTTCTTAAACGCCTGAAAAAGGCCAAGAAGTTTGCCAAAGATACGCATAACACGTGGGCGGCGCGGCTGTCGGACGGAACCGAAATCAAAAACGATGACGGCGAGGGTGGTACGGTGCACACATCTGGGTGGGAACCGGTTCCGGCACGTGAAAACCTCTGTTCAGCATTTGTTCGATGCGTTAAGGTTTGGTGAAACCTAACAACGGAACCACCGAATGCCCGCTGATTATGTAACACAAATTCAGAATGACCCCGCGTTGATGGCCTTGATCGCAGCTATTTTGGTGATCGCGGTACTGCTGATCTGGTGGCGATCTGGTGGTCTTGCGAATGCTCGAACCGAGGTCGAGACGTTGGAAGGCCAAGCCACTGAGCAGCGGCAAATACAGTCCGACATGCGTGAAGAGATCGCGCGTTTCACCGCACGACAAGACCAATGGCAGGCGGATCAATCAGAACTGAACGCCGCACGCGCAGCGCTGAGCACCCAAAAGGCCGATATAGCCAGACTGACCGCGACGCTGGAGCATCAGCGCGTCACCGAAGGCACTTTGAAAGAGCAATTCGCGAACCTTGCCAACGAGGTGATGAAGTCGAAATCGGCCGACTTCAAGAAAGAGAATGCCGAGCAGTTGAAGAATGTTCTTGAGCCATTGAAGCAGCACATCGGACATTTCGAAAAAGAGCTGCGCGAGGTGCATAAATCTGCCGATAAAGACCGTGCCGCGTTGAAGGCTGATATCCTTAATCTGACTGCGCAAAGCCAACAAGTCAGCGAAGAGGCGCATAATCTGACGCAAGCTTTGAAGGGCGATAGTCAGAAACAGGGTGCTTGGGGCGAGATGATACTGGCCTCTATCCTTGATCGAAGCGGACTGCGAGAAGGCGAGGAATACATAACACAAGCGCATCATCGCGACGAAGATGGTAAATCTTTGCGCCCCGATGTTGTGGTTAACCTGCCAGGTGGGCGGCGATTGGTGGTGGATAGCAAGGTCTCGTTGGTGGCGTATGAGCGTTCGGTGCAAGCGGATAACGAGACAGCACGTGCTGTCGACCTTAAGGCCCATGTGGATTCGGTGCGGACCCACATCGACACCTTGTCCAAGAAGAATTACCACCAGCTCGACGACGCTTCGGTCGATTACGTGATCATGTTCATGCCCGTTGAAAGTGCCTTTTCCGAGGCCGTCCGTGCCGATAGGAACCTGACGCTTTACGCAACGGAAAAGGATGTTCTGATCGCCTCGCCGGCCAATCTGATGCTGGCATTGAAAACAGTTGAAAACCTATGGTCGGTCGAGAATCGCAATCGGAACGCTATGGAAATTGCCAAACGGGCAGGGCGGCTTTATGACAAGTTCAGAGATTTTGTCGCCGACATGGAGAAGATCGGCGTGCAACTGGCCACTGTTCAGAAAACGCATGACACGGCTATTGCCCGCCTTTCAACGGGTCGCGGAAATCTGGTTGGTCAGGCGCAGACGTTAAAGACACTTGGCGCGCGTGCAACCAAGCAAATCGATATAGATCACGACGGCGATGACGACCTGTTGCCGCCCCCTGAAACCCCCTCTTAAAACGCTGAAATCCAAGCATATGTATCAATTTCCCTGACGGAATTCACGCCATTGTAACGAAGCAGCGCGTCGCAGTTCTGGACCCAGGCGGTATTGAGGACAATGCAGAGGCCACAGCCCAAGAGGACCGCTTGCGTCTAAGCGTGGCAACCCGCTTGCTAATCGAAAATCGCCTGTGCAGCTCGGGTTTCGATCCCGGTCGCATCGATGGTGTTTTTGACGACAAAACCCGTAAAGCGATCAAGAAGTATCAGATAAACCGTGGTCTAAATCAGACAGGGTATATCGACCCCGCGACGGTTTGTGCATTGTTATTGGGCTAACCCAATAAAAAAGCCGCGCTGTAAACCAGCGCGGCTTTTTAAATTAGAAATATCGGGGCGATTAGCCCTGACGTGCTTTGAAACGTGGGTTCGTCTTGTTGATAACGTACACACGGCCCTTACGGCGAACAACGCGGCAATCGCGGTGACGCGCCTTAAGGGAGCGAAGCGAATTCTTGACTTTCATAGTCTCTCTCCTGTCAGCGGCGCGGTTGTTGCGCCTAGTTTATCTTGGTCTCCATCCCCTCGTGGGAGGGGTATGGTGGGTATAACTGGGATCGAACCAGTGACCCCTTCGATGTCAACGAAGTGCTCTCCCGCTGAGCTATACACCCGAAAAGCAACAAGTGCTGCCGAAGCAGCGCTAATGTTCTGGTGTCTATAAAAGGAGTCGCGAAGGGGTTCAAGGTCTTTTCTGCAAATCTGTTTGCCTAATGCCTGTTCCTGCGTCTGATCTTTAAATAGCCTCCACTTGGGGGACTATCAATGGTAATTCGCAAGACCGTATTTTTCAAATAAACTATTTACACAGACGGATTTGGAGAGCCCTGCGATCCGGTTACCCGAGTTGGGGTCGCGGTCGTAGTCCGCAACCCTTTAGCCGGCAATTTCGCCGAAGATTTATCTCCGTTTTTCGATATGGGCGACCAACTTGGCGAGACCTTGATGACGGAGGTTGTCGCGATACTGTCCGGCGAACCAGTCAGTTATGGAAAGGCCGCGATCGTTGGCGCAGACGGTGACATGGAGCAGGGTAGCGCAATGATCCACCCGAAACTTGGTAAGCCGATGCGGGTGGCGGTTGGTGGTGGTAAGGCGGTGATCCCCTCCTACGTGAAAATTACGGGTGTCGGGGTGTCCATTGACATGCCACTCGGGCATAAAGACGAAGCGTGGTCTTTTGACCATTTCGACACCATGGCGATATTGGTTGCCGACGCGCCACGCGCCGCGAAATAGTGGTTTTCATGGCAGTTTCGGACGGTGGAGACCGATTCCACGGGTGGGAAGCGGGCCGATAACCGACAGCGCTCTGCGCTGCCAGTTCAAAGCTGGATGGAATTGGGAAGTTATAGAAGTTCGAAAGGTAACTGCGATGCACAACACTTACACATTGAAAACACCGAAAGACGCGACGTCTTGTGTGATTTTCAGTTCGCCGCACAGTGGTTCGGACTATCACGCCAGCTTTTTGGCAGCCACCCAGCTCGATTCTCTGGCGATCCGTAGTTCCGAGGATGCTTTTGTTGACGAACTGTTCATGGATGCGCCATCGAATGGAGCGCATTTATTGGCCGCTCATGCCCCTCGCGCGTTTATTGACCTGAACCGCGCTGCCGACGAACTGGACCCCGCATTGATCAGGGGCGTGAAGAGGCCCCCCAGAAATGCCCGTATTACGGCAGGTCTGGGTATAATTCCGCGCGTAGTCGGTAATGGTCATGTTATCCGTTCTGGCAAAATGTCGTTAACCGAGGCGCAGGAGCGTATCGCGAATTACTATGCGCCCTACCACGATTGTCTGCGAAATGTAGTGGACGCACAAAAAGACGCGCATGGCATGGCGATACTGCTGGATTGTCACTCTATGCCTCAGAAATCGCTTGATGCGGCGCCGTTGGTGGATAAAAAAACGCCGGATATAATTTTAGGCGACCGTTTTGGTGGATCCTGTGATCGCTGGATAGTTGATGCGATTGCAGGCATATTTGCCTCTAGCGGACTCGTTGTGGCGCGGAATGCGCCGTTTTCGGGTGGCTATATAACCCGTCATTACGGCCGCCCGTCCAAGGGTGTGCACGCCGTTCAGATCGAAATCAACCGCGCGCTTTATATGAACGAGGCGCGAATCGAACGCGGTGATAACTTTGGCGAATTTCAAAAGACCCTGTCAAAAATTACTCGTCTTTTGGCCCGTATTGGCCTTGTTTCCGTGGCCGCTGAATAACAAGACAAAAAAGGGGCCGCTTAAGTAGCGGCCCGAGTCCAGGGAGGAACTAACTTCCCCATCGGGAAGAAAACGATAAATAATTTATATCGCGCCCTTAATATGACTCGTCGCCGCAAAAAAGTCAATGTTGCGATGCAGCATAGTTTGCGTTATTGGAAAAATCTGTACTACTTTTGCAACCCACGGCCTTTTTGTATCGCATAACCTCCGAATTTCGCACGGATCTTATCCGTCGCCTGTTCCACCGCCGCGCGGCGTGGCGCATTCGGATCGAGCAAATCGCGAGCAATTCCGGCGGCTGAAGCACCCGACAGCTCGCTGATGCCGACGCCGATCAGGCGGAAGGGACCGCTGGGCAGCTCGTTCTCTAACAACGGCCGCACAGTTTCATAAATCACGTCGGCCAATTGTGTCGGCTCGGCCAATGTTATCCGTCGCGTTAACTGCCGGAACTTTGCGGTTTTCAGCTTGAGCGTCACAATCGCCCCCGCCGTATCCCGGGCCTTGGCCCTATCCGCGACCTGCTCGGATAGCCGCCATAATCGTCCGTCGAGAATTTCAGAGTCGGACGTGTCTTTATTAAACGTCGTCTCCTTGGAAATGCTTTTCACAGGCGAACTGGCCGATATCCGTCGTCGATCCTCGCCCCGCGCCAGATGATACAAGCGTTCACCCATGCCGCCGTATCGTTCTGACAAGTCCTTACGATCCCGTCGCGTGATGTCTGCAATGGTCCGAATCCCGTCGCGCTCCAGCGTTTGCCGCATGGCCGCGCCTACACCCCAGATGATCCCGACCTTCTGCTTTTGCAGGAAATCAAACGTCTCGGCTTTGCCAATTACAGACAACCCACGCGGCTTGTCGAGGTCTGAAGCGATCTTGGCCAGAAACTTATTGTGCGATAGCCCGACCGAGCCGGAAATCCCCAGTTCATCCTCCATCCGCTGCACCAGCCGCGCCACTTGCACCACAGGCGGCGCGCCGTAAAGGCGGGTGGTTCCGGTCAGGTCCAGAAATGCTTCGTCCAGTGACAGCGGCTCTATCACCGGTGTCAGTTCCTTCATCATTTCGCGGATGGCTCGGCTGACTTCGACATATACCGACATGCGCGGCGGGACTATCACCGCCTCGGGGCATAGCTTTCGCGCCTGAAACATCGGCATGGCCGAGCGCACACCCTTGATGCGGGCGATATAGCAACACGTCGTCACAACGCCGCGAGTGCCCCCGCCGACGATCAGCGCCTTGTCCTTTAGATCAGGATTGTCGCGTTTCTCGACCGAGGCGTAGAACGCATCGCAATCCATATGCGCGATGGAAAGCTGGAATAACTCGGGATGGGTAATGATGCGCGGAGAGCCACAATCAGGACAGCGCGTCAGTCCCGTAAACGGTGTCAGGCAATCGCGGCACAGGCTATCGATTTTGGCTTGCATGGCTATCCGTTCCACGAAATCCAGCGGCCGTGAAGGTCCATCCGGCCCAAGGCACGCGTTTCGCCACCGGGCCACATGTTAAGCGTAATCGCCGCCCCATGGCCCTTATTATCCGGCTCGGCTCGGCTCGCAGCCATGCCAGCGGCGCGTTCGGCGTGGCATTGTCCCCCGCAGCCGCAATCATCGCGGCCCCTTCGGCTTGGGCTTCCTTGGTCAGATATTGCCACATGATCGAGTGATATATCACCCGCAAGGCCCCCTCGACGGGGGGTAATCTTTCGTTCAGAAACTCCAACGCGTCCTGCTTTTTAACCAAACGACCCGTCACACAAGCCATATCAATCGCCAGCTGTGTGTCTTCGATACGTTGAGTTTGATCCGCCCAGATATAGGACATCATTCGCAGGCGATCATCGGGGTTATTCGGGTTCAACGGCTTGATATCGCACGCCGCCCGATCAAGAATTTTGATGTCAGCACGCGGCGGCAGCGGTCCACGCCAATCAGGGGTTAGACGCACGTGCGATTCCGGATCCCCCCAAACCTGTCCGTTGATTTCCATCGCGAATATATCCCAATTCAGGTTCAAACCTATGCTGGCACCGATTTCCGACATATCCAACGGTAGGCCGGTTTCAGCGGCGATCAGGTGAAAGCCGGGAATCAACGCGTTAGAGCGCCTGATTTCGTTGGTTTGCGGAGGCGAATCCATCCAGTTGATAATATGTGCGTGGTGGACTCGCATCGCCGATTCGATAGCTTTCCACATCGCTGGCCCGTGGGCTTCGTTCGGGGGGTAAACAGCAGTTAACTCTTCATCCATCCGTTTTAATACCAGCGCGCGCATTGCCCCTGCCAGTCGCAAGGCCACTGCGCCGGCCCGGAACGTGTCGAAATCGGGCCAGCCATGAAGAAAAGCACCGACGGGATGATCATCCGTCAAGTTTAAGGCCACCAGCCGTAGCAATTCCGCCGTAAACGGAGAGTTCAGATTCTCGCAAGCATCTGCCCGCGCGTTAAAGGCCGCGGCGAGTGGCCTCATCCGAATTTGTCTTTCAATTTTTGAAAAGCCGAGCGGGTGTCCGGAACGGGCGTTTCCACCGGCGTTGGCTTTTCGGGGTTCGCGGGCTTGGAGGGCCGCTCGGGAATAACCCTTCGCGCGATTGCATTCATAAATCGCGAGGCTTCTCCGTCCGCTAAATCCGGTGCACCATCGCCGATCCCGCGCAGTACATCATCCAGCCATCCGGCATCAGCCTTGGCGAAATCATGCAATACATAAGCCGACACGCGATCCTTATGTCCTGGATGGCCGATTCCAAGGCGCACGCGTTGATATTCCGGTCCGATATGCTGATGCATCGAGCGCAACCCGTTATGCCCAGCATGCCCGCCACCCGTTTTTACGCGGCATTTACCGGGAGCCAAATCCAGCTCATCATGGAAAACCGTGATGTCAGAAGGTTCCAACTTAAAGAACCGCATCGCCTCGCCGACAGACTGACCAGACAAGTTCATGAACGTCTCGGGTTTCAACAAAATAACCTTCTCTCGCCCCAAACGCCCCTCGGACAGCTTAGCTTGAAACTTCGATCGCCACGGCGCAAAATTATGGTCGGAGGCAATTTGGTCCAGCGCCATAAAGCCGATGTTGTGACGGTTACCCGCGTACTTTGAACCGGGGTTGCCGAGACCAACGAAAAGTTTCATAAAAGACTTCCTTAAACGAAAAACGCGCCACCCGAGGGCAGCGCGTATTCTTTAGCATAAAGATTTGGAGGTGGGAATTACTCCTCGCCGCCTTCTGCTTCTTCTTCACCGACGACTTCTACTTTGTCGGCTGCTGTTTCATCTTCATCCTCGACCTCTTCTTCAGCTCCACGTGGTGCTGCGATGCTGGCGATAACAAAGTCGCGATCCGTAATCATCGGACGTGTGCCTTCTGGCAACGTGATGTCGGACATATGGATTGTGTCACCCATTTCAACTTCGCCCAGATCCACTTCGAGGTGGTCAGGAATGTTGTTTGCAGTAACTTTGAGTTCAACCTCGTTACGCACAATAACCAACGTACCGCCAGCTTTTAGGCCAACAGAGTCTTCCTCGTTCAGGAATGTCACCGGAATCTGCAAGTTGATGCGGGATTTTCCGGATAGGCGCAGGAAGTCTACGTGGCGTGGCAGGTCTTTAACGACGTCGCGTTGAATGCCGCGACAGATCGCGCGTTGCTCCTTGCCATCTACAACCAGGGTCAAAAGGGTGGCCATGAAGCCGCCAGCTTTGAGCATTTTGAAAAGTTCGTTGAACTTAACTGTGATCGCGACGGGCTCTTCGCCGCCACCATAAATTACTCCGGGCACTAGGTTTTCACGGCGTGCTGCGCGGGCGGCCCCCTTGCCAGTTCCTGCGCGTACCGAAGCTGCGAGTGTTGTGTTCTCAGCCATTGGGAATTCTCCTAAAATTAAATGCCGGCGATCCTCCAAGGGTGTAAGCGCCGAACGAAGTTGGCCGTATAGGAGGTTTTGATGGGGATGTGAAGGGGATTCGGTGGTTGTTTACGGTTTTTCGAACCACCCCCTGAAATCCTCAGGTATTAATAGGTTCTTGCGGTTCAGCTCTGCCACACTCCGACGACCACAAAGCGCCATGGTCTTGTCTAGCTCCATATGAATGACTTCCAGCGCTTTGGTAACGCCAGTTTGCCCCATTGCGCCAAGACCATAGATATATGCGCGCCCGATGTAGACCCCCTTAGCCCCCATAGCCAGCGCTTTCAATACGTCTTGACCAGACCGAATGCCACTGTCGAAATGCACCTCGATATCGTCGCCAACCGCGTCAATAATATCCGGTAGCGTTCGAATGGCCGACATCGCGCCGTCCAATTGCCGCCCACCGTGGTTGGAAACCACAATCGCGTCGGCACCGGATTTCACCGCCAGTTTGGCATCTTCAACGTCCAGAATACCTTTGATAATTAGTGGCCCGCCCCAGCGCTCTCTGATCCACGCTACATGTTCCCACGTTAGCTTTTGTTCAAACTGTTTTGCCGTCCATTCAGCCAGCGTTCCCATGTCTTCAACATTGCTGACGTGGCCAACGATATTGCGGAATTCGTGCCGTTTAGTGCCCAACATTCCCAGTGCCCACCGCGGTTTGGTGGCCATATTGATGATATTCTTGATCGTCAACTTGGGTGGAGCGCCCAGTCCGTTACGCATATCCGCATGTCTTTGTCCCAGCAGTTGCAAATCCAGTGTCAGAACCAGCGCAGAACAACCCGCCGCTTTGGCGCGATCAATCAGGTCGTTTATATAGTCATGGTCCCGCATCACATATAGCTGGAACCAGAACGGCTTGGTGGTCGCGGCGGCGACATCCTCGATCGAGCAGATTGACATGGTCGAGAGAGTGTACGGCACGCCAAACGCTTCGGCCGCCCGTGCTGCTTTGATCTCGCCGTCTGCAGATTGCATTCCACCAAGGCCGATAGGGGCCAGCGCCACTGGCATTGCCACATCTTGCCCAACCATCGTGCTGGCAGTCGAGCGACCTGACATATCCACAGCCACTTTCTGGCGAAGGTGAATTTCCTGAAAATCCGAAGTGTTCTCGCGGAAGGTCTGTTCCGTCCACGAACCGCTTTCGACGTATTCATAGAACATCTTCGGCACACGCCGTTTGGCAAGTTTCTTCAGGTCTTCGATAGAGGCGATAACTGACATATTCCTGCTCACAGATGAAACTGGTCGAATATTGTGACCAATAACAACATATTGGTATCAAAAAAAGCGATTTATGTGCATTTTCAAGAAAAATTGCGGGTTGGGGGATTTTAACAGGATGTTAGATACTTGCGGCCATGGTGGTGATCTATATTGTTGGCGTTCGAGCGCGAATTCACGAGGGGAAACCATGTTCAATCCAAGTACTATCGACACCATCGTCTGGGATTTTGACGGTGTTTTGAACTGCAACATGGTTGATGGGCGGATCGTTTGGGGGGACGGTTTCGAGGCTGAGTTCGGCCATTCTTTCGAGACGTTTTCGGAAATGATCTTCGCTGACAAGTTCTCGGAAATCCTGATTGGTGAAATGAATCTGATGGACGCTGTTGCAGACTGGGCCGGAACGGTTGGATATCACGGCGATCTTCGCAACATTCTGGAGTTCTGGTTTCAGTCGGATTACAATCTGGATAATAAGGTTATGGGTTGGCTGGCGGCCTCTAAGCGCTCAAACCTTCGCAACGTGATGGGCACCAATAACGAAGCGATGCGCACCCAGTTCATCGCCGAAGATCTTGGTTTTGCCGAACGTATGGATCGTATATTTGCATCCGGTCTTATGGGCGTTGCCAAACCGGACGAGGTTTTTTTCGACATGGTCTCGGACGAACTGTCCATCGAGCCGGACGCGATTTTACTAATCGATGACCGAGCTGACAACATAGAAGCCGCTGAAGCCTGCGGCTGGCAAGTGCATTGGTTTGATGGTCAGGATTACGCTGGGCTTCAGGCGAAGCTGGAGGAGGTCGGCGCGTTGGGGTGATGATATCGAGGTGCATTTTGACAGTGGTACCGGTCTGGTCGAGACGCATTGAAGGCGCTGGCGATGGGGGCCAAGGGGGGTCTACATCGGGCGGCCACATAACTGGTTACATATTGTCGTTAGGTAAGCGCGTAGAACACGTGTCAACACATTGAAAATCGTTGAAAAACCGTCAATAAATCAATGTTGATGGCCTGGAAGCGCTAGGCGCGATGTGCCCCATCCGCCAATGTATTAACAAAGGCCAGCACATCCTTTGCCGGCTTTCCGTCTGCGATTTGTTTCACAATCGCCGTGCCAACAACGGCGCCGTCAGCAATTCCCGCGATCGCCTGCGCTGTTTCCGGCGTTTTGATCCCGAAGCCGACGCAAACGGGTAGATCGGTACTTGCTTTGATACGGGCAACCTCCGGACCAACGATATCCGAGTCAGCGCTGGCTGCACCCGTTGTGCCGTTAACCGAAACGTAATAGATAAAGCCCGAAGTGTTTCGCAGCGCGGTTGGCAGGCGTTTTTCGTCCGTTGTCGGCGTTGTCAGGCGAATAAACGGGATTCCCGCTGCGATCGCCGGAACGCACAATTCGGCGTCCTCCTCGGGCGGAAGGTCGACGACGATCAAACCATCAACGCCGGCCTCCTTGGCCTCGGTTAAAAATATCTCGACGCCTTTGTTGTAGATCGGATTGTAATACCCCATCAGCACAATAGGCGTGGTGTCGTCCCCCTCGCGAAAATCGCGGACCATTTGCAATGTGCGGTTCAACGTCATGCCCGCCGCCAGCGCGCGTTGGCCTGCCAATTGGATTGCGATGCCGTCGGCCATCGGGTCGGTGAAAGGCATGCCCAGCTCGATCACATCAACACCCGCCGCCGGAAGTCCGCGCACGATTTTAAGACACGAGTCATAGTCTGGGTCGCCCGCCATGACAAACGAAACGAAGGCGGATTTTTTCTCAGCTTTAAGTGTTGCGAATTTGGAGTCTATACGTGTCATTTTACCGGCCCTTATTGTTGTCCGCATGATTAGGCGAAACAGACCATGAAAATCAATCAAAAACGGGAATTAGTCGACCCGATCGTCACAATTTACCATCCACGGGATGCCAAACCGATCGCGAAGCATGCCGAACCCCGAAGTCCAGAACGTTTTTTCGAATGGCATCGTGATTTCACCGCCTTCGGCCAATGGGTCAAAAATGCGCTGGGCCTCGGCGAACTTGGGAAACCGGGTTTGCACGTGGGCCCCTCGCGGAGGCTCGTATTTCCCAGAAGGGTCGTCAGAGGCCATGATGACCCGGTCGCCGATCCGCAGTGACACGTGCATTATCAATTTATGCATCGCGGTGGGCATACCAGATGCCAGTGTGGAATTACCGAATGTATGGATTTCGGTTATCTCGCCTCCGAAAATTTCGACGTTAACCGTCATTGCCTCGGCGCAATTGCCATTGAAAATAAGGTATAGATTAAAATTCATTTTACTGTCCCCTCATATTTTTTTAACGCGGTGCATTTTCGGCGCGGCAGCAAATAACCTTGATCCTTTCGTCGCGCCGCCCTAGAAGCCCCGCAAACGCATTATTTGAACGAGGGCTGTTATGGGCTTTAAAACCGGTATCGTGGGCATGCCAAACGTGGGTAAATCGACACTCTTTAACGCATTGACCAAAACGGCAGCGGCGCAGGCGGCTAATTTTCCGTTCTGTACCATTGAACCGAATACTGGCGTTGTTGCTGTGCCTGATGTGCGTCTCGACAAGTTGGCAGAGATCGCAAGCTCTAAGAAGATTTTGCCTGCTCAGATGACATTTGTGGATATTGCAGGCTTGGTTAAGGGCGCGTCCAAAGGCGAAGGCTTGGGGAACAAGTTCCTCGCGACCATCCGCGAGTGCGACGCGATTGCGCATGTTCTGCGCTGTTTTGAAGACGACGATGTCACTCATGTGGATGGCCGTGTGAACCCGGTAGAGGATGCGGAAACTATCGAGACCGAATTGATGCTGGCCGACCTTGAAAGCATCGAAAAACGTATGGTTAACATTGTGCGCAAGGTGCGCGGTGGTGACAAAGAAGCGGTGGATCAGGAACGGTTGCTCAATCTGGCCAAAGCGGTGCTGGAAAATGGTAAGCCCGCGCGGACGGTGGAAATTGACGCGGAAGATCGAAAAACATGGGACATGCTGCAACTGTTGACCGCCAAGGCGGTTCTGTTTGTGTGCAACGTTGAAGAAGAGAATGCTGCCGAAGGTAACACCCATTCCGCTGCCGTAGCCAAAATGGCCGAAGAACAAGGCGCGGCATCCGTTGTGATCTCGGCAGCGATTGAAGAAGAAATCAGCCAGCTTGAAGCCGACGAAGCTGCGATGTTCCTTGAGGAAATCGGCCTGCACGAGGCTGGTTTGGATCGCCTTATCAAGGCGGGGTACGGCTTGTTGCATCTTCAGACATATTTTACCGTTGGTCCGAAAGAGGCGCGTGCGTGGACTATTCACGCAGGCACTTTGGCCCCGCAGGCAGCTGGTGTGATCCATGGTGACTTTGAGCGCGGGTTTATTCGTGCGGAAACCATTGCTTATGATGATTTCATCGCGCTCAATGGAGAGCAAGGCGCGAAGGAAGCAGGAAAAATGCGGTCGGAAGGGAAGACATATGTTGTCAAAGATGGCGACGTGATGCATTTCCTGTTCAACACCTGATTTACCGTTTTCCGTTGCGCAGCTGAGTATTTGGCAAGAGAGAAAACTTATGAGATTGTCGCCTCCGGTATTGATGCTTTATCTTTGAATGATTGCGATGTGCCTAAGCCTCCGCGCGGGCAGGTATTGGTCCGGATGAAGGTTTCGGCCTTGAGTTATCAGGATTTGTTGAATGTTGTGGATCCGGCAACGACACAATCTACGGGCATGGACGCAGTGACGAGTTGCGCGGGATGGGCGGCGATGACCGCCTTGTTGATGGGCGCGGAAACGACTTTATTTGTGGAGGCGAGGGCGCGGATGTGTTCGAGTTTATTGCCGATGGTCGAAAAGATTATATCATGGATTTCGAAATCTGGATGGGCCTGATCGACCTGCACGATGTACCGATGTTGTACCAATACAGCGAGAACGACGTGATCCCGACCAGTAACGGGGCTAAGCTGTTTTGCGCGAGCGAATAGGTTGTAATCACCAGTGTTGATAGCGCTCCGTAAACTTTCGAAATGTTCACACAGGAGGACTTTATTTTCGGTTAGGCGAAAGGGTCTTCGGGATAAGTGACTTGCGCCAAATACAGGCCATGAGGGGGGCAAACGGGGCCACACTCGGCTCGGTCCATGGATTCCAGCGCGTGCTTGACGCGTTCGGGCGCCCAAGCGCCTGCGCCAACGCGCTCCAGCGTACCTACAAAGCTGCGGACCTGATTGTGCAAAAAGCTGCGAGCACGGACGTGGAAGCGGTATTCAAGACCACCGAGGTATCCCAGCGTCTCGATGCGTAGTTCGTCCAATGTCTTAACCGGCGTCAACCCTTGGCAAATGGAGGAGCGGAAAGTGGTGAAATCACGCTTGCCCAACAGATAATCCGCCCCTTTCTGCATCGCGACCGGATCAATGGGATGGTTAACGCGCCAGACGGACCCTTTGTCAAACGTCATCGGTGCGCGGCGTTGGACCATGCGAAACATATATTGACGCTCAACCGCCGAGAACCGTGCGTGGAAATCATTGTCAACGCGGGCCGCAGTGACAATCGCCACAGGTAGCGGTTTCATGTGGAAGTTTACGGCTTGTGACAGGCGAAACGGGTCCCATTCCTGCGCCATATCCACATGCGCGACCTGACCAGTTGCGTGTACGCCGGTGTCGGTGCGACCGGCACCCTGAATGCCCTCGTTTTCGGGTTCAAGAACCCGCAACGCTGCCTCGATACAGCCTTGAACCGACGGCACGTTGGGCTGCTTTTGCCAGCCGAAAAAAGGCAGGCCGTCATATTCGATTTTAAGGGCATATCTGGGCATGCCCCCGCCTAACCTGAAAATCAGCGTTTGCCAAGTGACCGTGTAATTGGGCAAACTGCTACTATATGAAAAAGATAAAGAATTTCGAAAGGCCGTCTATGGCAATTGGCAATATTACCGACGCGGTTGCACGTGCGGTCGAGGATGCATCTGACAGCATTTCAGAGATGTTTGAACCGGTGATCCGCATTGGCGTGGGTCAACCGGATTTTGCAAAAGAACGAGGCGAAGGGCGAGGATGTGACCCCCGTTACCTAGCCTAAATCCGGTACGTCGCCATATTTTGCACGCGATTGCACGACGCCCATCTTCAATCCGCGACCAATGCGGTGGGCAAGGTCGGACCATGCGGCGGCCTGTTCTGGGTGTAACTTTTCCTTAAGGACTACGTCGAACAGATCTAGCCAGACGGCGAAATGTTCTGCCTCTACCGCATCGCGTTCGCTGTGAACCTTTTGCGGATTACCGTCATAAGAGCGTTCAAACAGGATCGCGTTACGCCAGAAGGCGGCGATCTTTTCCTCGTGGACCATCCACGTTTTGGGCAGCGGTGGCAGGCTTTCGAAGAACACCGGCCCGAGGGTCTCGTCTTCGCGTACGCGGGCGTAAAATTCGGTTACGACGGTGTCGATTTGTTCAGGGGTAATGGGGAACCGTGGCGGCAGCGCGCTCAAAAGACGAACATAAACAGGATTCCAAGGCCGACAGCTGTCCAAACCAAACTATTGAATAGTGAACGCAGTAAACCAAATTCGCTTTCAGGATCGATACCCAATTTTTTGGTTAGCAAGGTGCCGGGCCAAAAGAATGCGCGGCGGAGCATATCGAGGTATTTCATCGAGTATTCCTTTTCGATTGGGCGTTGCTAGCACGTTGCGCAGGGCACCGCAATTCGACGCTGGACCGCAGGCGGGCTTGCGCGTATACCGTCGATTATGTGGAAAATGTTTGCGATTATCATACGAATTAGCACCCCGGCTCTCTGAGAGACGCCGGTCACAGGCGTATGGAAACTCCGCGCTACCCCACCCCAGAATTTTTCTTGATTACGGAGCTGCAAAATGTGCGCCGAAACACCCGATTATAAATCAACCCTGAATCTGCCGAAAACCGATTTTCCGATGCGAGCCGGCCTGCCGAAACGCGAGCCTGAATGGTTGGAAAAATGGGCCGATATGGACCTTTATGAAAAGCTGCGTGCCAAGGAAGGCCGCGAGACATTCATCCTGCACGATGGTCCCCCTTATGCGAATGGGAATCTGCATATTGGCCATGCGCTGAACAAAATCCTGAAAGATATGGTTGTGCGTAGCCAGCAGATGATGGGCAAAGACGCACGGTATGTTCCCGGTTGGGATTGTCACGGCCTGCCAATCGAATGGAAGATCGAGGAGCAATACCGCGCCAAGGGGAAGAACAAGGACGACGTGCCGATCAACGAGCTGCGCGGCGAGTGCCGCAAGTTCGCCCAAGGTTGGGTGGATGTACAGCGCGAAGAGTTCAAACGGCTGGGCGTGCAGGGCAAATGGGACAAACCCTACCTGACAATGGATTTTGAATCCGAGGCAGTGATTGCCGAAGAATTCATGAAGTTCGTGATGAATGGCTCGCTTTACCGTGGATCGAAGCCGGTGATGTGGTCTCCGGTCGAGAAAACCGCGCTGGCTGAGGCGGAGATCGAGTATCACGATCATCAGAGCCACACGATCTGGGTTAAGTTTCCGTTTGCCAATGCAACGGGCGATCTGGACGGGGCGAGCGTTGTCATCTGGACGACGACTCCGTGGACGATCCCTTCGAACAAGGCGGTCGCGTATAATCCGAAAATCGCTTATGCGCTGTTCGAGGTTGAAGAGACTGAAGAAGAAAGCTGGACTGCTGCGGGCGATAAGTTCGTTTTTGCCGATGATCTTGCCGCCGACGCGTTGGAGAAATCGCGCGTCATCAAGTTTAAGCGTGTTCGCGATGTAAGTGGTGACGAGTTGGGCGGCCTGATGTGCAAGCACCCGTTTGCCGACTTGGATAAGTTCTGGGATTACCCCGAGGGCGTCCCAATGATCGACGGGGACCACGTTACTGACGATGCGGGCACGGGTTTTGTGCATACGGCTCCGTCGCACGGTGCAGACGATTACGAAGCCTTCACCAAGCGTGGATGGACCGACCGTATGACCCACAACGTCAACGAGGATTCCGCGTTTGAGGAATTCGTACCGTTCTTCGCGGGCCTTGAGGTGTTTAACCGCAAGGGCAAGGAAGGAAAAGCCAACACCGCCGTGATCGCCAAGTTGGTCGAGGCAAACGCCCTGATCGCGCGGGGGCGGGTTAAGCACAGCTATCCGCACTCGTGGAGATCGAAGGCCCCGATCATTTTCCGCAACACGCCGCAGTGGTTTGTTGCGATTGATAAAGAACTGAACGACGGCATGGACACGCACGGCAAGACCATACGCCAGCGTGCTTTGACCGAGATCGACAATGTTAACTGGACGCCGAAAAGCGGCCGCAACCGCCTGTATTCGATGATCGAGAACCGCCCCGACTGGGTGATGTCTCGGCAACGTGCATGGGGTGTGCCGCTGTCTTGTTTCATTAAACATAATGGCGACGGCACCGTTGAAATCCTGCGCGACGAGGCTGTGAATGCCCGTATCGCTGCGGCGTTCCGCGTCGAAGGTGCCGATGCGTGGTTTGCTGACCGAGCGCAGGAGCGTTTCCTTGAAGGCGTACCGGACGCGGATCAGTGGGAGCTGGTTAGCGATATTCTTGACGTGTGGTTCGACAGTGGCTCGACCCATGCATTTGTTATTCGGGACCGCGAAGACGGTTCGCCCGACGGGATCGCAGATGTGTATCTAGAGGGGACCGACCAGCATCGTGGGTGGTTCCATTCGTCGTTGTTGCAATCGGTCGGCACCAAGGGTTGTGCGCCTTATCGCGGCGTGATTACGGCTGGATTTACACTGGATGCGAAGGGTATGAAGATGTCCAAATCCATCGGCAATACCATCGCGCCAGAGCAGGTTATCCGCCAGTACGGCGCAGATATTCTGCGTCTGTGGGTGGCGCAGGTGGATTACACGAATGACCAGCGGATCGGTGACGAAATTCTTAAAGGCGTGGCGGATAGTTACCGCCGTCTGCGGAATTCCATGCGGTTCATTCTGGGCAATCTGAACAGGTTTAGCGAGGCCGACACGATCGACGTGGCCGAGATGCCCGAACTTGAACGCTGGGTTCTGCATCGCCTTAGCGAGCTGGACGAAGTGGTGCGTGATGGCTATGACTCTTACGATTTACAAGGGGTTTTCCAGAAGCTGTTCCAGTTCTGTACAGTTGATCTGAGCAGCTTCTATTTCGACGTTCGCAAGGATGTTTTGTACTGCGACGGGAACTCGATTGAACGGCGCGCTGCGCGCACCGTACTCGATATTCTTTTCCACCGTTTGACGACATGGCTTGCCCCGATGCTGACCTTCACGATGGAAGATGTGTGGCTGCAACGTTTCCCGGGGGCCGAGAGTTCCGTGCATATTCTGGACTTTCCTGAAACGCCCGTCGCGTGGCGTGATGATGCGCTGGCGGAGAAATGGGAAGTTGTTCGGCAGGTTCGTCGTGTTGTAACCGGCGCGATTGAAATCGAGCGGACGGCCAAGGTTATTGGTGCCTCACTTGAGGCCGCGCCAACCGTGCATATCCGTGATACGGAGATGTTGGCGATTGTGAAAAGCGTGGATTTTGCTGATGTCTGCATCACATCGGACGTATCGCTGAGCAGCGACCCATTGCCGGACCGCGCATTCCGTTTGCCGGAAGTTGCGGGCGTTGGTGTCGAATTTGAAAAAGCCGACGGCGAGAAATGTCTTCGCTGCTGGAAGGTTCTGCCAGACGTGGGAAAGCACGATCACGAAGGTGTTTGCGGGCGATGTGACGAGGCGTTGAACTAACGCGTGATCTCGACGGGTGCAGTTTGAACTACTGCACCTAACTATGCCCCGGCTGACCATGCCAAAAACCGTTCGAGAAAACGGCAGGGAATTGCATGGCTTCCAAGCAGGTTTGTGCCTCTGTGATCGAGGTTTTCTCGTCGAGCGCGTCGCGGAATATCCGTGCCACCGCGACCATATCCTGTGTGTGGTGCCAGTCGGAATTCCGATACACCAGCCGCTTGCAAATCGTTCAGGTCGGGCAGCAAGTTGAGATAGGTTCGCGACAGCGTTTGAATTCCGTTAACGGTCAAAAACTCCTGTCCTGACAGATGTTTCATGGAGTGGACCGTAGCACGCTGATTTCAGCATAGAATTGATATATCAAGTGGGCAGCAGTTTGTTCGAATTTTGGCACGAAAAAAGAGGCGTTCTGGTGAAATCCGTGCCTTTTCTGTGTTTGGTGTTGTGGAGGGCCAATGACCCAAGTTTTAGATTCTTCGGGTTAGAAAGAGCCTGATACCTCCATTCGAGGAATGGGAATATCACGTCAAAGCCCGAACTCTGATGTCAGTCGCTGACATATACCGCAAACAGGCGGCGCAACGATCGGGCGGTATAGTGATTTGTGTGTTGCAAATATAAGCAACGTTTGATCAAAGTACTTGGCGCGATAAACCCACGGGTGTAAAGCCCGCCTCGCTCAGTGCTGAAGCTTATACATTGAATTGGTTAACAAATGGTTACGGTTTGCCACTTTTGAATAATAGAAAAATTTGATGGAATTTTCTGTATTCGTCGCGGTGTTGTTTGCAGCCGTCCTGCATGCTGGTTGGAACGCAGTAATCCGCAGTGGTGGGGACCGGTTTCAGGGGATGTTGCTGCTGACATTCACGCAGGGTGTAATGGCGTTGGGTATGGCTGTAGTCGTGCCGCTTCCTGACGGGATCGTCTGGGTTTGGGTGCTCGGCTCGGGTTTGTTGCATACGATTTACAAGCTATTTCTCTCGGCGGCCTATCAACATGGCGACCTTAGCCGCGTTTACCCGATTTCGCGGGGTGCAGCGCCGATGATGGTGGTTCTTGCTGGGTATTTCCTGTTGGCCGATACCATTGAGGGCAAGGAATATGTAGGGATCGGGCTGATCGGCGTTGGTGTAATGATGATGGTGCGGGGTGTGTTCTCCAGCGGCGAATCTCGACGCTTGTTGCCGTTGGCACTGGGGTCTGCGCTTTTCACGGCGGGATATTTGATTGTTGATGGTTTGGGGGCGCGGGTGGCAATGGATGCGACAATGTTTACCGCATGGTTATTTATCTTCGACGCGATGTTCTTCTCAGTGTATTCGCTGGTAAGTCGAGGCGCGATCGTCTTCAAAGCGTCACGACGCGCGTGGAGTCTTGGCGGATTCGCAGGAGTACTGTCGCTGGCGACTTACTGGATCGCAGTTTGGGCGATGACAGTTGCGCCTATTGCGCTGGTCGCGGCGGTGCGTGAGACTTCGGTGTTGTTCGCACTGGTAATTGGCGTCTTGGTTTTGAAGGAAAAAACGGGTGCGCCCAAAATTCTGGCAGCGTTGGTGATCGTCAGCGGGATCGTGGTGATCCGGATTTAGCTTTTGCTACGTGGGTGCGACTTTTCGTAAACTTCCATCAGGCGAGCCTGATTAACAGCGGTGTATGCCTGTGTTGTGGACAGTGAAGCGTGCCCCAGAAGTTCCTGAATGGACCGCAAATCTCCACCTGCCTCCAACAGATGTGTCGCGAAGGAATGGCGCAGCGCGTGCGGGGTTGCCGTGGCTGGCAGACCAAGTTGCAGGCGCGATTTCTCCATCGTTTTCTGGATTTGGCGTGGGTTTAACCGACCACCACGGGTACCGACGAATAATGGTCCGTCAGGGGGCGGCTGGTGGGGACAATACTTGATGTAATCCGCCACCGCTGCACGCGCGGCAGGCAGGACGGGGACGATGCGAGTCTTGTCGCCTTTACCCCTGATGCGCAGGACTTCGGGCAAGGGGTGATCCGAGCGGTTCAGGGATAACGCCTCGGATATTCGCAGGCCACAGCCGTAAAGAAGGGTGACGACGGCCACGTCGCGGGCGGCAATCCACGGGTTTTTGTTTTGAAGTTCGACCCGTTCTATCAGGGCTTTGGCTGCGGATGGATCCACGGGGCGCGGTAAGCGTTGTTTGAGTTTTGGGGCGCGGGTGGCTGATACGGACGCGGTCTCGATCCCGAATTCCTCGCCCAGCCAGCGGTAATAGGATTTAACCGCAGATAGTTCGCGTGCCAGTGATCGGGCGGAAATACCCCGCGTGCGTTCGGACGCCATCCACGCGCGCATATCGGATATTGTGATAGCGGCGAGAGCTTTCTTGCCTGCGGGTGCGCCGAGGTGATTGCCAAGGAAACCGAGAAACCCCGAGACGTCTCGGCGATAGGCTTCGGTTGTTTTAGGTGATACGCCGCGCACGCCGTGCATTTGTGTTAACCATTGCTCCATCATGTGGAGGGCTTGTTGCGAGCCTTCGGTCACGCCACCCAGCGGCGCAGTATGCGTTCGAGTATTTGGGCAAAGAAGGAAAGCAGTTCGGTTCCCTGATCGGGGCCGAAACGGTTAGGGTCGGACGAACCGAAGGCGATCAAGCCCGGCAAGTGCGAGCCGAGGTCGAGGCGTAGGACAGCTTCGGATTGGACGTTATTATTGGGGCCAAACACGGCGTCTTTAGCTTCGCTTGCGGTGCGTAGTGTGACGGAACGGGCGGCGCGGTTTCGGCCACCTGTGATGTAGGCTGAAACGCCGGTGACGGGCAGCGCGATGACGGTTTCCTTAAGGGGCCCGTCAGGACCGATGGCTTTGCCACCGTCGGCTTTATCACTTTCGAGGCACAGGTGGATAACGTCTACGGCAAGAATTCCGGTAACGTTTTTTTGCATGGCCTGCAAGAACTCATCGAACGTGTCGGCGTCGAGAAGGGCGAGGATCGCACGGTGAATCTGGTTCGTGCCCGCAAGGTTTTCGTAGGCCGCAGCGATGACCGTGTGGTGTGTATCTTCTAGGGTGTTAAGCCGTTCTTCGAGGCGCAAGACGAAAGCGCCACGCAAGTCCACAACGTTTTTTCCTTTGGCTCGGTCGCCGGAATTAAGAAGGGCGCGCATGACTTCTGGGTCGTCAAGAATCAAGGCGGGGTCTTTAAGGATTTCGCCTTTGAGTTTATTCAATACTTCGGTCATGCGCGGTACCTTTTAAAGGATGTTTTGGCCGGTTTTGGCCCAGTCTTTCATGAAACCTTCCAGCCCGTTAGAGGTCAGTGGGTGCTCTACCAACTTTTTCAGCACGGCGGGTGGAACCGTAACCACATCCGCACCGATTATGGCGGATTGGGTTACGTGGTTGACCGTGCGGATCGAAGCCACGAGGATTTCGGTATCGAAGGCGTAGTTATCATAAATCTGGCGGATTTCGGCAATCAGGTCCATGCCGTCGATGTTTATGTCGTCAAGGCGACCAACAAACGGGCTGATAAACGATGCCCCCGCTTTGGCAGCAAGAAGCGCTTGATTGGCCGAGAAGCACAGGGTCACGTTAACCTTGAATCCGTCATCTGTAAGGGTTTTGCATGTTTTCAGCCCGTCCCATGTTAACGGAACCTTAATGGCGATGTTTTCGGCGATGGCGGCCAGCTTGCGGCCCTCGGCGATCATCTCGTCGGCTTTCAGGCTGACGACTTCGGCGGAGACGGGACCATCGACGAGGTCACAGATTTCCTTGGTGACCTCGAGGATATCGCGCCCCGATTTCAGGATCAGCGACGGGTTAGTGGTGACTCCATCCACAAGGCCCAGATCTTTAAGTTCGGCAATTTCCGAAATCTCGGCGGTATCTACAAAAAATTTCATGTTGTTCTTTCAGTTTGCCAGAAAGCGCACTCGCAATCCGTTCGGAGGCAACATACAATATGTCGCATGGTGATGAAACCACATATTCTACGGATTCCCGATGTCTGAGCGTGGGTTTTATATGGCCGGCGATCTAGTCTCGGTGCTGACAGCCGATCCGCTGGACAGGCGGTTGGATTACAAAGCCCCCGAAGGGGGTGTTTTTGCGGGTGCGTTCGTGATGGTGCCGCTTGGCCCGCGTCGCGTGCTGGGCGTGGTTTGGGGGGATGGTGAGGGGGATTATGATGCCTCGAAAATACGGACTATAGGGCAGGTTATTGATGTGCCGCCGATGCGCGGTGAAATGGTCGAGTTTTTGCGTAAGGCGGCGGAATATACGCTGACGCCTTTGTCCATGATGTTGCGTCTGGCTACGCGCGCTCCGAAACTGGGACAGCCTGCCAGTATGCGCAAGGTGCTGCGGCTCGGAACAGGTGCGCCGGACAAGATGACAGATGCGCGGCGCAAGGTTCTGGCGGTGATGGAGGAATGCGGCGGGGCTGGCTTCTCGGCTGCGGAATTGGTTGCTTTGGCGGGTGTTTCATCAAGCGTTTTGAAAGGGTTGCTAAAGCAGGGCGTTTTAGTCGAACATGCGGCGCCGCGCGATTTGCCGTATCCAAAGCTGGAAGTGAAGCTGGCCGGAAAGACCCTGTCGCCGGATCAGGCGAAGGCGGCAGAGACGCTGCGCGAGGCGGTGCGTTCCCAGACATATAGTACGACGTTACTGAAGGGTGTGACGGGGTCTGGCAAGACCGAGGTATATCTTGAGGCGGTGGCGGAGGTGTTGAAACGGGGTCGTCAGGCGCTGGTTCTGTTGCCCGAGATCGCATTAACAGTCGAATTTCTGGATCGTGTTGAAAAACGTTTTGGTTACCGCCCTGCGGAATGGCATTCGGGGGCATCACAAGCAGAACGTCGCCGTTGCTGGAAAGCCGTAGCTGAGGGTGGGGCGCAGTTGGTTGTCGGTGCGCGATCCGCGCTGTTCCTACCGTTTCGAGAACTGGGTTTGATTGTCGTCGATGAGGAGCACGACGGGTCTTACAAGCAGGAAGAAGGCGTGTTGTACCACGCGCGGGATATGGCAGTGCTGCGGGCCTCGCTTTGTTCGGCGGTGGTGGTGCTGGCCAGTGCGACGCCAAGTCTGGAAAGCTGGGCGAATGCCGAAGCGGGGAAATACGCACGGATTGATTTGCATGAACGCTTTGGAACGGCCGAGTTGCCGGATATGCACAGCATCGACATGCGCGCAGAGGCGATGGAGGTAAACCGCTGGTTATCGCCGACACTGGTGGGCGAGATGAAAACGCGGCTTGAAGCGGGCGAGCAAAGTTTACTGTTTCTTAACCGCCGGGGGTTTGCGCCGTTGACGCTGTGCCGCGCATGTGGCGAGCAGGTCGGGTGTTCGAATTGCGATGCGCGGATGGTTGAGCATCGGTTCCTCAAACGGTTGGTTTGTCACCAGTGCGGGGCGTCCAGACCTATTCCAACGGTATGTCCATCGTGCGAGGTCGAGGGAAAGCTGGTGGCAATCGGTCCGGGCGTGGAGCGTCTGGCCGAAGAGGCGAGTGAGCTTTTCCCTGATGCACGGGTTGCCATTCTGTCGTCTGACCTGTCGGAAACGGCGCGGGCGTTGAAGCAGCGGATTGACGAGATCGCGGCAGGCGGGGCGGATATTATCATTGGCACGCAAATTGTCGCCAAGGGGCATAACTTTCCGCATTTGACGCTGGTGGGAGTGATTGACGCGGATCTTGGGCTGCAGGGCGGTGACCTACGTGCTGCCGAGAAAAGTTTCCAGCTTATTCGGCAGGTCGCAGGTCGTGCAGGGCGAGCAGAAAAGCTGGGGGTGGCGTTATTGCAAACCCATCAGCCGGATCATCCTGTAATCAAGGCGATCCTTTCGGGTGAAGAAGAAGGGTTTTGGAAGGCCGAGGCTGAATCTCGCTTGCGTGCAGGAGCCCCGCCTTACGGACGCATGGCGGGGATTGTGGTTTCCGGTGAAAACGAGGCGAAGGTATTTGATCTGGCGCGGTATCTGGCGCGGAACGCTAAGGCGATCAGCGATCTAGATGCGCAACTTTTCGGGCCAGCGGCGGCTCCTGTGGCCAAAATCAGAGGTCGGTTTCGGGTGCGATTGTTGGTGAAAGCCCCGAAGGGTGCGCCAATGCAAAAGGCAATACGGGTGTGGCTGGCGGCGGTGAAAGTGCCGCCGAGCATGTCGGTCAGGGTCGATATAGATCCGCAGAGTTTCTTTTAGCGGCATTATTAATCACCATCTCGCGCCAAAGCATGAATAACCCGCCCCCTACGATCAGCGAGATGCCGATCCATGCAGTTGTGTCTGGCCATTCGCCAAAGATTAAGACGCCCCAGAATATTGCCAGAACCATTCCGGTATACTCGAACGGAGAGGCAAGGCCGGCTTCGCATAAGCGGTAGGCTTGGCTGATGAAATAGCCGGCGAAGGCGCTTGAGATGCCGAGGATTACCAGTAGCCCCCAATCGCTGTTGGTGGGCCAAACCCATTCGCGCAGCAGGAAATCAAGCGATATGTCGCCGGAGCCTCCAAAACGACCATCGCCAACCGTCAGGCCCATGATGGAGCCCACGAGAATAAAGGTGACTTGTATATAAAAGGTTAGCACACCGGCTCGTTCGGTTCCGCCGACTTTGCGGGTGATCGTTTGCAACCCAGCATAGGCGAAGGCAGCAACCACAGGCAATAACGCTGCAAGTTGAAAGCTGCTGGATCCGGGGCGGACCATGACGATCACTCCGGCGAAGCCCATGCCGACGGCTATCCAGCGACGGGGGCCAACGGATTCGCCTAAAAATACGACGGAAAAAACAGTAATTATCAGCGGGTTTGCGAAAAAAATTGCCACCGCATCCGCCAATGGAAGGACCGAGAGGGCGAGAAAGAAACACATGTTGGCGATTACCACCAGAAAGCCGCGTAAAACATGGATCGGTAGGCGGCTGGTGCGCAGCGCTGACAGGCCACCCTCGAACGGGATAAAAATCGTCAGCAGAACGACCATTCCGATTGTGGACCGGATAAGGATGATCTGGTGCAGGGCGTAGTCGTCGCTGAGGAACTTGACCGTCATATCGTTAACGGAAAAGAACGCCGAGGCGATGATCGCCGAGGAAATGCCGAAAAGATTGTTGTGTGCGGAGGTCGAGGACATAGGCTTACCTGTATTCAAGGCTGTTAAGAAACCATGAACACAAAAGTGGCCCCGCCGCTAGCAAAGAATGCGTGTGCCTGCGGCGCAGGTACGCGATGTGTATAAGCATGCGTTTGATACTGACAAGCAGGTCGCGGGCGGATAGAAGTGCGTGAACGTGAGGAAATACCATGACCGAAACGCATCCGACGATACGCCCGCAGCCCGGGATCTTGGACATTGCTCTATATGTGGGCGGTGACAGCAAACTGGCGGGAACTAATAACAAAGTCACTAAACTAAGCTCGAACGAGAATCCCTACGGGGCCAGTCCGATGGCGGTCGAGGCGTACAAGGCGGCCTCGGGCGCATTGGCGGTCTATCCATCCACGGACCATGCGGAATTGCGGGGTGCCATCGGGCGGGTACACGGGGTTGATCCGGCGCGTGTGATTTGTGGCGCTGGGTCGGACGAGATTATCGCGTTTTTGTGTCAGGTTTATGCGGGTGAGGGCGACGAGGTTCTGTATACGGAACACGGGTTTGCCATGTACCGCATTTCCGCTTTGGCGGCAGGGGCGATTCCGGTTGAGGTGGTTGAGGACAACCGTCGCACGGATGTGGATGCGTTGTTGGCGGCGTGTAATGACAAGACCAAACTGGTGTTTATTGCCAATCCTAACAACCCCACGGGCACGATGATTTCTGGCGACGAAGTCGCACGGTTGGCCGAAGGTCTGCCCCAGCAGGCGATCTTGGTTCTGGACGGGGCGTATGTTGAGTTTGTTGACGACGAGGATTTCGACGCTGGGTTGTCGGTGATCGAGGCGCGGGATAATGTTGTAATGATGCGGACGTTCTCGAAACTGTATGGGCTTGGCGGATTACGGATTGGCTGGGGGTATGGACCTTCGCATATTATTGACGCGCTTAACCGTGTGCGTGGGCCATTCAACCTATCCGGCGCTGCGCTGGCAACGGCAGAGGTTGCGGTTCTGGACGAGGCTTACTCTGCCAAGTGCAAAAGGCTGAACACACAGTGGCGCGCCTGGCTTTCCGCAAAATTAACGGCGCTTGGTTTGGAGATCGACGAAAGCCACGGGAATTTCATTCTGGTACGCTTCGCGACGCAGAATTTGGCTGAAGGCTGTGATGCGGCGCTACGCCAACGCGGGTTGATTGTGCGCAAAGTTGGTGGCTATGGCTTCCCTGAAGGGTTACGAATAACCATTGGCGACGAGATCGCGTGCCGTCAGGTAGCACAGGGCGTGAAAGAATTTTTTGAGGGGCAATGCGAATGAGCCATCAGTTTGAACATGTAGCACTTATCGGGTTGGGGCTGATTGCCTCGTCTATCAGCCATGCGATGCGTCGCGCGGGGATGGATGCTCGGATCACGGGGTATGCTCGGTCGTCAGCGACACGCGGTAAAGCGGGGAAGCTGGGGTTGTGTGACAAGGTTTGCGATTCCATCACCGATACGGTGCGTGGGGCGGATCTGGTTATTCTGGCCGTGCCTGTCGGGGCGATGGGGGCCGTCGCCAAAGAGATCGCACCGTTCCTGAAAGAGGGTGCGGTGATTACCGACGTTGGTTCCGTAAAACGGGCTGTCATTGAGGCGGTTGGTCCACAGCTGCCCAAAGCGGTGCATTTTGTGCCCGGTCATCCATTGGCGGGGACCGAAAAGTCAGGGCCAGAAGCCGGTTTTGCCAGTCTGTTTGATAATCGCTGGTGTTTGCTGACGCCAGAGGATGGAACGGAGAGAAAGGCAGTAGCAAAACTGCGGAATTTCTGGGAAGCACTGGGCGCGAATGTTGACGAGATGGAACCTGACCACCACGATCTGGTGTTGATGGTTACCTCTCACGCGCCACACTTGATTGCCTACACGATGGTTGGTGTTGCAGATGATCTGAAACGGGTGACGGACACCGAAGTGATTAATTATTCTGCTGCGGGCTTCCGGGATTTCACCCGCATAGCGGCGTCCGATCCCACCATGTGGCGAGATGTGTTTTTGAACAACAAAGATGCCTCGCTGGAAATTCTGGGGCGGTTCACCGAGGAACTGTTCGCGTTGCAACGCGCAATTCGTACCGGTGACGGAGACTTTCTGTTCGACTATTTCACCCGCACCCGGGCCGTTCGGCGTAGTATTATCGAAGCCGGACAGGATACGGACGAGGCCAACTTTGGCCGCGCCTCGAAGACTTGATCCAGCCGCGAAGCCTTTCTTCGACCGTATAGTCATAATCGACGGGAACCGCATCATTACTGTCTAGCAGGGCGATTCACTCGCCGCATACGCAACAGCTTTCTATGGTAATCCACTGTTATTCCGGTCGATATATCTCGCGAATGCCGGCATTCTTTCCGATCCGATCCGAACCTTTTGGTATTGGGACAAGTGGTGATAATTCCCGATTTTCAATAAACGCGAGGTGCTGCTGCGATAGGAATTGGGCCAATATAGGTTAATCCGTTCTCGAAACGCAGCGGAATTTCGATATCTGCCCGATCGCCCGCCAACGCAGCCACGAGAGTTATTCCACGATCGAGCGCAACACCTATGTCGTCGCTCAATAATTTTGCGGCAACGACGGTATCCAACAACACGCGCCATTGGTGAACTTTCATAGTGAACGATCCGTCCAGATAGCCGCCATCGTCGATGTTCAACATGCCGCTGCCTTTCAGTTGTATATCACCCCATACGAACGTGACGTTACGGATTATCGCAGCAATAACACGTGGGTGTGAACCTTCGATGGCGAAGCGATCCCACGGGGTGTCGAACGTTATACTGGCGTCGAGCAGGATTTCTGGGATAGTCTCTGGCTGCTGGTCACTTTGATCCACAAAATTACGCCAATTTTTCGGTGGTGAGAATTCAAGTGCCTGAACGTAAAGGTCATACGAGTTTTTCGGCAAATCGGGCGGGTTATGCGTAAAGAACGCTACGCTAGCCTCTTTAGCCGACGCGTTCCAGCCGGATTCCGCCGTGACAGATAGGCTGTCTATTTCCACTTGAAGACGATCAAGAGACAGCGCTGTATCAGGTTTGAATACTAACGATCCGCGGAACAGTTCGCTGATGATTGTCATGCGGTCAAAGCGCGTTGTGTAGGTTTGTGTATCGGGCCAGACGGCGATTATGTGGTTGGGCTTGTAGGATAACGCTATAAGTTGAAAGCGTGGGGCTTGCCATGTCCACGAAGCGCGCGGGTTACTCAGAGTAAGTCCGGTGAAAACGCTGTCGAAACGGTTCGGGAAACCTGTGACGTTGAAGTCGTCGACTTCAGCGATCCAGCCCGCTTCGCGGCGTTCCTGCATCCAGGTCTCGATTGCGGTTTTCTGGGCGGCTGTGCCGAAAAACCACCAACCGCTCCAACTTAGGGCAAGAACCAATGTCAAAGTAATTAGGCCGCGCATGGAATCTCCTCTCCAATTCCGCATTAATGCAGGTTATACACAGGCCATAAACTGAAGGTGGATACAATGCAGCAAAATGACCTTTGGGTATTTGGATATGGATCGCTGTTGTGGCGTCCGGGATTCGAGTATATGGAACGGCGTGTCGCAACGCTGCGCGGGTTCAACCGCTCGTTCTGTATGCGCTCGATCCATTATCGTGGTACGCAAGAATCGCCTGGCCTCGTGTTGGCGCTGGATCCACACAAAACCGGTGAATGCCAAGGCGTCGGGTTTCGCGTGGCGTCTGAGCTGGCTGCGGAAACTATGGACTATTTGCGCGAACGCGAGCTGATTTCATCTGCCTATGTTGAACAAACACACCAGATTTCCCTGCATGAAGGTGATCAGGTTACTGCGGTGTGTTACGTCATGGACCAATCTCACGACCAGTATTGCGGTGCGTTGAGTCTTGAAACGCAGGCGGTAATTATCGCTCGGGCAACGGGTTCGGCTGGTCCAAATGATGAATATTTGTTCAACACCGTCGAGCATCTAGTCGAGTTGGGAATATCCGACCCAGATTTGGAGCAGCTAGTAACTTTGGTTCGCAAAACCTGGCCATGATATGTGCCAACCGTCTAAAGCATTTGTTTCAACAGATACTCTTGTGCGATTTCGGCCCATTCGCCCGAAGCTAGCATATTCCATAAACTCCTGTTCAGATACTCGAGCGCGATCTGCCTTCCGCATTATCGTTGGCGGCAATCGCATGCACCGTGTGAACTGCGGCAAGGCTGGTTAACTCGATGATCTGATGGCTATGGCCGGCGCTTGCAAAATATATATCGGCTGTCAGGCCGTTCACGCTTACGATATCGACTATGCCATTTTGCAAATTCTCGAAACATTTAGCCAGATCGGTGGCGGTTTCCAGTGCGATACTAGGCTCGATCATACCGTCTTCCAGAAGATCATAGGTATGCATCGCGGCTGGGCGACACAGTCGTGCGCCAACTAGATCGATCTCGACGGAGGCATCGTAAAAGGGACTATCCGGCAGTGTGTACATAGCGATCTGTGCCTCGTAAATTGGCGCCGAGAACGTGTAGTTTTCGCAAAGGTCGCATATGTCCGCGTCATACTCACCAAGCTTCCAGTCTGGTTGCAGCCATGGGTAGGAAAGGTGGAAATCGTCTTCGCAGTAGACTATGGCAGGTTCTTAAATGTTTTCAACCTGAACCGACATGCCATCGGCGGCGATTATTTTGACTACCTGACCGACTTTGGCACTTTGCCCATCTGGCCATTCAGCAGCCCAGCGCAGGCCGTTCAGTTCGATGTGGCCATCTCCGAGAGCAAAATCAACGACGGTGGCTTTCTTGCCTACCATCTGTTCGGACCGGTTGTTCAAATTTGTCTTGGGTTCACCGTCGCCATATTTGCGAAAATATCCACGACCTGCGAACATCAAGGCGATGGAAAGGACGGCGAACAGTGTTATTTGAAGCTCGCCTTGTAGTTCTGGTGCAATCCACAGGATGATTGCCATAACTATGGCCGCCATCGCGGGCCAAATCAGTACGAACGAATAGATCATCATTTCCAGAGCGCCAAGCCCTACGCCAAGCGCTACCCACCACCACGGTGAAAGTGTTTCGATCCAAGTGAATAGTCCGGCTTCCATCAGATTACTCCTTTGTTACGGCTTTTGCGATGTCAGCAATACCTGCAACGGAGCCGATCAAGCCGACGGCCTCTAGCGGAATCATCACGGTTTTGCTGTTAGGCGAGGCTGCGATGTCGCGCAGCGCCTCGGTGTATTTAGTGGCCACGAAGTAATTAATGGCCTGAATGTCGCCTTTGGCAATCGCCTCGGAAACCATTGTGGTCGCTTTGGCTTCAGCTTCGGCGGAGCGTTCGCGGGCCTCGGCGTCGAGGAACGCAGCTTCGCGGGCACCTTCGGCCTCGCGTATTTGGGCTTCGCGGGCACCTTCGGCCTCCAGAATGGCGGCCTGTTTCTGACCTTCGGCCTGAAGAATATCGGCACGTTTAGTACGTTCTGCTTTCATCTGACGCGCCATCGCTTCGTTAATGTCATCGGGTGGGGACAGATCTTTAATTTCGACGCGGGTGACCTTTACGCCCCACGCATGGGATGCTTCGTCGATAACTTGCAACAGGCGTGTGTTGATGTGATCGCGATTGGAAAGGCTTTCGTCGAGATCCATCGAGCCGATAACCGCACGAATATTCGTCATGGCAAGATTGGTCAGGGCGCGCTCCAGATCGCGCACTTCGTAGGCAGCCTGTGCAGCGTCCACCACCTGATAGAATGCCACCGCGTCAGCCATAACCATGGCGTTGTCTTTGGTGATCACTTCTTGCGAGTGGATGTCTAGTACGGTTTCCATCATGTTAATTTTGGCTCCGACTTTATCCATGATAGGGATCAGGAAGTTCAGACCGGGTTGCAGCGTGCGCGTGTAGCGTCCGAAGCGCTCTGCAGTCCAAGTTTCGCCTTGTGGAACCGTCTTTACCATCAAGTAAAGCATGATTATTGCAAATACTAGAATTGCCAGTGCCGGCGCGCCGATTGCCTCTAACATGAAATATCCTTCCCTCTTGCCTGATTATAGGCGGGTTACTTTGTGTAAAATAAAGGCGGGTGCGCTGGAAGCGTTGCCGCCGCAGTCGAATCATTTAATACATATGGGAATTTGCCGGAAAAATACAATAATTTACAAGCTTAAAACGCTGTTGGAATTATCTTTAATCGCCTCTACAGTGGCGCAAATTATAGGTAAGACGGCAAGGAAACCTACCAAATGTTCTTGGACTCAAAAAACGAACCCGAGTTTACACAACCGGTCCGTCAGATTATGACGATGTTAATGATTATGGCACTGGTTGTGGTGATCGGATACCTGCTGTTTCCGACAGTATCACCGATCTTTCTGGTGTCGCCCTACCTGAACGGATTTATCTTAAGCGTGTTCATTTTCGGTGTCGGCGCAAGTTTCTGGCAGCTGCGGGCGTTATTCTCGTCTGTTGGGTGGATCGAGGGTTTTGCGCTAGATCGCCCTGGCCATGAGTTCGTCAAGGCACCGCGTTTGTTGGCGTCATTGGCGGCGCTGCTTAGTGATAGTCGTTCCCGCAAGTCGATAAACGCCTCTTCGGCTTTGTCTATTCTAGATTCCGTAAGCACACGGCTGGGCGAGGCACGAGATGTGTTGCGCTATATCGTCAACCTGTTGATCTTCCTTGGCCTGCTTGGAACGTTCTACGGTTTGGCAACGACAATTCCGGCTGTTGTGGACACGATCCGCACGCTTGCACCGACCGAGGGCGGCAGTTCAATTGATTCGTTCGACAATCTTATGAGGGGACTTGAAGAGCAACTTGGCGGCATGGGAACTGCGTTTTCGTCATCTCTGTTGGGTTTGGCGGGATCGCTTATCGTTGGCCTGCTAGAGATTTTCGCGGGTCACGGGCAAAACCGATTCTATATGGAACTGGAAGAATGGTTATCCTCGATCACTAAAGTCGGGTTCGGTGGAGATGATACTGCGAGTATTGGTGGCTCGCCCATTTCAGGATTGATGGAGCAAGCGGCACACCAGATCGACAGTTTGAAAGAACTGGTGATGCGGGGTGAAGAACAACGGATGCGGACCGACGGGCGCTTGGGTTCACTGGCCGAGGCGATTAGCGTTCTGGCTAAGCAAATAAACAACCAGTCACGCGATAAAGGTGGCGGGTCACCGGAAGTGATGGAGCGTATCGCCAGCGGGCAAGATCGTATAGTCGAGGCAGTGGGCAATATGGGCGAAGGTATGGATGCCGAGGCGCGAATGCGCCTGCGGAACATTGACGTTCAGTTGCTGCGTGTTCTTGAGGAAATGTCAGCAGGTCGACAGGACTCGATCGCGGAAATTCGTCAGGATCTCGCGACGCTTATTTATACTCTTCAACAAGCAATTACTCAGGGCGAGGAATAAGGCATGGCCCGCTCTCGCCGATCGGGAAGCCGCTCCGAAGCCAATATCTGGCCCGGCTTTGTGGATGCGATGACCGCATTGTTGCTCGTCATCATGTTTTTGTTGTCGATCTTTATGATCATCCAAAATGTGATGCGGGAAACGATTACAGGGCAGGACGTCGAGTTGAGCGACCTGTCGGCGCAGGTCGCAGGCTTAGCGCAGGCGTTGGGGTTGGAGCAACGGCGTGGAACGGACCTGTCGAACCAATTGGGCCAGCTAGATAGCAAGCTTTCGGACAGCGAGGCGGCATTGCAATTGCAAACCGCATTGGTGGCCTCGCTTAGCAATGATCGTGATGCGGCGAGCGCACGGATTGCGAGTTTCGAGGAGCAGGTCGCGGGGCTGATTACACGAAATACGAATTTGAATGAGCGCAACACCAGTTTGCAGAGCTCGCTAGCGGATGTGGAGCAAACAGCCGAAGACCAAGCGAGCCAAATCGAGGCAGCTCGGGCCAGTATTGCAGAGCTGGATGCAGCGCGTGATCTGGAGCTGACACAGAAAGAGGTGGCGCAGTTGGCCTTGGCGCGCGCACGGGCCGAGATCGACGTTGAGGCTGAGCAGGTACGTTTGGCGGCGGCAAAAGCCGATGCGCTCGAAGCGCTTGTGGCAGATCTTGAGGGTAAGGTTACCGAAACCGAGAACGAGCTGTCGATCTTAGGCGATGCTGAGGCCGCGCGTCTGGTCGAGGCGGCTGCAGCCGAAGCATTGCGCGCGCGGTTGTTAAGCGCAGATACCGAGCTGACAGCGATGACACTGGCCTTGGAAGAACAGCGACAAAAAGCAGTGTATACGTTGACATTGTTGGCGGCCGCGGAGGTCGCGAAGCGTAAGTTGGATAACTCGGAGGTTACTAATTTAGCCGAGATTGACCTCAAAACTGCCCTGTTGGAGCAAGCTAACGAACTGTTGTCCGGCGAACGCGCGCTATCGGCGAAAAGCCAGCGTGCTGTTGCGTTGCTGAACCAGCAGACGGCGGCGTTGCGGACGCAATTGAACTCGCTGCAAGGGTTGCTGGATGCGTACAAAGATGCGGATCGCGAAGCGCAGGTGCAGTTGCAGACGTTGGGGTCGGATTTGAATACGGCGTTGGCACGGGTTGCGGCGGAGCAAAAGGCGCGAGCGGAATCGGAAGAATTACGAGCAGATCTGGAAGCACGGGAGCGCGAGCGGCTTGAGGCTGAAGCGGTTGATCTGCGTAGTTTTCGTTCAGAATTCTTTGGACGTGTGCGCGAAGTCTTGAGTGGTCGCGAAGGTGTGCAAGTAGTCGGAGACCGTTTTGTGTTTTCTTCCGAAGTTTTATTCGCGCCGGGATCTGCTGAATTAGGTGCGGGCGGCAAGGCGCAGATTGCGGTGGTGGCGGCCGTTATTCGCGATATAGGAGACGAAATTCCTAGTGAAATCAACTGGGTATTGCGTATTGGCGGGCATACGGACAAGATCGGTGTTGGATCAAAATCCCAATTTGCCGACAACTGGGAGCTGTCGCAGGCACGGGCCTTATCGGTGGTGAAATACTTGATCGACCACGAAGGCATTCCGGCAAACCGTCTGGCCGCCACAGGTTTTGGCGAGTTCCAGCCAGTGGACGAGGGCGATAGTCACGAAGCCTTGGCTGCGAACAGACGCATCGAACTTAAGCTGACCGAGAAGTAGTCAAACGAAAAACGGAGCGACAATCGGCGCTCCGTTTAAACCTTCACGATTTATTAACTCATTTAGCTGTAAGTAGCGGCGGTTTCTTGTTGCCGATGCGTGCTTTTGGCGATTCCTCGAATGCCAGATCAATGTGGCCGTCTTTGACACCAACCTTGACGAGGCCACCTTTGGCGAGTTTGCCGAATAGCAACTCCTCGGCCAAGGGTTTCTTGATGTGCTCTTGAATCACACGGGCCAATGGACGTGCACCCATGCGATCATCATAACCCTTATCGCCCAGCCATGCGGCGGCGGCACTCGACAGTTCGAATGTTACGTTCCGGTCCATAAGCTGCGCTTCGAGTTGCAAGACAAACTTGTCCACGACCTTCATTATCACATCTTTGGGCAGCGCATCGAAGCTGATCATCGCGTCTAGGCGGTTGCGGAATTCGGGAGTGAAGGTGCGTTCAATCGCGGCAGTGTCTTCGCCTTCCCGACGGGACTTGCCGAAACCTATAGCCTCTTTGGCTTGTTCGGCCGCACCAGCGTTCGTGGTCATGATTAGCACAACATTTCGGAAGTCGATGGACTTGCCGTTATGGTCAGTTAGCTTGCCGTGATCCATGATCTGCAACAGAATATTGTAGACGTCTGGGTGAGCTTTTTCGATTTCGTCGAGCAGCAATACGCAATGTGGTTGCTGGTCAACGCCGTCGGTCAGCAGGCCACCTTGATCAAACCCTACGTAGCCCGGAGGGGCACCAATCAGGCGGGAAACGGCGTGTTTCTCCATGTATTCCGACATATCGAACCGTAGAAGCTCCACACCAAGCGTGTCAGCCAATTGTTTGGCGACCTCGGTTTTACCCACGCCAGTCGGACCTGCGAACAGGTAGTTGCCGATGGGCTTTTCAGGCTCGCGCAGACCTGCACGGGACAGTTTTATGGCCGAGGACAGTGCGTCGATCGCCGTGTCTTGACCAAACACAACCCGTTTAAGGTTCTTGTCCAAATCTTTCAGCACCGTGGCGTCGTCTTTGGAGACGTTTTTTGGCGGGATTCGGGCGATTTTGGCCACTACATCCTCGATTTCCTTGGTGCCGATGGTTTTGCGGCGTGCGCGCTCCGTGACAAGCATTTGTGCAGCGCCAGCCTCGTCGATGACGTCGATGGCTTTGTCCGGCAGCTTGCGATCGTTGATGTAACGGGCGGCTAAATCGACGGCGGTTTTGATCGCGTCGTTGGTATAGCGGATTTTGTGGTGCTTTTCGAAGTAAGGTTTCAAGCCCATGAGGATTTTGATCGAATCCGGGATGCTCGGTTCGTTTATGTCGATTTTTTGGAAACGGCGCGACAGAGCGCGGTCTTTCTCGAAGTGTTGACGGAACTCCTTATAAGTCGTCGAGCCCATGCAACGCAGTTTGCCGCTTTGCAAAGCGGGTTTCAGAATGTTGGAGGCATCCATCGCACCGCCAGACGTGGCACCCGCACCGATGACGGTGTGGATTTCGTCGATGAACATGATAGCGTCTTCGTGGTCTTCGAGTTCTTTCATCACGGCTTTCAGCCGCTCTTCAAAATCACCGCGGTAGCGGGTTCCGGCCAGAAGTGCGCCAAGGTCCAGCGAATAGATAGTCGAACCAGACAGCACTTCGGGGACTTGTTCGTCGACGATCATGCGAGCAAGGCCTTCGGCGATGGCGGTTTTGCCAACGCCCGGGTCGCCAACCAGCAATGGGTTATTTTTGCGACGGCGGCATAGGATTTGAATGCAGCGGTCCACCTCGTGTTGGCGGCCGATCAGTGGATCAACGTCGCCGTCGCGGGCTTTTTGATTTAAGTCGTCACAGTATTTCTCAAGTGCGGTTTCTTCGGGTTTGCCGGGGGCTTCGGTTGCCTCTTGCACGTCGTCGGCGCCCTGAATGGCGCGCTCTTCGCCGAGGCGTGCATCTTTGGCAACGCCGTGGCTGATGAAATTGACGGCGTCGTAACGGGTCATATTCTGTTCTTGCAAAAAATATGCCGCATGGCTTTCGCGTTCGGCAAACATCGCGACGAGGACGTTTCCGCCCGTCACCTCGTTATGGCCCGACGATTGCACATGGATCGCGGCGCGCTGGATGACACGCTGGAAGCCTGTGGTTGGGCTGGCCTCTGAGCCGTCGATGTCCGAGATCAGGGAGTCCAGTTCGGTGTGGATGTATTCGGACAGGATGTTACGCAAGCTGTCGAGGTTGACCCCGCAAGCTTTCATCACCCGCGCCGCTTCGGGCTCGTCTACCAAAGTGAACAGCAGGTGTTCCAATGTGGCCAGCTCGTGATGGCGTTCATTTGCAAGCGCGATCGCTTGGTGAATTGCTGCCTCGAGCGTGGTTGAGAATGATGGCATATCGCGTATCCTTCGAAATTCGTCCCACGGGGAATACCGTAGTATGAGGGTTCAATACCTCTTGTGTATAAACTTCGGGTTTATTTTCCCATGTTCAAGGGAAAATTCGCCGCATTGTTGAAAAGGTGACTAAAAAAGTTGTGATGTCGCCTGAATCTCTTAATAATTGTCCTTTTGTTTGCGGATGGCAGTAAACACTTCTACGTCCGTTGCGCCTTCCACCCCGACTGCGGTTTTCATTTCCGGCAGGTGTGCGCGCAGAAACGGGTTGGTGGCGAGTTCGTCGGCTAGCGTTGAAGGGACCGTTGGAATGCCTTTCGAGCGTCTGGCTGTGATGTCTGCAGCGCGGGCTTTGAGGGCGGAATTGCCTGGGTCCACGGTTAAGGCGAACTTGGCGTTGCTGGCTGTGTATTCGTGGCCCGAATAGACGATTGTGTCGGTGGGTAGGGCGGCGAGTTTGGACAGGCTGGCCCACATCATTTCGGGCGTGCCCTCAAAAAGGCGGCCGCAACCCAGTGCCATCAGGCTGTCGGCGGTGAACACGGCGTTAGCGTAGGGGAAGTGGAAGGCTATGTGGCCGATGGTGTGGCCGGATACGTCTATTATATAACCCTCGGATTCGCCCACGGTGAAGGTGTCGCCCTCGTTCAGCGCGAGATCGAGCGGGGGTAGGCGGTTCGCGTCCGCTTTGGCGCCGATAACTTGTGGGTGATATTCTTCGACCAGTTCTGGCAGCCCATCTACGTGGTCGTTGTGGTGGTGCGTTAACAGGACCATGTCCAGTTTCCAGCCTTTGTCTTGCAGGGCCTTTTGAATGGGGTAGGATTCTGGTGCATCGACCAGCGCTACCTTGCCTGTTTCTTGATCTCGTAGCAGAAAGGCATAATTATCGGCGAGGCAGGGGATTGTTACGATTTCTAATGTCATGTTCGGGCTCCTTCGAGGTTTACGAAAGTCTGACGTATAGGCTAGGGTGATGCAATGCATTTGGATGTCGTTGATCTTAGAGCCTTCTATTACGAAACGAAACTTGGCCGTTCGGTCCAGCTCTCGTTGCAAGAAGGCCTGCGTAAGTTGTGGCCTGATACTGAAGGAAAAATTATTGCCGGATTCGGGTTTGCCGCGCCGTTTTTACGACCATTCCTGCATAATTCTGAAAAAGTTTTGTGCCTAATGCCCGGACAACAGGGCGTTATGCATTGGCCACCCAGTGAGGCAAACCTTTCGACGTTGGTTGAAGAGTTCAACTGGCCATTGCCAGCTGGCTATGTGGACCGGTTAATTGTCGGTCACGGGATCGAGACATGTGATCATCCGGGCGAGCTGTTGAACGAGATTTGGCGCGTGCTGGCACCCGGTGGGCAGGCCGTATTTATCGTTCCAAACCGTTCGGGCCTTTGGGCGCGCCGCGATGTGACGCCGTTTGGATATGGTCGGCCCTATAGCCTATCGCAATTGGAGTCGCAGTTGCGAAAGCATCGGTTCCATCCTGAACGCCATGTTTCTGCATTGTACGCTCCGCCTAGCCACAAACCCTATTGGCTAAAGTCCGCACGCTTCTGGGAGGGGGTGGGCAAACGCCTTGATTCCCGCATGGCGGCGGGAGCGCTGTTGGTGGAGGCGACGAAACAGATTTATGCGACGCCGAAATCCGGCCTGCGCGAGGCCGTCAAAAGGCCATTAGGCGTACTGGAGGGGTTGGCAAAACCCAAACCAAAACCGGTTGCCAATCGGACTAGAAGCGGGATGGCCGATCGCGTCGAGATGTAGATTCGAT
>JAPYON010000052.1 GCA_029938175.1 Paracoccaceae bacterium | reverse complement strand
GCGGTATATGGGCACGCTTTATGGTATCGTGTTTTTTAGCCACCAGCTTGGATCCTTCGTTGGGGTATGGCTGGGTGGCTGGATGTATGACATTTACGGCAGTTATAACGCCGTTTGGTGGGTCGGTGTCGGGGTTGGCGCATTCTCGGCCATCGTACATCTGCCAATCAAGGAACGTGTTCTGTCGCCAGCCTAGGCGCGCACGTCTTTGCGTTCACCGATATGCTGCCCTCCGCGCTTTTCAGCCAACACCACCTGCTTTTGACGTTCGCGGAAACGATTGCGGCGCTCGTCCGAGTGCTCGTCAATGCATTGATGGCAGCTAACACCCTTTTCGAACTCGGGACGCGCAATGTCATCATCCGAGATCGGGCGACGGCAGGCGTAACACAAATGATACGGGCCTTCCTCTAGCCCGTGACCTACAGAAACGCGACTATCGAAGACAAAACACTCGCCCTCCCACATGGACTGATCCTGCGGGATTTCTTCAAGGTATTTCAGAATGCCACCTTTGAGATGGAACACGTCTTGTGCGCCCTCGCCCAGCAGATAGTTAGTGGATTTCTCACAACGTATTCCGCCCGTACAAAACATCGCCACACGTTTATTATGGAAGCGGTCCTTGTTGTTTTCCCACCATGCGGGGAAATCGCGGAAACTGGCGGTGTCAGGGTCAATCGCACCCTCAAACGTACCAATTGAGAATTCGTAATCATTGCGCGTATCAATCAGCACCACATCATCTTGCGAGATCAGGTCGTTCCAATCCTCGGGCATGACGTAATTGCCAACATTCAACGTCGGGTCAACCTGCGGCTGGCCCATTGTAACAATCTCTTTCTTCAACTTCACCTTCATCCGCAGGAACGGCATATCCGAGGCCAGACTTTCCTTGTGCTCAAGATCGGCGCATCCCGGCAGTGCGCGTAGGTAGGCCAGCACCTCGTCGATTCCCTTACGGGTTCCGGCAATTGTGCCATTAATCCCCTCACCCGCGATCAGTAACGAACCTTTAACCTCTTGCGCGTCGCAAAAGGTTTGCAGTGGTCCGCGCACAGCGGAAGGGACCGCAAAGCGGGTAAAGTGATACAGGGCGGCTACGGTTGTTTTTGTCATGAGGTCCACATAATGCGCGGTTAGGCATTTGCCAAGTCCAACAGTTTTTGTAGAATATTGTATTAGCGCGTCGCAGCGAAGACGGTTACGTTACCGTATGAGAAAATTTACAATAAAAGAGCATGAAGGAAACTGTTTATGCGGTGCTGTGCACTTCGTAGCTTCGGGTGACCCTGTTGTCGTCGCGCAGTGCCATTGTGTGGAATGTAAAAAGACGAGCGGAACCGGGCACACCACCGGCGCGATGTATTCGTTGGACTCGGTGCAGATAACGGGTGCTATCTCAAAGTATTCCTACGTAGCCGCCAACGGTAACAACGTGACAAAAGCGTTTTGTCCGGTTTGTAGTAGTCCGGTTTACGGCACGAACAGCGGAAACACCGAACATTTAACCATTGCTGTTGGGTGTATGGAGGATATCGCTGAATTCACACCCGAGGTAGTCATATTTTCGGACAATAAGCCTCATTGGGATTTGATAGACCCTGATCTGCCTGCTTTCGCTAAACAGCCGAACTGGAAGCCCGAAAACGAGGCCTAATCAGGTGAGTCTTCGTCGCTTGACCTTTAATCCAACTTATCGTATTCACCGCATCAACTTCCGGAAGGTTTAAAACTTCCGGTCCTGAGCTTATGTCAGGATCGCCACCAGTCAGCGTGTTACGCCCACTGGTGCGCTTGTCGTTTGTTATTTGCCCATGGAGGGCTGCGTGATGTTCGAGAACCTATCCGACCGCCTCGGCGGCGTCTTTGACAAGCTTACCAAACAAGGTGCGCTGTCGGATGCAGACGTTGCAACTGCGCTTCGTGAAGTCCGTGTAGCTTTGCTTGAGGCCGATGTTTCCCTGCCTGTTGCACGTGATTTCGTTAAGGCTGTACAGGAAAAGGCGACAGGGCAAGCCGTTACAAAATCCATCACACCGGGCCAGCAGGTTGTTAAGATTGTTAACGACGAAATGGTGGCGATGCTTTCGGGGGACGACGCTTCCGCCAGTGCGTTAAAAATCGACAACCCGCCCGCGCCGATCCTTATGGTTGGTCTGCAGGGCTCCGGTAAGACGACGACGACCGCCAAGCTGGCGAAACGTCTTAAGGAAAAAGAAAACAAACGCGTACTGATGGCCTCGCTGGACATCTACCGCCCAGCCGCGATGCACCAGCTTGAAGTGCTGGGTAAACAGATTGGTGTTGATACGCTTCCAATCGCTGAAGGCCAAAAGCCTGAGCAAATCGCCAAACGCGCCAAACAACAGGCAACGCTAGGTGGGTATGACGTTTACATACTCGATACCGCTGGCCGCCTTCACATCAACGAAGAACTGATGGCCGAAGTTCAGGCCATCCGCGATGTAACTACGCCTCGTGAAACGCTGCTAGTGGTCGACGGCCTGACGGGCCAAGACGCTGTGAACGTGGCTGAACAATTCGACGGTCAGATCGGTATTTCCGGCGTTGTCCTGACACGTATGGACGGCGATGGCCGCGGTGGTGCAGCGCTTTCGATGCGGGCCATCACTGGCAAGCCAATCAAATTCGTCGGCCTTGGCGAGAAGATGGACGCGCTGGAAGAATTCCACCCCGAGCGGATCGCAAGTCGTATTCTTGGCATGGGCGACATCGTTTCCTTGGTCGAAAAAGCCCAAGAAACCATCGAGGCCGAACAAGCCGAGCGCATGATGAAGCGGATGATGAAGGGTCAGTTCAACATGAACGACCTTCGCAGCCAGCTTGAACAAATGCAGCAGATGGGTGGCATGTCGGGGATCATGGGAATGATGCCGGGCATGGGTAAAGCCCAAAAGCAGATGGCCGAGGCTGGAATTGACGACAAAGTTCTGATGCGCCAGATCGCGCTGATCCAGTCCATGACCAAACGCGAGCGCGCCAACCCGCAAATCATGCAAGCCAGCCGGAAAAAGCGTGTTGCCAAGGGCGCGGGCATGCAAGTTTCCGATTTAAACAAACTTCTGAAAATGCAGCGTCAGATGGGCGACATGATGAAGAAGATGGGCAAAATGGGCAAAAAAGGCCTAATGCGTCAGGGGTTGGGTGCGTTGATGGGCAAAGGCGGCGGTCAACAGGCAGGCATAGGCGGCGCTATGCCCGGCATGGGCACGAACGCGTTGCAACCGGGGTTTGGGGCCAAGCCGGGCGCGGGGTTGCCAACAGACATTAGCGGATTCGGGAAGAAGAAATGACCTCACCCGTACTGGAAACCTCGCGTTTAAAGCTTCGTAAGCCCTTGCCGGAAGATTTTCCGGCATTCGAGGCATTTTGCTCACGCGACCGTAGCAAATGGGTAGGCGGCCCCGCAGACCGCAGGGATGCGTGGGAAGATTTCACTTCCAACCTCGGTCATTGGGTGATCCGCGGCTATGGATATTTTCATGTAGAAATGAAGGAACTGGCGACGCCGTTGGACGTATTGGTTTACGCTGTACAATTGATCGCCCAGAAACCGAAGTGGCGTTTTCACTGTACGAAGATCGGTTCGAAGGCATGGGCCTTGCATGCAAAGCTGCATCGGCAATTCGTGATCATGGTTATACAGACTTGGAATTGCCATCGATCGTTATCTACATCCACCCAGACAATGTACGTTCTATCCCGCTTGCCAAAAGAATGGGTGCTGGACTCGATCCAAATGCACCACTATGGCCGAAACACAAAGACCTGCTGGTATTCCGCCAGCCCACACCGGAGGGCCTCCAATGACACCCGATCAAATCAAGGCCGCTGAGATCCTGAAAGGTCACCGCGAAAGCATCGACCGTCTGGACTCGATCCTGACATATACATTGGGAGAGCGCTTTAAACACACGCAAGCCGTAGGAAAATTGAAAGCCGAGCATAACCTGCCCGCCTCTGACCCCGCGCGCGAAGCCAAACAAATAGCACGCTTAGAGGAGTTGGCCCAAAAAGCCGACCTCGACCCCGCGTTTGCCAAGAAATTCCTGAACTTCATCATCGGTGAAGTCATCAGGCATCACGATATCATCAAGAATGACGGGCAATAGCCCTCACACTGCCATCCTAAGGAGAAATAAAAATGGCTACTAAAATTCGTCTGGCCCGTGGTGGGTCCAAGAAACGTCCTTTCTACCGTGTTGTTGTTGCAGACAGCCGTATGCCCCGCGACGGCCGCTACATCGAGAAAGTCGGCACATATAACCCGCTTCTGCCTAAAGACAGCGAAGAGCGTGTGAAAATCGACCTTGATCGCGTTAAATACTGGTTAGGTGAAGGCGCGCAGGTTACTGACCGCGTTTCCCGTTTCCTCGAAGCCGCTGGCGTTCTGGAAAAGAAAAACCGCAACAACCCGAAAAAGGGTACGCCGCACAAAGCTGCTGTTGAGCGCGCTGAAGAGAAAGCTCAAAAAACTGCCGACGCCGCTGAAGCCGCCGACGCACCTGTTGAAGAAGCACCGGTGGAAGAAGTTGCAGAAGACGCAACCACAGAATAAGCTGCTGCCAGTCTTTGGTTGACGAAGGGGGCAGTTATGAGAGCGAAGTATTGGGCTGGTGCCGTTGGCGCTAAACATGCTGTTATCGGCCGCAAACGCGTTCTCTGCGCCTTTAGTCACGGTAAACTACAAGCGATCTCCAAGCTGATGCCTGGGGATCGTTTTGCGTATTACGCCCCGCCTGAGGGCTATAGCGAAGGTGAAGTTGTGCAAGCCTTTGTCGCTACTGGTACGGTCAGTGAAGGTGCACCGTTCGAAACTGATTTCGACGGGTATACAGCGTCGGCTCGCGCTGCAAGGTACAACCTTGAAACCCGCGCATCGGTCCGCCCTTTTCTGGAAAGCCTTGTGTTTGTCAGCAATCCCAAAAACTGGGGCATGGCATTCAGGCGCAGCCTGTTCGAAATTTCTGCAGAAGACTTCGCCCTTGTCGATTCAGCAATGCGACAAGGTGCATGAACCAGTTCCCGCCAGAATTCCGCAGCCAATTGAACCATCTGATGCGCTGGCGTCGGGATGTTCGGCATTTCCACAGCGATAAACCCGTAAGCGATGAACTTCTGGCCGAAATGATGGAGGCAATCTGGCTTGCTCCCTCGGTTGGCCTCTCGGAACCTTGGCGGATTGTTACGGTGAAATCTGAGGCCGCGCGTGCCAATGCGCTTGAGAACTTCGAAACTGCTAACGCCGACGCACTTAGGGGATACTCGGGAGATCGCGCTAACATTTATGCGGGGCTGAAACTGTCGGGTATGCGCGATGCTCCGGTTCAACTGGCGGTGTTTTGTGATGACGGGACGGACAAGGGCGCAGGGCTGGGGGCTGGAACTATGCCCGAAGCACGGCGGTATTCGGTTGTGTCGGCAATTATGAATTTCTGGCTGGCAGCGCGGGCGCACGGGCTTGGGGTCGGGTGGGTCTCGATTATTGATCCGGTGCAACTGGCAACAGACCTTGACGTGCCAGACGAATGGGCGCTAGTGGCGTATCTGTGTGTTGGCTGGCCCGTAGAGACAAGCCTGACACCAGAGCTGGAAAAAGTTGAATGGGAAAAACGCGACGCCATGTTGGCCAGCGTGTTGGAGCGGTAGATGACTAATAACCCCGAAATGATCTGTGTTGGCGCAATTTCCGGCGCATTCGGTGTGCGCGGCGAGGTTCGCATCAAGAGCTTTTGCGCCGACCCTGCGGCCATCGGCGATTACAGCCCTTTGAGCACAGAAGACGGTAAAACCTATGACCTCGGCATCACTCGCACCATCAAAGGCGGGTTTGCTGCCGTGATTTCGGGCGTGGATAACAAAGAAGACGCTGACGCGCTGCGCAGCACACGGCTTTATACCGCCCGCGAAAACTTGCCGAGCCTGCCAGATGACGAATTTTACCATTCCGATCTAATCGGGTTGGCGGTGTTGGACACAGGTGGCCAAACGGTAGGCCAGATCAAAACCGTGCAGAACCATGGTGCAGGCGATATTCTGGAAATCACCGGTCCGAAACTGAAAGACGGCGTGTTACTGACTTTCACCACAGAGGCGGTTCCAACCGTGGACATAGCGGCAGGCCGTATCATCATTGATCCGCCAGAGGGGCTGATTCCCGCAAAGGAATAGTACAACTTGAGTAAAGGCGGTTCTTCACCCTTATTTGGAAGGCAACCCTTCGCTCACCGGACCATGCCTTAGTGGCGTTCCATCACCGTTGAATTCAGAAAACCGTGGCAGATCGTCAGCAACGTCAAGCCAAAAAATCCGCTCGGAATAAAAAGAGTAACCAAGAGTAACCATTAGGTACAAGAGAATCAGGGTCATCAGAGGTGCTAATGTGAATTTCAAAATATGACCACCTCGGGTACTGCTAACGCCTTCCCACGTAAGCGGGGTTCCACAATTACCACAAAATGCACGTCCAACCCCTTCGGGAGAGGCATAAATTTTAAGCGTATAGCCAGAGAATTTCACTTGATCGGCCATAAAACCCGCCAAGGTAACGACAGGCCCACCAGTGTACTTGCGGCAACTGTTACAATGGTAGTAGTTCATGCCAAAGGTCTCGCCTGTCGTTTCGAATCGCACAGACCCGCACATGCAGCCGCCTGTCATTTTAGTATCAGTAGTCATCATGATATCCACATCAGATTGTTCCAAAGTTAGGGGTTACTATCACCTGTTAAAATGCCCGTTATTCGAATACTGAACGATCAAAAAATAAACATCTGTTATCTCACGATCTTGAACATGCTAAGAAACTATAACCACAAGCTGCAGGAAAGAGCCTGGCCATGACTAAGCACACCAAATCCCACGGCCGGATCGCCATATCTGCCACCCGTAAGCCAAGCGCATTGATTAAGGATCAGCCGGACCTTGCCGGCGCATGGAGGGTTAAGGTTATGACACTCTACCCGGATATGTTTCCGGGCATTCTCGGGCACTCATTAACTGGGCAGGCTTTGCAAGACGGTCTGTGGGCACTTGACCCTATCGACATCCGCATGTTTGCCCGTGGCAAGCACCGCAATGTTGACGACACCCCTGCCGGCGGTGGCCCTGGCATGGTTCTGATGGCTGACGTAGTAGCCCGCGCAGTCGATTTTGCCGACAAAGGCGAATCTCGCGAGGATTGGCCGGTGGTTTACCTTTCCCCACGCGGTAAACCCTTCGATCAAGCCATGGCGCGGCGGTTTAGCAAAGCCAAGGGCATTACCCTACTTTGCGGCCGTTTCGAGGGCGTAGACCAACGAGTGCTGGATGCGCGGAACGTGGAAGAGGTCAGTTTAGGAGATTTTATCCTTACTGGCGGAGAGATTGCAGCTCAGGCCTTGATTGATGCCACCGTTCGGCTTATACCGCGCGTTCTTGGGAATGCTGAGTCGACCGAGGAGGAATCCTTCTCGCATGGTTTGCTTGAACATCCCCAATATACAAGGCCCACGGAATGGGAAGGCCGCACGATACCCGAAATTCTCCTTTCGGGCCATCACGCGAACATCGCCAAATGGCGTGCCGAGCAGTCCGAAGCTTTAACAAAGAAACGTCGTCCCGACCTCTGGCGAGCGCATATAGCGGACTCGGTGGAAGATCAGCAGCTCTCGGACGCTCAAACAATCGCCAAAAAGGCGAGCAAAAAGGACGACTGAAATGAACATTATTGAACAGCTTGAAGCCGAACAAATTGCCACACTCGGCAAAGACATCCCTGATTTCAAAGCCGGCGATACCATTCGCGTAGGCTACAAAGTGACCGAGGGCACCCGCTCCCGTGTTCAGAACTATGAGGGCGTTTGTATCGCTCGCAACGGCGGCAAAGGTATCGCTGGCGCATTCACAGTTCGCAAAATCTCGTTTGGTGAAGGCGTAGAGCGCGTATTCCCGCTCCACTCGCCAAACATCGGCTCCATTACAGTTATCCGTCGCGGCAAGGTACGTCGCGCGAAATTGTTCTATCTTCGTGATCGTCGTGGTAAATCGGCTCGTATCGTCGAGCAAACAAACTACCGTCCGCTTTCCGAAAAGTAAGACCGGCAATCAAGAATTCAGACGGGCGTCCTTTACGGACGCCCGTTTTGTTTTGAACTTTATGTAATTATAGGGTTTTCAGAACTGAAAAATTCAGCATGTTCACGATATGTGATTTGGATCTTTCTTTTTTCGTTCAATATGGCTGTCGTTGATCGTAGCGGTATTCTGTCTGCTGGTATTGATCATTTTCGGCTATGGCGTGCGGTTTCTGTTTGAAGTGCTTCAAAATGAACCGATCGCGCTGGGAATGGTACTGATCCTGTCGATACAGCCAGTGCTAGTGCTGCTGGCCATATTCGCCGTACGTGGAGGGGATGATGGCGCTAAAAAGCGAAGAGAAGAAACACAGGACATGCTGGATGCCATCAGTGGAAATGCGATGCCACAGATGGACCTAAAGTCCTTGCGTGAGGCACGAATGAAAAAGTAATCTGGTTTGCAATGACGGAATATAGATTCATTCCTCTTGCCCACGGTGTCAACATTCGCTATAGCCCGAAAATCAGTTTTTGCGAGGCGACAGCTTACCGGGCCCAAAGGGTTGACGCAGGTTGATTAGTCCGCACATCAGGAGCAAGAAAAATGAAAAAAGATATCCACCCGGAGTATCACGCCATCACGGTTAAGATGACCGATGGTACCACTTACGAAACACGTTCAACTTATGGCGCCGAGGGTGATACCCTCGTGCTCGACATCGACCCAACTGTGCACCCTGCATGGACCGGCGGTAACACTCGCCTGATGGACACTGGTGGCCGCGTCTCGAAATTCAAGGCGAAATACGAAGGCCTCGGCTTCTGATCTTTCCTGCAGTCGCAGGATCATATACAAGTTACAGCGCGTCCCCATCGGGGCGCGTTTTGTCTTTCTAGAGAGGGCTGAATGGCGCATATCATCGTTTTGGGTAATGAAAAAGGCGGTTCGGGAAAATCCACCACCGCTATGCATTTGATGAGCGCGATTGCCCGTTCCGGCTATAAGGTCGGCGCGATTGATCTAGATCTGCGCCAACAAAGTTTTTTTCGCTATATCGACAATCGCGAAGCCTTTTGCGTGAACAATGACGTCAAACTGCCTTTGCCCAAACGGGTCAGCATGTTGCTCTCAAGCAAAGACAGCCAGAAGGAAGCGCAAGCCGAGGAAGAGCTGCGCTTTGCCGAAGCGTTAAGTGCGCTAGAGGCTGAATGCGATTTTATTTTGATCGACTGCCCCGGTGCGCACACTCGATACGCCCAGATGGCACACTCGGTTGCCGATACGCTCATTACGCCGATGAACGACTCGCTGGTGGATTTTGACTTGTTGGCACGACTGGATCCGGCAACGGGAAAAGTTCTTGGCCCTTCCATCTATTCCGAGATGGTATGGAGCGCGCGGCAGTTACGCTCGCAGGCTGGTTTGAAATCCGTAGACTGGGTGGTGTTGCGAAACCGGATGTCTACATTGAATGCGCGCAACAAGCGTAAAGTAGGTACCGCGCTGGACGAGCTTTCCACGCGGATCGGTTTCCGACTAATATCTGGATTTTCCGAGCGTGTCGTATTTCGTGAACTTTTCTTAAACGGACTTACACTGCTGGACCTGAAGGATGTTGGTAACCACAAAATGACTTTGTCCAACATCGCGGCCCGACAAGAAGTCCGCGACCTGATCCGCGCGTTAAAGCTACCCGACGTCACTATTAACTTTTAACCGAGCCTAACTAGGGCTGACAACCTGACAGGCCGAGTCACGCGCGACAAGGCGAGAGCAGGCCTTGTAGGCATCCGTCTCACTTAGGCCGACAAATCGTGCGCGGAACATGGTTACACCATGCACCACCGTCACCTCGACCTTGCGGTCGGCACCTTGCAGGGCGTCAAGGTCCATTAGTGCAGTTTTCAACAACAGCTTTTCAGTGTTGGTCCTGTTGGCGTAATTCCCCAACTCGATCGCCCAGTCGCCAAACTCCTGTGCAGGTGTCAGGTTGATTGTCGGTAGTGGCGCAATGGTCGCAACTTTTACAGACGCGCGCAGGCTGGCCGGACGTTGAATTGGCACCGTTACACCGCCATCCTGAACGTTCAGCGACGCAAGTATCTTTTGTAGTTCCGCGTCGTTGGTGTCAGTCACTAACGAAGTCACCAGACTATCAATATTTCGGGCCATCAACACCTCAGAGGGCGACGCTACATTACTGCCACGCATGATGGGGCGGTCCGTGCGCTTCACAAAACCGGTCATTCGTATTACTGGACCACCAGGTTTTGACAGATTCAAAGCGGCAGGACGGATCGTTGCCACACGTGTCGGAGCACGATCAAAGCCCATGTCCAACAGTTTGGCTACCTGCCCGTTTCTCTGCGCAGTCGAAGTGCCCCCGAACATTGCCGCAATGATCCGCTCTTCGCCCCGCCGTGCTGAGGCAACCAAATTGAAACCAGCCGCGTTCGTATAGCCCGTCTTGATACCATCCGCCCCGCGGTACGCACTAAGAAAGCGGCGGTTGGTGTTGTAAACGGTTTTCATCGACGTGTTGGTCGTAATCCTGCTGAACAGGTTATAGTAATCTGGAAAATCATAGAACAGCCGACGACCAAGCGTAGCCATGTCCCGCGCCGTTGATACGTGGCCGCTGGCAGTCAGGCCATGTGAGTTTTTGAAGGTCGTGTTACTCATCCCCAT
>JAPYON010000188.1 GCA_029938175.1 Paracoccaceae bacterium | reverse complement strand
CAGCGGGGGCGGGATGACGGGTGTAGGCGTAAATGATAACCAAGCTAGAAACGTTTTTGGAACGGCTGGACACAGCCAACACAACTGACGATCTGTCCGGACTGGCGGGCATTCTTCGCGATACATATGATGTGAAACACATGTCGTATCTAGTGGCGAATCTGAACGGAATGCTGGTCGACCCAGTTGTTCGCGGCGCATTGCAGCGATTCAACCCACTGGACTGGAAGCGCCTAGACTGATCCACCAAACGCACCCGCTCATTTTACAACGAAGCGCTTGATTTTGGTGTTGGTCTACAAGGTTACACCGTGCCGATCCGTGGCCCTAACGGGCAAACAGCGATATTTGCTATCAATTATGACGCCAAGGATTCAGCATGGGGCCGCTATCTTGACAAAAAAGCGCTGACAGCGACGCATACAACGCAGCCCGTCGAGGGTCGCGAACTGTCGCCGCGCGAGTTGGACGTCCTGAAATATCTGGGCATCGGATTAAGCCGCGGTAAGGTCGCCGATGTGTTAAACATATCCGAACACACCTTGCGCATATACGTCGATTCCGCTCTCTATAAACTGGGCGCACTGAACACCACGCACGCCGTTGCTATCGCATTGGCGGGGGGGTCATTGCAATCTAAACCGTTGCGCATCCAATTATACCACCGCCCGTTGCACTGGCCGCCTAAGGCTGGCAAGTGCTGCCCCGTCCGGCTAGAATACGTCAAAAGAGGGCAGCAGAACCACATGAAATTTTCCGAAGACCAAGCGCAAGCTTTCGACGCAATCGCCGAAGCGTTGAAAGACGCCGGAATTGATATCGAAAAAGGCACCCTGCTGCCCGCGAGCACCGGAAAAACTCGTGTTTTAGCAGTGCTGGGCAAGGCTGGTTCCGGTAAAACCATGCTTCTATCGAAACTGGTCAAGGCGTTGAATGACGCGGGTGTGGACACGATCTCGCCGGATTTTGAAAGCAGCAAGCGCAAGGACAATCGCAGCCTTGCAATTCTTGCGCCGACCAATAAGGCGGCCAGTGTTTTACGCAGCCACGGCGTGCCCGCAACCACGATTCACCGTATTATTTACACCCCTGTCTACGACCCCGAATACGAAAAAATCGCAGAATGGCTTGAAGGAGCATATGAGCGCCCTGACATCGAAGGCCTGACCGATGCCGCCCTCGACCGCGCCATGGCGTTTTACAAACTGCACAAATCGATCCCCGGCGCACTGGCCGCCGCGGGCCTGCGCGGGTCTGATTTCATCACCGGCTGGTCACGCCGAGATGATCCGTTGGATATCGGATTCATCGACGAATCCTCGATGATCGACGACAAACAACTTGAAGACTTACGCGAGATTTTCTCAACTTTAATCATGTTTGGCGACCCCGCACAGCTGGCCCCCGTCGGACAATCCGGCAACATGAGCTTCGACAAGCTACCCAAAGACGAAAAGTTGACCTTACACCGAATTCATCGCCAAGAAGCAGGCAACCCGATCCTCGATCTGGCTCACGCACTTGGTGACCCCAAGCTGGATTTCCCCGAGTTCGAGCGCATGATTGAAGCCGCCGCCGCCAAAGACGACCGCATCATCGTGACCCCCCGTGTTGACGCGACCCTCATGGCCCGCTCTCCCGTTTTGGTCTGGCGAAACGCCACCCGCATCCGCCTAATCCATGCATTTAGAACTGCGTATGACGCCCCCGAAGATTCGTTGTTGTCAGGTGAGCCATTGATCTGTGACGGCATCGAACTGCCCATCAAACACCGCAAAAAGCGCATCGACCTAGAGGCACGTGGACTGATCAAAGGTGCACAAACCATCTACCTAGGCCCTGGTCGCAAGCCCGGTTTCTCGCGCCTGCATGTGTTGGGTGCCGTAGACC
>JAPYON010000051.1 GCA_029938175.1 Paracoccaceae bacterium | reverse complement strand
AGGTTACGTGGACCAAGAATTTTACCTAGACGACCAACGATAGGCATCATGTCCGGCGTAGCAATACAACGATCGAAATCTAAGTTGCCGCCCTGAATAGCTTCCATCAGGTCTTCTGCACCAACGATATCTGCACCAGCCGCTTTAGCTTCATCAGCTTTCGCGTCGCGTGCAAACACAGCTACGCGCATTGACTTGCCTGTGCCCGACGGCATGGACACAACACCGCGAACCATCTGGTCGGCGTGGCGAGGGTCAACCCCCAGTACCATTGCAACTTCAACAGTCTCGTCGAATTTCGCGGTCGCATTGGCCTTAACCAGTGCTACAGCTTCTTCGACAGTTACATTGGCGCTTTCGCCAAATGCTGCCTTAGCGGCAGTAAAACGTTTTCCAACATTAGCCATATCGATTACCCCTTAACCTCAATGCCCATGGAACGAGCAGAGCCTTCGATGATCGACATCGCGGCATTAATATCGTTCGCATTCAAATCAACCATCTTGGCTTCGGCGATTTCCTTAACCTGCTTGCGCGTCACAGAACCGGCGATTTCTTTACCGGGATTGTTCGAGGCGGATTTCAATTTCGCAGCTTTCTTCAGCATGTAGGACGCTGGAGGCGTCTTGATTTCCATAGTGAAGGATTTATCAACATAGTATGTAATGATAGTCGGGCAAGGTGCACCGGACTCAAGATCCTGAGTTTTGGCGTTGAATGCCTTACAGAATTCCATGATGTTGATGCCGCGCTGACCCAATGCAGGACCAACGGGGGGGGACGGATTTGCTTTACCTGCAGGAACCTGCAGCTTTAGCATACCAGCAACTTTTTTAGCCATTACGGCCTCCTATTTATCACAGCTGACCAGATCATTCCGGCCAACACGTTTAGTGGTTCGGTTTGCGCGTACGCTCACCTCCCACAGGTTACATTCAGGTTTGCTTTTTAACCTGCATGAATTCCAGTTCGACCGGGGTTGCCCGACCAAAAATTGAAACGGTCACTTTTAAGCGCTCGCTTTCGTTGTCTACTTCTTCCACCATGCCGCTGAAGCCCTCAAACGGACCGTCGGACACGTCGACCTTCTCACCAACATCGAAGGAAATCATCGAGCGTGGGCTTTCGGCACTTTCTTCTACTTGGTTCAACAAACGCGCTACTTCGTTGTCGCGCATTGGAACCGGCTTGCCCATCGGGCCAAGGAACCCCATGACGCGGTTGGTGTCGTTAATCAGGTGGTATGCCCTGTCGGACATCTCCATACGCACGAGGATATACCCCGGCATGAAGCGTTTCTCAACTTGTACCTTCTTGCCCTTACGGACCTCTATAACTTCCTCGGTTGGAACCAGAACTTCAACGATCTCTTCTTCAAGACCGTTTTTGGTTGCGGATTCGCGGATTGACTCAGCAATCTTTTTCTCGAAATTCGAGAGAACGCCCACCGAATACCAGCGTAATGCCATAGTTGCTTGACCTTTAGTTATCAGACGCATCGCGCCTTTTTATTCAATATATCAGAGGCTTGCGCCAAGTTTCCAAAACAGAGCAGAGCGCGCATACGAATCGAAGCGCGCTCATGCAGCAGTGAAGATCGCGCATATACCGCGCCACCCCAATGAAATCAAGAGGCTAAGCGCAGGATCGCATCTAATGCGAAGCGAATAATTTGGTCCGCGAAGAAGAAGAATATTGCCGCAATTGTCACCATGACGAACACCATAGCGGTGGTCAAAAGCGTCTCGCGCTTGGTTGGCCAGACGACCTTGGACACTTCGGCCCGTACTTGCTGTGCAAACTGCAATGGGTTGGCTTTAGCCATGTCTGCGACTCCTGAAATTCTGTGAATGCATTCGTTGGCTTTGAACTACCGCTTCTGGCGGGGGATTTCAAGGGCCGTTAGAGCACGTTAACCTTTGCCCGTTTTAGCGTATTTTGCGTATACACAACCCATACACAATGCACGCACAATGCGTATGTACGTTTTAGGTTAACCTTTTCGGCCGACAGCTGCGTTTGGCGAACAACGACGGATGGTGATACGGTTAGGTGAACACCGCAATCGCACCACATTTTCAATATTAGAGACGATCATGAATTTACCGGATTTCATAGCCAAGCTTCCTGAACTGGATGTTCCGCTTCCATCGGACCCCGTCACCACGCATGTTTTTACTTCAGAGCACGGTTTGGTCGTCTTTTTCGAAACTTTCAAGGATATAGAGCTACCGATGCATTCGCATAAAGCGCAATGGGGAACCGTTCTGGAGGGTAGTATTACGCTGACGGTAGGCGGTGATACTCGTGAGGGCCGAGCTGGAGATTCTTATAACACTCCATCAGGTGTCGAACACGGCGGATTGATTACTGCAGGCGCCAAAGTCATCGACTTTTTTGAGGAAAAAGACAGATATCCGATTAAAGCGCAATAACGGCACCTAATGCGGCAACCCACAATGCTACCTCAAATCCGATCCAGACGGTAAGTGGTCCTGCAATTAAGGCACCGATCGGGAGTAACGAATTTGAAAATACATGGGGTGTTGCACCGGCCAGACCTAGAATTTCTTCCGGGATCAATTCTTGTCACCGCCAGAAACAATCGGCGTGCAATCGATAATCGCCACCGTTGCCTGCTGCAGCAAGGTGCGCTCGCCTGTCGAAAGGGAAACAGGAGACAGAATTTCCGGTAAATTCGAAATATCGCCCGAGGTATTCAGTTCGACTCGCAGAATGACTTCGTCTTCAGCGCCAATCCGGTCGGCTGGCGCATCATAACATCGCAGCAGGCTTTGCGCTAAAAGTTGTGTGATAATAGATGTTTGTGCCCGCGTCTGAGAAAAAACAGCCGGAGGAAGCGTTAATACAAGCGAAAGTAGCATTGCGCAGATTGCCAGCTGATGGACGAATGTGATCTGAAATGTGCCATTCTAAAATATACTCTATCATCACCGTGAGAAAACACGTGGGTTATATATAGCTTACAAAAAAATTTGGACAGCGCAACGGTCTGGCCCGCAAGTAAATTTATTAATGTCGGGTTAGATAATGGAAGTTTTTGGCAATTCGAGGGCACTGGCAGGGGCTAAGAGACTCGAACTCTTGACCTTCGGTTTTGGAGACCGGCGCTCTACCAACTGAGCTAAACCCCTGTACCGTGCGACGCATGGAATACGGGGATTTGCGGGGGGATGCAAGGGGAGTTTGGAACTCAGAACTCTGAGTCGTGATTTGTGAATTGACGGTAACAAATGCCCGCATTGCCGTTATTTACATCGTTCCGTGCCTCGTCACTTTTTCCCTTACCCTGCGCCAAAGCAGCCCCGCCGCGTAACAACCCAATCGAAAGTGCCGCCCGCACCATTTTTTTCATTTTCATTGCATTTCTACTGAACAGCGCAATTCGCCGCCCTTTGAAGCTTCAATCAACAATATCATAACTTTTTAAATACGGCACTTTAGGACTTTTAAAAAAATACCACACAATCAAAGCACAGATTCAGGTCGGTGGAAAACCTTATTATCGTTACAAGTGCAAAGGAAAATAACGGTCGAGCACGCACAAGATCAGAAAGTTGGGAACATTTCAGGCTAATGCTCTGAAAACACCAATTTTTCGGAAACTCTTCGCCAACACGTGCAAATGGTTAATTTGAGTTCAACGGCGAACAAGTTGGCCGATCATCATATCATAACGCGAAAAACCCAAAATTTGATAAGTAGGTCGGGTAATTATATTGATGTGAATCGCATTAATTCAATTTAATTCACAGTTTAAGGCTAACATTCAGAAGGCCGACCCGCCCTGTAATAATGTAATAGCTTAGGCGTATTGTTGTGCGCGGGGCCTTCAGAATGATCCTCAATTTAAGTGGATCTTGGGGCTATCCATTCCTCGGCTGAACACTTAAGATATGTTGCGAATTAATGTGCTTACATTAATAATCTATGCATGCAATATCGGGTCGCTAATTATTCCAATTCCTCTAGGTAGATAATGTCAGAGCAATCAGTACAAAAATCTTTATCCCGCCACCACGAAACTACCGATCAAGACACAGATCTACTGTTTTCTATTGTTGTGCCGGTCAAGAACGAAGGCGCAAACATTGATATGTTGCTCGACCTTATCGACTCCGCATGTGACGGACGGCTCTTCGAAGCCATCTTTGTTGATGACGGCTCAACAGACGATACGTCTGTTAAGCTGCAAGCCGCTTTGACACGGTACGATTGGCTGCGTGTCTTGAACCACGCCCAATCCGGAGGGCAGTCGGCCGCAGTTCACTCGGGCGTTCTTTGCGCAAAAGCTTCCAGAATTTGCACCATAGACGGCGACGGGCAAAACCCGCCTTCAGAAATTCCACGCTTGATCGATGCAATGGATTCGCAAAATGGTTCGAAAGTACATCTGGTCGCAGGTCAACGAGTGATGCGAAACGACACGTTATCGAAACGCGTTGCGTCTTGTATTGCAAATACCATCCGTCAGGCAATCCTCAAGGATTCGACTCGCGACACAGGCTGCGGGCATAAGGCGTTCGATCGAGGTATGTTCCTTGATCTACCCTATTTCAACAATATGCACCGCTACTTGCCTGCGCTATTTTCGGCCTACGGTGGGCGCGTGATACATATTGACGTCGTGCACGAACCCCGCAAAGCAGGAAACTCGAATTACAACAACTTTCAACGAGGGTTGGTGGGAATTTACGACCTTACCGGCGTGAGCTGGTTAATCAAACGTCATAAGCGCGTACGGCCTACTGAAGTCAAGGCGCACAATTGACCCAGATAATGGAATATTTCAGGATCGAAACCCAGTCAGACTTAATCTGGCTTATCCTCGGTCTGAGCGCACAACTAATGTTTTCGGCACGGTTTTTAATCCAGTGGATATCGTCGGAAAAGCAGCATAAATCCGTCATTCCCAATGCATTTTGGTGGTTCTCAATTGTTGGCGGACTGATGCTGCTTGTGTATGGGATCGAGCGCGGTGAACCCGTAATAATTTTAGGGCAGTCATTGGGAATCGTGATTTACGCGCGCAATCTTTGGTTTATTTATGCTTCAGACTGACCAAAGAAACTTTCGTCTCGGAATAGCCTTTATTCTAGCGCTGACGGTCTGGAGAGTCTTGCTCCAAACTATGAACGGAACTGATCTGTTCGTGGATGAAGCGCAGTACTGGTTGTGGGGCCAAAATCTGGATTTTGGATATTACTCCAAACCGCCAATGATTGCCTGGCTCATTCGGGCAACGACCGAATTGGCTGGTTCAAGCGCAACATTCTGGGTCCGGCTGCCTGCCCCATTGCTGCATATGGCTATCGCGCTGATCTTGATGTCGATCACGCTGCGGATTTATGGAGTCAGGACCGCGGCATGGGCGGGGCCAATTTATGTGGCGTTACCAATCGTCACGGTTGGCTCTTTAGTAATTTCAACAGACACATTGATGTTGCTATTTTTTGTGGTAGCGTTCGCGATGTATCACCGGTTGCTAGAACGACCTTCGGTCAGATACGCGCTGATCATGGGGGGCGCGATCGGGCTTGGTATGATGTCCAAGTATGCTGCAATATATTTCGTGATCGGAGCGGTTCTCGCAGCGGTGTTTGAAGTAAATTCTCGGTTAGCATGGCGTGATATATTGATTGCAATCCTTGCTGCGCTGGTCAGCGTGGCGCCGAATATTTGGTGGAATGCAACACATCAGCTGACGACCTTACGTCACACGGCAAATAACGCGAATTGGGGCGAGGGCTTGCATCCCGGTGCTGCAATGGCGTTTTTCGGATCGCAGTTTATTGTGATGGGGCCTATATTTTTCTCGGCGCTGGTTTGGGTATCTTTACGCCTCGCCCGCCAGCGTGGCGCAGAACTGCGGTTGTGGTTTTTCTCTGTACCGATAGTTCTGTTGATCATCTGGCAAGCGTTGATGTCGCAAGCGTTCGCCAACTGGGCCGCCGCCGCATACTTGGCAGGCGCCATTTTAGTGGCGCGGATTTTGGTTGAGCGACGGTTTTTGCTGTGGGCAGGGCAAGGAATCAATATCGCATTTGCTTTGGCCATGCCTATACTACTGGTAACGCCAGAGCGCTGGTATCTGCCAAATGGAAACCAGTTACTGGATCGTTATATCGGGCGAGAAAGCATTAGCTTTGACGCTGCAGAGGCAGCGACCGAGGCGGAGGTTGGCGCAATCGTAGCACGAACCCGGGACATACTGGCAGACCTCCATTATACGCTTCGTGATACCGAGTTAGAATTTTACGCACCGTTGCCAACGGATTTCGCGCAAAACTATTATGAGCAACATTTTCCGGTTCCAACCGATTTGAGAGGGAACGTCATATTTATTAGCTTATCTGCAGCCCCGCCATGTGCGGATGCAAGCTTGATTTCAGAAAGTGCCCCACAGGATGGCGCATATGCAGGCCGTATAGTTCGTTTCTACATGGCTCCATTCAATTGCTTTGAACGGTTGATCCGGGATGCGGACCCGAGCGCCGTGAAGGTCGAACCCAAGCGGAGCCGCCGTAAATGAGCGGTTTTTGGGAGGCATGGCTGCTGATTATTACGCTCGACCCGGACCTCTACGAGATAATTTTTCTGTCCTTGCAGGTGACGGTTTCCGCCGTGATCATTGCGTCTCTTATTGGTCTGCCGATGGGAGCATGGCTGGCGGTTAACCGCTTCAGGCTTCGCCGCTATGTGATTGCGGTGCTCAATGCTTTCATGGGCCTGCCGCCGGTTGTCGTCGGTTTGTTCGTATATATGGCGCTTTCCCGCGCCGGACCTTTGGGCGGCTTTGGGCTGTTGTTTTCGCCCATTGCCATGGTTATTGCGCAGGTCATTATCATCACGCCGCTCATCGCCTCGATCAGCCACCAAACCATCCGCGACCTTTGGGCCGAATACCATGATTTGCTTATTTCCATGAACGCCACGCGCAGCCAGCGGATCATGGCGCTACTTTGGGATGGTAAGCGGGCGCTGCTCACCGCCACGCTGGCGGGCTTTGGCCGCGCCATTGGCGAAGTCGGGGCGATCATGATTGTCGGCGGCAATATCGAGCATGCCACGCGGGTGTTGACCACGGCAATCGCGCTAGAAACCGGCAAGGGTAACTTTGCCTTTGCCATGGGGCTGGGGCTGGTGCTAATAGCGCTGGCGGTGATCATCAACCTGCTGATCCATATTATCAGCAAAACCGAGCGGGCTAGAACATGGTAAGCATCCTTCCCCTCACGCTCACAAATTCCACCGCCCATATGCGGGGAAAAAAGCTGGTGGGGCCGGTAGATTATTGCCTTGAGGCCGAGGGTCTAACCATAGTGATCGGACCGAATGGTGCGGGCAAGACCACGCTTTTGCGGCTGATGCACGGCCTGCAACGCTGCTCGGGCGGGGAGGTGAGCTGGGCGGTGCCCGCGTATGACGCGCGCCAAAAGCAGGCGTTTGTATTTCAATCCCCGATTATGATGCGCCGCAGAGTGGTGGACAGCCTCGCCTACCCACTGCGCCTGCGGGGCATGGCCAAGGCCGAGGCTCGCCGCAATGCGCAATCCTGCGCTGCGCGTTTCGGGCTGGAAGACCTGCTGGATAGCTGGGCTCCCATGCTTTCGGGCGGGGAAAAGCAAAAACTCTCCTTGGCGCGGGCGCTTATCATCAAGCCTGAGCTGCTGTTTCTGGATGAGCCATGCGCCAATCTTGATGGTCGCGCCACCCGCGAAATAGAGACGATTTTGCAAACGGCAAAAGCGGAGAGCACCCGTATTGTGATGTCGACCCATGATATGGGGCAGGCAAAGCGGCTCGCGGATGATGTTATTTTTATGCACAAAGGTCGCGTGCATGAAGAAGGTGGGGCGGAAAGGTTTTTTTCAATCCCGATAACCCCAGAGGCAAAAGCCTTCACAAATGGAGACATTGTTGAATGAAACTCAACTGGGAAACCCTGATCGCGGCAACGCTTTTGGCAACAGCAAGTCAGGCAGAAACCCTGAAAATGGCGGTCACTACCTCGTTTTACAATTCTGGATTATCGGAGATGTTGCTCCCTGAAATCAAGGCGGATATCGCCCTTGATGTAGATCTGATCGTGGTCGGCACCGGCCAGGCGCTGCGCCTAGGTGAGGCGGGCGATGTGGATGCAATTCTGGTACACGCCCGCGCTGCGGAGGAAGAGTTTCTAGCGGCGGGCTTTGGCACTCATCGCCGCGATATTATGTATAATGACTTTGTGTTTGTCGGCCCCTCAAATGACCTCGCCGATGTCACCAATACTGCAAGCGCTGCCGCGGCCCTGCAAGCCATTGCCACCAGCCAAGCGCCGTTTGTGAGCCGGGGCGATGATAGCGGCACCCATAAAAAAGAGCTGACCCTTTGGGCTGCCGCCGATATTATACCCGAAGGGGCGTGGTATCGCGCTGCCGGATCTGGCATGGGGGCCACGCTTAATGTGGCCAGCGGGATGAACGCTTATACCTTCACCGACCGCGCCAGCTGGCTGAACTTCGGCAACAAGGGTGATCTTGCACTGCTCTTTGTCGGAGATCCTGCGCTGTTTAACCAATATGCCTATATTCCGGTCAACCCCGAGCGCTGGCCGCATGTGCGCAATGACTTGGCGCTAAAGCTGGAAAACTGGCTCACCAGTGATAAAGCCAAAACCCTGATTAACGCCTATACCATCAACGGCGAAAACCTGTTTACCTTTAACGCCGCTCGTTAAAACCTTGTGGAGGGCTGAAGGTTAGTCCAGCTCCCCATGCACGGCTATAATGTCCATTCCGGCATCTGGAGATGCGATGATCCGATAGGCTTCGTTCACCCCCGTATCCCCCAGCTCGCGCGCCACGGTGATCAGGATATTGGCATCATGGCCCTCACATAATTCGACCATGTGCTTCAGCTCTTCTTCTGCCACGGGGCGGGCTGCCTCTAGCGAGGGCGCGCCATAGATATCGACAAAATTCTGCGCCAGTGCCGTTTCCAGCGCCTGGTATTCATCCGGCTCAATTTTGGTCACGGCCACAAAGGTAACACGCCCAAAGGTTTCCAGCCCGAGCCAGCCATTGGCAAAGGCCTGCCGCGCCTTGCCGTTCAGGTCTCCCTCGCCCCAGTTGGAAAACTCAAACCCGCCCGAGATGGCCCATTCGCCGGTGCGGGCGGGGTTATGAAAGACCAGCGTGTCGCTTTCGTCAAAATGAATGGCGCGCGCGAGGTTCATGGGGTTTCTCCTTTTTTAAGGCAGCCGGAAAGGGGCAGAAGGCGGGTGTCATTCCCGACCTTCAACAGCAGGCCAAAAGCTTCGTCAACACCAACAAACGTGCCGGTTTCCGCGTTGATCGTGGTCTCCTCACCCACCCCTTTGGCCAGCCCGCGCCATTGCTCGTGCAAGGCACGCGGGCCGTCATTTTCAATATCGTTCAGCCATACCAGCGTATGGCGAGACCATGATTCAAGCAGGCGAATTGGGGAAATATCACCGCAGCCTTCCATCATCAGGCAGGTGTCATTCGGGTGTTCTCCGGTTTCGCCTTCGCCTTGGGGCAGAAGGTCCATCTCCAGCCCGACCACCAGCCAATCTGGCACCTCGGCGGGGGCATTGCTTGCGGCCGCCGCCCGTAAGCGCCCCGCGCGACCACCGTTTACATATATCTCGCCTTGCCAGCCCAGATGCACGCCCACCTCGGGCGGAGCCAGCGCCCCCATGGCATTTTGAAAGCCAACGCCGCAGGCAATAAACGCTACCATTGCCTCTTCCAGCGAAGATTCAGGGGCAAACACAATGGCGGCGCGGATGCGGTCCGGGGTGATGGAATGCACCAGTAAGCCCGCATCGCACCCGATCATCGCCTGCGCGCAGGCCTTGGCAAACGGGTCGGTGCTGCCGCTCACCGCTTCGCCGGTAAACAGCGGCGGGAATGTGGCGGGCATCGGGGCTTCAAAAATATTTTCGCTCATACGGTGCCGTCCTTGATAAGCCGTTTTGACAGCTCGCGAAAGGCCTGTGCCTGCGGGGTGTCGGGCTTGCTGACCACGATAGGCGCGCCGCTGTCAGATGCAACCCGAATATCCAGATGCAGCGGCAGCTCGGCCAGCAAAGGAACCCCCATCTTGGCGGCTTCCTTTGCCACACCTCCATGGCCAAACGGATGGCCCTTATGGCCACATTCCTCGCAAATTTGGTAAGACATATTCTCGACCATACCAAGGATTGGTGTGCCGAGTTTGTTAAACATATCAATACCTTTGCGGGCATCAATCAGCGCCACATCCTGCGGGGTACTCACAATAATAACCCCGTCCACGTCGGTCTTTTGCGCCAGCGTCATTTGAACATCCCCAGTGCCCGGCGGCAGGTCCACGATCAACACATCCAGCGCGCCCCATTGCACTTGGTTCAGCATCTGCTGCAATGCGCCGATCAACATCGGCCCACGCCACACCACGGCCTCGTCATCATTGGTCATTAAGCCAATCGACATTAGGGTAACCCCATGATTTCGCAACGGTAGAATGGTTTTTCCATCGGGCGATGCTGGCCGTCCAGAGACCCCGAGCATGCGCGGCTGTGACGGACCGAACACGTCAGCATCCAGCAGGCCGACCTTCTTGCCTTCAGCCGCCAAAGCCACCGCGAGATTGGCCGAAAGGGTGGATTTCCCGACCCCGCCCTTGCCCGAGGCAATGGCGATAATCTTCGCCACTCCGGGGATTTTTTGCGGCCCCTTTGGCTCGGCCTTATTGGTGCCTAGGTCAGGCGGCGTTTGCGGGGTGCTATGGGCCGTCATCACCACCGAAACGGAATTCACACCCTCCACGGTTTTTACCGCTGCTTCCGCCTCGGCCTGGCTGGCTTCCAGCGCCTTGGCCTGCCCACCGGGCACCTCAAACAC
>JAPYON010000004.1 GCA_029938175.1 Paracoccaceae bacterium | reverse complement strand
CCGCCAACTTTCGCCGCCGCCAGATACACCTGATCAACATCTGTATCTCGGAAAAAACTCTGCACATCGCTTTGCGACAATAAATCTAGCTCGGCGCGGCTGCGCGTAATAATCTCGCAATCACCTGCGGCTTCAAGTTGGCACACAATCGCGCGGCCAACCATGCCATTATGCCCCGCAACAAATATACGTTTTGTCATATTTTGGCCTTACTGCTCAATCGAAACGGCTGGCTGATAACCGTTCGCCTTAAGAAGTGCGTGTTGTTTGGCTATTTTCAGATCCTCGACAACCATCTCGGCGCACATTTCTTGTACGGTAATCTCGGGCACCCAGCCTAGTTTCTCTTTCGCCTTGGACGGGTCGCCAAGCAAAGTTTCCACTTCGGTTGGTCGGAAATATCGCGCGTCAACACGCACAACCGTATCTCCAACGTTCAAACCTGGCGCGTCATCGCCCTCGATCTCTTCGACAATAGCAACTTCATCAAGTCCCCGTCCTTCAAAGCGCAGGCTGATGCCAAGCTCAGTCGCAGACCAGCGAATAAAATCACGCACCGAATACTGAACACCGGTCGCGATGACAAAATCATCAGGGCTTTCCTGTTGCATCATCATCCACTGCATCCGGACATAGTCTTTCGCATGTCCCCAATCGCGCAACGCATCAAGGTTCCCCATATAAAGACACGCCTCAGCGCCTTGCGAGATATTGGCCAATCCGCGTGTGATTTTGCGGGTTACAAAGGTCTCGCCTCGGCGCGGAGACTCGTGGTTGAATAAAATCCCGTTGCAAGCATACATCCCATAAGCTTCGCGGTAGTTGACCGTAATCCAATAGGCATACATCTTGGCTACGGCATAAGGCGAGCGCGGATAAAACGGCGTTGTTTCCGTTTGCGGTGTTTCCTGCACAAGCCCGTATAGCTCGGACGTCGAGGCCTGATAAAATTTGGTCTTCTTCTCTAAGCCCAACAACCGAATGGCCTCAAGGATACGAAGGGTGCCAAGCGCATCCACGTCCGCCGTATACTCAGGCGCCTCAAAGCTCACAGCCACATGGGATTGCGCCGCCAGATTATAAACCTCGTCCGGTTGAACTTCCTGAATGATCCGCGTCAGGTTCGAGGAATCCGACAGGTCACCATAATGCAGGACGAAGTTCTTTTTCTCGACGTGCGGGTCCTGATAAATGTGATCAACCCGCTGCGTATTAAGCGAGGACGCCCGACGTTTGATGCCGTGCACCTCATAGCCCTTCTCGAGCAGAAACTCAGAGAGATAGGAGCCGTCCTGGCCTGTGACACCGGTAATGAGTGCTTTTTTCTTAATGCTGCTCATAGCTCTGTTCTTTTTCCATTAAATTTTGATGCCGGCCCCGCGACGGGGAAGGCGGTCTTAATATCTCTATTTGCTGATATAGCTTACAGTATGTCTCTGCGACGGGCCATCACCCCCGACTCAAACCCCCGATAACGTAAAGCAGCATATCTGAGGTCAAAACCACTACTAAACTGCGCCCTAGGGCACCAATCGGTCCTTCATCAGCCCACGGAACCGCTCCGCATACTCGTCATGCTCCAGGGCCGCATCCACAATCGCCTCAAGGTAGCCGAACTTGGATCCGCAGTCGTAGCGGCGCCCGGTCAATCGTTGCGCCAAGACATCTCCGCGCTCGGCCAGGGTATTAATCGCGTCGGCCAACTGTATCTCCCCACCAAAGCCGGGCCGCTGCCCCCTCAGGACATCAAAAATCTCGGCCCCAAACACATATCGCCCAACCGAGGCGAGATTTGAGGGCGCATCCGAGAGCGCCGGTTTCTCGATAATACCCGTGACTTCCATAAGCCCGCCCACAGTACCCGAAGTCGATATAATGCCGTACTTAGACACCTCACTGCCCGGAACTTCCGACACGGAAATCACCGAGCGCCCGCGCTCGGCGTAGGCGTCACATAGCGCCTCCGTCGGCAGCACATCCCCAGTCATGAAGTCATCGGCCAACAAAACCGCAAAGGGCTCGTTGCCAACCACTGGCGCCGCACATAAAACTGCATGCCCGAGCCCGAGTGCCTCCGGCTGGCGTATGAATACACAGTTAACGCCCGAGGGGATAATCCCGCGCACCAACTCCAGAATATCATCTTTACCCTTAGCTTCCAGCGCCGCCTCGAGCTCGAGGTTGCGGTCGAAGTGGTCCTCAATGGCGCGCTTGGTGCGGCCGGTGATGAATACTAGGTCGGTAATGCCCGCGGCAATCGCCTCCTCGACAGCGTATTGAATGATTGGCTTGTCAATGATCGGCAGCAATTCCTTGGGCATGGCCTTGGTGGCCGGCAGGAACCGCGTGCCAAGGCCCGCCACGGGGAATACGGCCCTCGTTACTTTACGCATTAATATACCCCGTTGGATTGTCCGACTGCCACTTCCAGGTGGACTGGCAGATTTCAGATGGGTTGTGGGAGGGCGCCCGCGTCGCGGACATCCCCCTCAATTTGGCCAAAGTCAGCATTAGCGATCTGACGGACGCGCTCCAGGGCCACTGGCGAGCTATTGGAGTAATTGTGTAGGCGCAGACCTCGTGGCCAGCCCGCAGGAGTTCGACGAGCGTGTGACTGCCGATATAACCGGCCCCGCCCGTAACAAAAACCCTCACGCCCAACACCCCTCAACCAAGATCACCAACCCAAACCCCATCTAAAACCACCCCGTATTTGACGCGCAAGAAAATCTGGGCCCTAAAGGGCCGATAACGTCCCAAGTCAAGCGCCCGCACCAAAACTTCAGTCGCCGCCGCCCCGCTCAAACTCGGCCCGGACCGCTTCAATCTCCGCGCGCAGCGCCTCGTGCTCGCGCATCTTGCGCGCCAGAAACCGCCTCGTCAGCGCCGCCTTCTCCGCCACGCCCGCCGGCGTCAGCAGGTACGCGTACTTCAACTTACTGTCGGACGCCATGAAATTACCCGCCTTGATGTGCCCCACCTCAATCAGCGCACTGATGCAGTAATTCACGCCGCCAAGACTAACGCCCAGGCCCCTCGATATGTCGCGCTGAGATAGTGTGGGGTCATCCTGCAACATGCGGAGAATGCGGAACCGCATATCTTCAATCTTCTCCTGAGCCTTAGTGGTCACGAAAAACCAATCACTTCCCGGCGGGCAAGAGCTACCGCATGGGGCCCCGCGCCAGTGGGGCCCTTGAAAATTAGACTAAATGACTTGCCGCTAAACATCGTTCAATAATGAACGCTAGTGCCAACCCCCAGAAAACGCAACTAAAAATTTAGGGGCCCACGTCCCATGCCCACTGGTATAATGTGGCGGGGCGGGTGCCGCCGAACACTTTTATCCTTTATACTTTTGGCGATGTGTGGCCTAATCGGCGCCACTAAAGTCACCAATTCAGCGGGGAACCCAGTGCAGACACCTCAGGACGAAACCACCTGGTACCTCGCGCAGATCAAGCCCAACTGCCACATAATCGCGGAGCGCAATTTGCGGCGGCAGGGCTTCCAGACGTTCCACCCAATGCTCGAGGAGACCCGCCGCAAGTCCGAGAAGTTCGCCAGCGCATTGCGACCACTCTTCGCGGGCTACATGTTTGTGGCCCTCGACACGGCAGTGGGGGGCTGGGGCGCCGTCAACAGCACCCACGGCGTCACGCGGCTGGTAAGTTTCGGCGACGGGCCCCAGGCCGTCCCGCTTGAGCTGATTTCTGGCTTGGTGGCGCGCTGCGATGGCGAGGGGAGGCTACTGCCCCCGCCAGCGCTGCGGCCCGGTGACGAGGTGGTAATATCCGGCGGACCATTTGCGGACTTCACCGCCACGGTTGACGCGGTCAGTCCGGGCCAGAGGGTCTGGGTGCTGCTGGACTTAATGGGCCGCTCGACGCGCATCGCCGTACCCCCGGGCGCAGTGCAGGTGGTGTGAGGCCGCGCGCCGCGCAAAATAATGTCAAATTTCCAGTTCCGTGGCTCCGCGCCGCCCGAGTGGCAAAGTGCAGATTGCCACTACCCACCCCCTCAGGGGGTGATCGTTTTGCCGCCAGCACCCGCGCGCGCCAACCTTCCATACAAAAATACATACAGCGCAAAAAATACAACGACGCCAATAAAGCCGAGAAGTGGAGATCTCCAGAATTGTACGGCCACAATCACTGGCATTGCAATGAGCGGAAGTAGCACGACCGTAGTTAGGGGATTGGCGGCGCGCGCCCAGCGAACCGGCAGCCAGCGTTCCCGCAGGAGGTGCATAATGATTTGGTGTACGTGCGCACGGTCGGGCTGATAGATGGCCGACTTTATTTTCCTGCGGCGGTAAATTGAGTATAATACCTCCATAATCGGCCAGAAGAGGATTAGGAGGACGGACCAGGTGCTCACCTGGTCATTGCGCATAATCAGGCCGATTGAATACCACGCCAGCAGGTGGCCCAGCGTATAGGCGCCGCCATCCCCCAGGAATAGATTTCCAAAGGGAAAATTGAAGAATAAAAACCCCAGCACGACGCAGGCCGTGAGGACACTTAGAACATAAATGAGCTGGTCGCCCGCACGCAGGGAAATAAGGGCCAGGCCAATTGTGGCGGCGAGGGCAACACTCGAACTCAGGCCATTAACCCCGTCGATTACGTTAATACTGTGGCACACTCCCGTGGACGCAAAAATTGTAAATGCTATGGCGAGTGGCGCAAAGGCGAATAGGCTGTCAAGGTAGGGAATATCTACCCTGGGCATCCAAGCATCCATGATCACAACGGCAAGCCCCGCGGAAAATGCCGCCGCAAATAAACGCGCCCTGGGGCTTACTGCCCTACCTAAGTCCTCAAGTGCACCCGCTACGAAGACCGGTATTATTGAGAGAAAAAATGCCCCCGCCGTGATGGTGTGATAGTAAAGTACAAAAAATCCGGCCACTATGGCCATGCCAATTAGAATTCCAGCGCCGCCAATTCGCGGGGTCGGGTCCGCATGGGAACTCTGGACTGCAGTTCCCGCGTGGCCCTGCGCTGTGACTTTAATGTGCTTGCGTTTAGTTAGTAAAATGAGCAGGCAAATTACAAAGGATCCCAGAATGGCAGCAATTTCCATTGCCGGCATATTTAAATCCATGTCGAATGTACGTTCGAGGTAAACCATTGTGTGTATACTTACCCATTAGCTGTTTCGATAAAAAAGATTTCGCTTTAGTTGATTTGGTCCGTTAGCGCCGTAATTCCCCCGATGCCCTGCAATACCTGCTGCAGCACCCGATTAAACTGAATGATCGGCTGCTCCGCAATGAAAATAATATCATTTGGGCGCAGTTCAAATTCGCTAGCTAAAAATAGTCGCGCCGGGTTCGATCCGTCCAAGTGGTAGGCGTATGCCTCGCCCGCCTGGCGCAGCACATATATTTGGCTGGGATCCCCACTCGAAGTACTTAGGGCGCCCGCCGAATATAGCGCGTCACTGAGGGTCTGCCTATCCTCCGCCGTGATCGGGTAAATGGTCTGCCGCGCAACGGCGCCCGCTATGATAACCTTCTCCGAGCGATACCGTAGGTCAGTGACGGCCAGGCGGTCGCCGGAGTGCACGTAGAGACCGGCTGGGTTGGCGAGTAACTCGCGCGCTGAAAATCTATAGCCGTGGCCGGCCCTAGTAAGTTTAATTACCTTGTCGTGGTCCGCAAAGCTCCGGGGCGCGTCTGCGTCTGAATCTACCCTCAAGTCCGCCACTGCCAGCGCCTCGGCCAACAATACTGGTGTGTTCGTGAGGGGGTAGACGCCGCCCCTGGCCACATCGCCAGACACGAAATACTTTTGTGACGTGAAGCCCGTAACCTCCAGGCTTGTTCTGGATGTCAGTTGATTTGCCCTGTACTCGCCCTCGATAAGCCCCCGCGCCTGATCGGCCGTCAGGCCGGCCACGGGAATGGGGTCAAGCATCGGGCTCAAACTCGACACCTCAACTAGTATTCTGTCGCCCGAGTGAATGTAGTATTCCTCGACACCCGTCAGGAGACGCTTCGCGGAAATTATGTACTCCCGATCCCCCCTTATCACGCGCACGTAAATATTGAGCCGGTCGATTTCTGCTTCCGTCACTCCACGCATTGTAATTAAGGCGTTCAAAGTTACTGGCTCACTCGTGAATGCCTGGCCGCCGGCGCCATACGCGCCACCAACAATATATTGTTGGGAGTTGAAGCCAGTAATTCCGATCTGAAAATCAATTGCCAGGCCGCGGCGCAACAAGAGCTGGGCGACCTCATTCCTGGCCTCCGCCAAATTCAAGCCGGACACTGACACGTCGCCCACACCGAGGATGCTCACATCTCCGGTAGCTGAAACCAGCAAGCTTTGACTTTGGACTGTTCGTGTGGGTGTTCCCGTTCCATCAATTGTTGTGATGATTGATGAATAACCCAATACGTCCCCGACCCCGATGAGGTAGGGGAGTGGTCCGCGCTCACTTGGCAGGCGCTCTTGAAGTTGCTCCCTCCCCACGTCCAGCAGTGTTATGTGCCCGGTTTCTGACACACGTATTTTTTGCGTTGCCAGCGCGGCGCCCCTGTCCGAGCCCATAATCCTAGTCAGGGCAAGCGTATCCCCAGCCCCGATGAGGTAGGGCTGTGGGGGTGCAGTGGCGGGCCAATTCGGGGCGAGGGCAGCCGATTCTGTTTGCAGGCGCGCCGAGCCATTCAAGTTGCTGCCATCGATCACCCGCCTCTTGTATTCTGCTTGATTTGCAGTAATCACGGCGGCCCTATCAAGGGCAATGAATGTAAGTTCAATGTCCGCTTGACTTTTCTCAGCCTCGCGGCCCTGGCGCGGTAGGTTTTGCGGTGTATAGACGGCGCCGCAGCCAATAAGAAATGTGAGGGCAGTCACGAGGGTCAGGCCGCGTAGCGACTTTGAGTGTGCGGGGCGCTCAACTAGCATATGAATAATAGCCTCTTAGATGTTCCGTCACCATCGGGCAGCAGTGATTTGAGCCGCTGAAGCGACCCGGATGTAATTTTCCCTAGCTTGCCAGACGACACAACCAGTGGATCCAGTCCCTGGAGCCCCTCCAGCATGTAGCCCGCACCACCGACTGGTTTTGTGAGGATAATTGTAGTCGCGTAGCCGCCCATCAGGACCCTAAGTGCTTCCGTGAATTCTGGTTGCGCAACATTTTGCGGTGAAACCAGCCCTGGGCTGGTTGGCGTGGCAATGCTAAACCCAACAGATGTCGGGCGTACGCCGTAACCCGCAACAGTTTGGGCCTCATCGCTATAGCAAGTAACTTTAAGCTGACTAAATAAATCAATGACCAGCGCACTGCTCCCTAGGCCGCCGGCCTTACTCAGGGCAAGGGCCGTCAGGGCGGGGGCCGCCGATGGCGCAGGCGGGACAATTAGGTGGGTGGTCTTGCCCTGGGCGTTTAGGGCGTAGGCGAATTCCTCCACTTCGGGGGCGGTTAACTTCTGGAAGCGCTTGACCAGGCGGGATAGGTTTCCCCCCTCCAGTCGCGGGAATGCGCGGCGATTAAAGTATACTGCCCGGGCGCCGAGGTGCCCATCCATAGCGCCCCTGGTGTGCAGGCTCCCACGCCTCATTGAGAGGAATAGTGTGGCGCAGCTCCCGAGGAATACTCCCAGTACGCCCCCCAGCGCCAATATGAGGGGCTTTTTTGGTGAACTCGGCCCAATTGCGGGGACCGCGGTTTCATAAATAGTTCCAAGTGAAAGCTCGAAGCCGGAAGTGAGTGCCTGCTGCTTGAACTGCCCCACGATCACTTCATACGTTGCGGTCTCAACCTTAACATCTCGCTCCAGGTGGGCCAGCGTCGCCGCGTCTTCGGCCGTTGCGGCGGCCTCCGCCTTAAAGGTTGCTATGTTTCGATTTATCTGGGCGAGTTGGTCCGAGAAGTTTTGGGAAGCGCCCATGATGGTGTGTCCCTCTAATTCGAGCCAGTCGTCCCGCGTCGCCAGGCTTCCAATCAGTAAGGCAATTTCGCGATCTTGCAGGCGGTTATTATTTTTGAGGAAGTCTTCAATGGTTCCGGCACGACTATCCGGCGCGCCCAAAAAGTTGGCGAGTTTTGTTAGGGCGGCCATATTTGAGGTTAGGTCGTCCCGGCGCTCCCGCATCTTTGTTAGCTGTTGGGAGCGCTGCAGCAGCTCCTGAACGGACAGCATGTTGTTTACAACTGCAAATTCTTGAACCTTCTCGGTGGCATTATCTAGATTGTCTTGGGCAATAAATAATTGCTCCGAAAGGTACTCCACCCTTAATCTCTGCTCATGAATCTGCCCCTCACGAGACTTGGTCAGAACTTTATCCACGACCGCATTCGTAATTACTGAGGCGGTGCCAGGATTTATGTGCGAAAACGTAATGCTGTAAGCGCCGTCCTCTGTGGTTTCGATTGAAATGTTTTTCTCAAATTCGCTGACTAGCCCGCTTTCAAGCGCCTCCACGGTTGGCGGCTCTGCCGCACCTGCCCCCAGAGCCACAAAAAGCCTCTGCCGCACCCCCGGCGGATTGAGGGTGGAATTAAAAAATGGGTCGGAAAGAAAGTCCAGATCACGCGCAAGCTCTACTATAAAGTCACGCCCAGCGACGCGGTCAATGACATTATTGGAGCCCGATCCAGATGGAAGATCCAGCCCAGCCAGGCCTGCCAGATCAGCAATCCCACCCCCTGAAGAGCCCGAGCTATTTGGCATGGAGAAGACGGCGCGGCTTTCATATTTCGGGATCGCAACCCTATAAGCGTAATATCCAGCTAAGGTCACAAAGATAAATCCGAAGGCAGCAATTATTGCCCATTTAGATGCCAAAGCCGCAAATAACTCGAGAAGATCAATTTCATCATCGGCATCATAATTGTTGGTAGTTTGGTTCATGCAATCGGTAAGCCCTAGTAGTAATGGTTAATTATACTTAAGTAGTAATGGTTAATTATACTTAACAAGTATTACCCGTAACCCGTATGGGATACTACTAAAAACGAAATGTCTACCTTTCCAATCGCTTGCCGTGGCGTAATGGTTTCATCGTAGATGAGCACCGCAATGGTAGTGAAGCCATAAAATTTTGGTCTGCTTTGCGCGACCTCAGCGCAATTTCGCAGTATTCCTTAACTTTACCGAAGTGATTTTCGGCCAGATGCCGCCATTTATAAGTTTCCGTATCAAATTCAACAGGGAACTTTCAATTTTTGACACACAAAGTAGCCGCGCGTATTCTGTGTCTCTCGGCTAAAAAGAAATCCAAACTGGAATTATCCTGATGCAATGGAAATATTGTATCGCGCCAAAGGAAATAAATGAAAAACCTTATTGCAATCACGACGCTTTTACTCGCTGCCAGCCCAGCCTTGGCCGGTAGGCCAAATCTCGAATTCAGGCTTGGGCTTGATTATCTTACCCTAGAACAATCCGATATTCGCGGGCTTAATGGCATGTCTCTGTCCTACAGGGTGACGCAAGGATACTACGGCGGTGCCAGCATATATTCTGCTGCGATCGGAACTGGCGGCGGGTTTTTCGTTGGCGGCTGGGAACTTGGCAAACACACCACCATTACCGATAATCTGTTTTGGGACGCCAGCATTTTTATAGGCGGTGGCGGCGGGGCCAGTCAGGTCTCGGGTGACGGATTGATGCTGCGTCCACAGGCCCATTTCGGCTATGATTTTGGCGACTATCGCATCGGCGTTGGCGCCTCATTTGTCTCAGTTTCCGGATCCGATATCTCAACACCAGCTTTTACACTGACATTCACGCGCCCTTTGAATATCGAACTCGTTGGCGGACACCCGACCGGTGGCTTCGCCTTTAGGGACGTCACGCGGGTTAACGCACTAACACCAATTGTCAGAAGCTACATTCCTCTGAATAATAAAAAGCGCGGTGGCGGTGAATTGCAGAATATGTGGTTGATGGGCGCAGAGCTGACATTTGCCCATGACACCAACAGCGAAAGTTTTATTCAGGCCAGCGGCGTCGTTTACGGTGATGCCGAGGGGTACGCAGACTGGGTGTTGGGCCGACGGTATTTGTGGAACATTGCGCCACTGGATTTTTACGCCGACATAGGCGTGGGTATTGGCGGCGGTGGTGCCGTGGATACGGGTGGCGGCTTGCTGATTTCGGCAAGTGTAGGTGCTCAGATCGATACCTTGGAGCATTTGAATCTGGCGGTGGATCTGGGCGCAATATCCTCGCTCAACGGTGACTTTACGGCTCTGACCCCGGCGATCAAAGCGTCCTATGCATTCGGAACGGGGTTAGGTGGAATGCCGGAGCTTGTGCGCTGGCAGGCAAGCACGGGTGTGACACAACTAATCACCTCACCAGAATTTCGCAAACTCGGGGCGGCCAGCACGGCCTCACCAGCGATGATTTCTGCTGAGGTAGATGTATTTCTTCTAAAAAATACCTACCTGACCGGCCAAGCCTATACCGCATTTTCCGGAGACGCGGGCGGGTTTCAGATGGGTTTGTTGGGCATTGGGTATAGTTATGCAGTTTCTGAGGAAATTTCCCTATCGGGGGAGGTATTTATTGGGGCTGCGGGTGGGGCGGGTGTTAACGCAAAGGGCGGGCTTCTTGGAGGTTGCAAAGTCGAAGCAGATTATCGCCTCACAGATTTTACTAGTCTGACGCTTGGGTTGGGCCAACTACAAACACTGCAAAGCGGAGGACTACACCCCTTATTGGCAAGTCTTGGTTTTAAGTTCCCGATTACTACGCTGCACTAGATTTGAATGGTACATCCATCACATTTTTACGCGTTTGTTTGAATGCAAATACACCCAAGATTTGGCTGCAAGATATGATAGGGTTTGATTGGAAAATCGACATAGGCCGACGCAACTGACAGTGCTGACGATCAAATGTAGAGATCCGCTCACAGCCCAAAGAAGATCGTTGAGAGCAGGCGGGTATTCGGCGTCCGCGATGACGGCACTTTTCGAGAAATCTCATTCATAAAGAGGGCCGTACCTTCCTGCATTGAATTGAGGATGTTCCAATCCAGAGCATCAATTCTGACTGTCATTTCAGTTTTTGCTCGGTTACGGGATATTGTCGTGAAATCGACATCTAACTCGATATATAGTTCTTATTTATGTGCACGGGTAGCAACCTATTAGAATAATATTTTATATTAGGAGTAGCCGCAGCGATATAAACTTCCTCACAATCGGAGACCCGACATGGCCGCCTCAGAAGCACAAAAAGTTATTTTAGCCAAAGACACAATAGATGGCGAACCGGTGTTTTTGACCTCGTGCGATGCTTGGAGCACGGATATCACCGCCGCGGAACTTCTGACCGAAGAAGATTTTGGCTGGAGGCTGGCGTTTGCGCGGCGCCTTCGTGAAGTGGTTGACGCCACACTGATCGATGCCCGCGAAGGGGTGCATGGCCTGCCAGAACTTATCGCAGCATAGGTTACTCAAGGAATTGAACTATGAAAAATGAAACCCATCTGAGTGTTATTACCGCAAACGATTTGCTTAGTGGAGAGGTTGTCTACCTTACCGCATCTGGAGAATGGTCGCCCGAGCATAGCAACGCCATTTTGTTCGACGAGGCCGTCATGGCAAATGCGCGTTTGGTCGGGGTTCAGAGTTCCGATAATTCCATTGTTGGTGCTTATCTGGCCGGCGCAACGCAAGGCATCAATCTAGCGCCTTCGCCTGTTCATTTTCGCGAAATTTTTCGCACAAAAGGGCCTTCGAACCGGGCCCTCGGCAAACAAACACAGTCAGTCTGAAATCCCGTTCGTTGTAATACCGGAGCACGTAATATGTATAACTATACCAACTTCGACAAAGAGTTTGTCGCCGAGCGCGCGGTGCAGTTCCGTGATCAGGTCCAGCGACGCATCGACGGCTCGTTGACGGAAGATGAATTCAGACCCCTGCGTTTGATGAACGGGCTGTACATGTTGTTGCACGCCTACATGCTTCGGGTCGCAATACCGTACGGTACGCTTAGCGGTACGCAGATGCGTACTTTGGCGGATGTCGCGGATACGTGGGATAAGGGATATGCTCATTTCTCTACTCGTCAAAACGTCCAGTTTCACTGGCCGCAATTGCAAGATGTTCCTAACATCCTCGAGGCGCTGGCCGCTGTGGATATGCACGCTATTCAAACTTCAGGTTCGTGCATCCGTTCGGTTACGGCTGACCATTTCGCGGGTGTTGCCGCAGACGAATTCGAGGACCCACGCCCAACCGCCGAGTTTGTGCGGCAGTGGTCGACAGATCATCCGGAATTCGCGTTTCTTCCGCGCAAATTCAAGTTTGCTGTGACTGGTAGTGAAAATGATCGTGCCGTTACAAAATTCCACGATATCGGCCTTAGGCTGGTTCGAAACGCAACTGGCGCGCCTGGATATGAAGTGTCAGTGGGCGGCGGTCTGGGACGGACTCCGATGATCGGCAAAGTGCTTCGAAAATTTTTACCGCGTGCTGATTTGCTGCCATATATGGAGTCCATTCTTCAAGTCTATAATCAGATTGGTCGGCGCGACAACAAGTATAAAGCCCGCATCAAGATCACCCTTCATGAACACGGTATCGAAGATATCCGTCGTCGCGTTGAGGAAATCTTTTCGTTTCAACGTACGCGCTTTGACGGAGTGGATCAGGACATTTTTTCCCGTATACAGGATGACTTTGAAGCACCGCTTTACAAACAAGCATCGACCGATGAATACGCGAAGGCGCGTGAATCCAATCCGTTGTTCCGCTCGTTCACGGACACAAACGTGCATGCGCACAAAAATTCCGATTTTGCTATCGTTACGGTTTCCTTGAAAGCGCACGGGGCGACGCCAGGGGACGCCAGCTCGGCACAAATGCGCGTGCTGGCTGATATCGCTGAAAAGTGGAGCCTTGATGAACTACGCGTTAGTCATGAACAAAATATTATACTACCCCATGTCCATAAGGGTGATTTGCCTGTTGTATATAACGCGTTGCAGGCTGCAAAGTTGGCGACGGCGAATATTGGTCTGATTTCGGATGTAATCGCGTGCCCCGGGCTGGATTATTGTGATCTGGCAACAGCAAGGTCTATCAATGTCGCGCAAGGCATCGCTACCCGTTTTGATGAGTTGAAACTGGAACATGATATCGGCCACGTAAAAGTCAAAATATCGGGCTGCATTAACGCCTGTGGGCACCACCACGTCGGCCATATAGGTATTCTGGGTTTGGAAAAATCTGGCATTGAAAGCTATCAGATCACGCTTGGTGGTGATGGGACTGAAACAGCCGCGATAGGTAAGATCATTGGACCTGGTTTCAAAGCAGACGAAATCATTCCGGCAGTCGAGCGCCTTATCACGGCCTATCTTGAGTTGCGCCTCGATGCCTCAGAAACATTCCTTATCACCTTCCGGCGTTTAGGGCCGAGCCCGTTCAAGGCCGCTCTATATCCAGCCAAGGAGAAATACCATGCCGCTTGAGAACCCTATCCCTTCGATATCCGAGAGAGTGGTGGAGTTGAACAACCGCTACCGCAATGATGAAACTACCGGGGTGTTGCGCGATATCCTTGGGGACCCTCTGTTTGGTCCGATCGCGTTGGTTTCATCCTTCGGGGCTGAGGCCGTGGTGCTGTTGCATATGATTTCGGAAATCGACCGGTCGACACCAATTATTTTTATCGACACTGAAATGCTGTTCCCCCAAACGCTAGACTATCAGCGCAAACTGGCGGAGGATCTCGGATTAAGTGATGTTCGCCGCATAACCCCGTCGCGGGAGGCTATTTTTCTGCGGGATCCCGACAACCTGATGCATCTCGCTGATCGTGATTCATGCTGTGCCTTGCGAAAAGCAGAACCACTTGAGAAAGCTTTGGCTGGCTTTGATGTCTGGATTAGCGGCCGGAAGCGATTTCAGGGCGGTGTGCGCGTAAAGTTGGTGTTGTTTGAAAATGAAGATGACACACGCATCAAGATCAATCCGCTCGCGCATTGGAGCCGTAAAGATGTGGCAGACTATATCGAAGCCAACAATCTGCCTCGGCACCCTTTGGTAGAAAAGGGCTATCCGTCTATAGGTTGCGAACCATGCACTACACAAGTCAGTTCGGGCGAAGAAGAGCGTGCAGGACGCTGGCGTGGTGATGAAAAAACGGAATGCGGTATCCATTTTTCGAACAGCGTAAGACTGATGCCCGACGCAAACATTATCGTTACCGACGACGGGTTCGCATCCGACGACTGGAACCGTGGGTACTCTTCTTTCGAAGGAATAGAGGCAGAGACTAAAACGCAGAATGCTGCGTTGGCGATCGATCTGCAAAACGATTTCGACGCAGCTACAATATTGCCATGGATGGACCAGATAGATCTAATTCGAATCGATTTTCCGGTCTTTTCCGATGGTCGGGGGTTTTCACTGGCACAGCGCTTGCGCCTTCTCGGCTATCACGGCCGTCTTCGGGCTAGGGGGCATGTGCTTGCGGACCAATACGCGATGGCGCGCCGGTCCGGCTTTGACGAGGTCGAAATTGATCAGAAACTCGCCGCACGGCAACCCGAACCTCAGTGGATGGCACGGGCCGACTGGCAAGCCCGCAGCTATCAGCAACGCCTTCAGCAATCCGCCTGACACATTTACCGATGAGAGAATGCTAAGATGAACGACCAAAGCCCCATCCAAACTACCGAGGCGATAAAAACCTCGCGCTTACCCGATGCACAGATCGTAACCTCGGTTACACACTGGTCTGATCGCCTGTTTTCGTTTCGCATTGCAAGACCGAGATCACTACGATTTCGATCAGGTGAATTCGTGATGATCGGGCTGATGGGAGACAACGGAAAACCTTTGTTAAGGGCGTATTCAATCGCATCGCCAGCATGGGATGATGAATTGGAATTCTATTCGATTAAAGTTCAAGACGGCCCATTAACTTCGCGCTTGCAAAACATACAGGTTGGCGACGAGGTGATAATCCGCCCGAAACCAGTAGGAACATTAGTGCTCGACGCGCTGTTGCCGGGTAAGCGATTATATCTGATTTCCACTGGTACTGGCATTGCGCCGTTCGCTTCGTTGACACGGGATCCAGATATCTATGAGCGGTTTGATCAGGTAATATTGGTACACACTACGCGCGAAGTTGCAGGTCTTGCATACGGAGCACAACTGGTAAAAAACATCCTTTCTGATCCGTTGGTTGGAGAAGAAGCGAGAGATAAACTGCTCTATTACCCGACCACTACAGGCGAGAGTTCCGTAAATATGGGACGCCCGACGGATTTCCTCCGCTCAGGAAAATTAGCCGGTGATCTGGGCCTTCCAAGCCTAAATGTAACGTCTGATCGTGTTATGATATGTGGTTCGATCGGACTCAATAAAGACATGAAAGTCATCGCCGAAAACGTAGGCCTAAGCGAAGGTTCCAACAGCCAACCGGGTGAATATGTTGTCGAAAAGGCATTTGTTGGTTGAAGTTAACTGGCGTTTTCAAAATAACTGAAACTAGTTGGGATTGATCTGACACAACCATAGGCGCTGGCAGTAAATCCTGACTCTAGTATTCAACAGAAATCCGAATTTCTTCAGCTGCAAATCTTGCGCTGTGTATATTGATCACAGCCTCGCCGTACCGGCGAAGAGGATGTGTCAGGTGACGCAAGTTTCGCCCCGCTCTGGGATACGGATTTTTCGGGCCTTCCGCCTAATCATATTTTCTCGGCTCAGTGTGATCCAATCGCTGACGATGGCGCACGTTATCGTGACGCCTTGAAAGCAGCAGGAGTGAGCGCCGTATTCGAGGTGGATCAAGGTTTTGCGCATAGTCATATATGAGCGCGCCATACGGTAAAACGTGCTCGTGACAGCTTTTCGCGAATAATCGCGGCCATCAACACGCATATAGACGGCCTGACCTGATCGCATGTGAAATACGGAAGCCTCAGCCTGATATTGCATTGCTATTAACGTTGCACACGTCCAGACATAGCTTTGTTTGTTACTTGCATGACGCGATCAAGTTAGGCGGGTGTTATATATAATAAAGATGTGTGTGATGAAGGAAAGGCTGATGGCGGATTTCGATCAAATACCTGAACAGGCATTAGAGTGGGCCAAGGCAGGAAAATGTGCTGCGCTTGCAACTGTTATTCAAACGTGGGGATCTGCGCCCCGACCCATAGGTTCGCAACTTGCTATAAACGAAGATATGCAGATGGTCGGTTCGGTCTCGGGTGGCTGTGTTGAAGGCGCTGTTGTCGAAGAAGCCGTTGAAGCGTTGCGCGATGGCGTGCCGCGTATTCTGGAATTTGGTGTCAGTGACGACGAAGCATTCGCGGTTGGATTGGCTTGTGGCGGTGAAATCCATGTGTTGATTGAGCCGATAGGGGTTGGACAAGGCCCAGACGTAACATTGCTTGAAAAATTGGTAACTCACCGCTCTAAACGCCGTGCTTCCGCCTATTTGGTGAATACAAATACGTGGGAGCGGCAAGTGGCTGGGCCTGAGTTCACGGACATTGATCTTAGCTCAAGGTTCACAAGCGACAAATCAGGCTACGATGGAGATGTTTTTGTAGGTATTCATAATCCCCCGCTGCGGATGATTGTGGTCGGGGCCGTGCACATTGCTCAACCGTTGTTGAAAATGGCTAAAATAGCTGGATACGATACGGTGCTAGTTGATCCGCGAGAGGCATTCGCAAGAGAAGCCAGATTTCCGGATGTACGCATGCTCCATAGTTGGCCAGACGAAGCGTTAAAGGCCGAGGGTTTAGATGCGCGTGTGGCCGTCGTGACCCTGAGTCATGACCCAAAACTGGACGATCCGGCGATTAGTGTCGCGCTTGGTTCTGAAGTATTTTATCTGGGATGTCTTGGTTCAACCCGAACCCATGCCAAACGTGTGGATCGGTTGCGGAATTCAGGTTTTATAGAAAGACAGATCAAAAAAATTCACGCGCCGAGTGGGACCGATATTGGCTCAAGAACTCCAGCGGAAATTGCTATTTCGATCATGGCTGAAATTACCGAACGGTTGCGCCGTCCCGAGACTCGCCGATGAAGTTCGGACTCGTTCCCATTGATGATGCCAAAGGCGCAATTCTTGCGCACTCTATGAGTATCGAAGGAGTTAGATTTCGGAAAGGTAAAGTTCTGAGCCAGACCGACATCGAGACAATGAAAGCCGCGCGAATATCGGATGTTACCGTTGCCATCCTTGCCGCAGATGACATTCTCGAGGATCAGGCGGCCGAAGCCTTGGCAAAGACGCTTGTGCCAGATCCAAAGGCGGCTTCCTTGGTAATAAACAAGCCATCAACCGGCCGCGTGAACATATATGCCAAGTCTGGCGGTGTCCTTCAGATTGATGCCGAGGCAATCGCACGGTTCAATTTAGTTACTCCGTCGATTACAGTTGCTACGCTGTCGAATTTTACCCGTGTAGCACCTCGTGCATTGGTAGCAACTGTGAAAATTATACCGTATGCGGTCCCGAAAACCCTTGTCGAAACAGTGAAAAAATGTGAAGCGCTGCATCTCGCACCGTTTTCAGTGAAAACTGCCAGCCTGATATTGACGCAGATCCATGGTATGAATGTGGGGCTTTTAGATAAAGGCCGTGCAGCTGTAGAAAATAGACTGCGGGCGTTGAACTGCCGGTTGACTGATTTGCAGACAGTGCCTCATGAAATAGAGGGGTTGTCGAACGCAATTAAGGCGGCGAAGGGCGGTATGGTTCTTATTTTTACCGCTTCGGCCACTTCGGATATCAATGATGTCGGTCCAGCCGCCCTAGAGCAATCGGGCGGCGAAATTACGCGTTTCGGAATGCCAGTTGACCCGGGAAATTTATTATTTCTTGGCAATCACAAGAGCCGGCCTGTGATCGGTTTGCCGGGTTGCCTACGTTCACCCGCGTTAAATGGCGCGGACTGGGTGCTGGAACGTATCGCTGCTGGGTTGCAGGTTACTGATGCGGATATAGCAGCCATGGGAGTGGGTGGTTTACTTAAGGAAATCCCGACACGTCCGCAGCCGCGATCTGGCAAGGCATGTCCGTCAGTGCGGAGCAAAGTCGAAATTATTTTGTTAGCGGCGGGCTCTTCCCGACGAATGCGCGGCAGGGATAAGCTGTTGGAACAGGTTTCCGGCGCGCCGTTGTTACGTAGGTCTGCTATGGCGGCAGTCGCAGCCCAAACCGACCGCGTGCACGTGGTGATACAGCCCGAGAACGCGGCACGAGGTTCAACTTTGGACGGATTAGACGTAAACAGCGTTAGATCGCCCGAGTGGCAAGAGGGCATGGCCGCATCAATTCGCGCAGGAATGGGGGCCGTGTCAGAAGATTGCGACGCAGTCATTATTGCACTTGCCGACATGCCCGAAGTCAACGCTGATCATTTCAATCGGTTGCTTTCAGCGTTTGACGCCGCAGCAGGACACGAAATTTGTCGCGCCATGGCGGCAGATGGCACACCGGGTCTGCCAGTGCTGTTCGGCCGCCGATTTTTCGAAACTTTGGGTGCGATGAAGGGGGATCGCGGAGCGAATGACGTAATTAACGAGGCTTCAGAATTTCTGGTAAATGTTCCTACAGACGGGATGGGTGCAGTCATTGACCTCGACACACCCGATGCGTGGCTCGCTTGGCGTGAAGGCAAGACTTAACGCGTGGAACCCAGAGAGCTTTTACGTGTTGCGCTAGGCTGCGCTGCCGCCAACAGTTAGCCCGCCAATAAGCAAAGTGGGTTGGCCGACGCCCACTGGAACCGTTTGCCCTGCCTTTCCGCAAGTGCCGATACCGGGGTCCATGGCCATATCATTCCCGATCGCGCGTATGTTGTTCAAAGCCGTCGCGCCGTCTCCAATCAGCGTAGCGCCCTTCACAGGATTGCCGACAACTCCGTTTTTCACTCGGTAGGCTTCAGTGCAACTGAACACAAATTTTCCGTTAGTAATATCGACTTGCCCGCCGCCAAATCCAACAGCGTAGATTCCGTCTTTGACCTCGGAGACGATATCGCTCGGTTCGGCATTTCCACCCAACATAATCGTATTGGTCATACGGGGCATTGGCGCGTGGGCATAGCTCTGTCGTCGCCCGTTGCCTGTTGCTGGCACCCCCATAAGGCGGGCATTTTGGCGATCTTGCATGAAATTGACCAGAATACCGTCCTCGATCAATACGTTGCGCTGAGAAGGGGTTCCTTCGTCGTCAAAAGAAATGGAGCCACGGCGATCAGGGATCGTGCCGTCATCCACAACCGTTACACCATTAGCTGCAATTCTTTTGCCCATCAGCCCGGCAAAAGCGCTGGTTTTCTTGCGGTTAAAATCACCCTCCAACCCGTGACCTATTGCTTCATGCAGCAAAATACCGGGCCATCCATTACCCAACACTACGTCCATGACGCCAGCGGGGGCCGGCTCTGCATCTAGATTAACCAACGCGATCCTTAACGCCTCGCTTGCAGCTGCTTTCCAGTGATCTGATGTCATCAACAATGCCAGCCCATGCCTGCCACCGCCGGCGGAGTGCCCACTTTCGCGTCGTCCATCTTTTTCGACGATCACCGATACACTAATCCCGGTAAGCGGCCGCGCTTCGGACAGATGCACACCGTCGGGGCGCAGGATTTCGATCTCTTGCATGCTTGCAGTCAAACTTGCAGATACCTGAACAACTCGCGGGTCAAGGTCGCGGGCGAACGCGTCGATTTCACGTAGGGTTTCAATTTTTACTGCAAACGTGGCGTCGTCGAACGTGTCACGGTCGGTATACAAACGTTGATTTGTTGCTGTTGGTGGTGGCGCCATCGTACCGCCGCCACTTCCGACTGCCAGTCGAGCAGTTTCGGACGCTCTATTAAGGCCAGCCTCGGTTATTTCCGAGGAATGCGCATATCCGGCAGTTTCGCCACGGATAGCCCGCAAACCAAACCCTTCAGATGCATCATAGCTGGCGGTTTTGATGCGTCCGTCATCCAGAACCAGTGCTTCGGAGCGACGACGTTCAAGGAATAACTCTCCGTCATCGGCGCCAGAAGTGGCATGGCGCAGGATAGAGAGCGCGCGCTGGAGGTCCAGATTGGTCTCGAATGGGCGGAAACGCGGGGTAGTGGACGACATAATTGATCCTTTAAGCGACGAAATGCATAGAAGCGGCTGAATGCCGCAAACGACTGTCTTGTTATCTATCGTCTAATATGATCTTTGATCCAGATCAATAAACGGAGATTCTGCAAATAATCGTGCGCAGGATTTGGTGAGTGCTAGATTGCATAAATAACGGGGAATAGACGATGCGGATTGGTGATATCTTCACAAAAGTTGCAACATTTGTTGTTGCTACAATGATTTCCGGCGCTGCTTGGGCGCAAGACGGTATTACGGGACTGGAGTCAATTGGCAAGCCAATACCAGGCGGTATGAACTTTCAAACGCCAGTCACAGAGCTGGCGCGCGACATTCAATGGCTTGATGACATGATTAACTGGATCATCGGGATCGTATGTCTGTTCGTCACAGTTTTGCTAATATGGGTTATCGCTTTTTACAACCGCCGCAAAAACAAGACAGCGGCGCGGTTCACGCATCATTCGATAATCGAAGTCATCTGGACCGTTGCACCGATCCTGATCCTGATCGTAATTGGTTCATTCTCGTTGCCTATCCTTTTCAAGCAGCTTGAAATTCCCGAATCTGATCTGACTATCAAGGTTACCGGCAACCAGTGGTACTGGACGTATGAATACCCTGACAGCGACTTCGAATTCGATGCATACATGATCGGTGCGGGCGAAGCTGGTCTGACTGATGGTGTAAAGGCAGAATTGGCCGAGTTTGGCTACGCTGAAAGCGAGTTCCTGCTGGCCACTGACAATGCAGTGGTGGTTCCAGTTAACGCAGTTGTGCGCCTGCAAATCACGGCTTCCGATGTGATCCATTCGTGGACTATTCCTGCATTTGGCGTGAAGTTGGACGCGGTTCCAGGGCGCCTGCAAGAAACTTGGTTCAAGGCTGAGATCGAAGGCATATACTTTGGACAATGTTCAGAGCTATGCGGAAAAGATCACGCCTATATGCCGATCACTGTAAAAGTGGTTTCACAAGATGTGTATGACGCTTGGTTGAGCCACGCTATTGACGAATTCGCTAGCGTACCGACTTCGATCATTGTCGCATCTGCTGACTAATACGTTTTGTCGGGGCGGTTCGCTGCCCCGATCCCTACTGGGTAAGCAATATGATTGACGCAAACTATATGGACGACACAAAAGAATATGACGTGCAGTTTGGCGATTATGTCGATCTACTGAAGCCGCGTGTTATGCGTCTGGTGATCTTTACAGCAGCTGTCGGATTGTTCACCGCGCCTGTCGCAGTGCATCCGGTTATCGCTTTCGCAACTATTTTATGTATTGCCATCGGCGCAGGGGCGTCCGGCGCGTTGAACATGTGGTGGGATGCAGACATAGACGCGATTATGAAGCGCACGGTTACTCGTCCTATCCCGTCGGGGCGTGTTGCCAAGGGCGAAGCGTTGGCCGTTGGTCTGACGCTTTCATTCTTGGCGGTGATGATGCTGGGCCTGTTCGGCAATCTTTTTGCAGCGGGCCTTCTGGCGTTCACAATTTTCTTCTATGCTGTGATTTATTCGATGTGGCTAAAGCGCAGCACGCCGCAAAATATTGTAATTGGCGGAGCTGCAGGTGCGTTTCCACCTATGATAGGTTGGGCCGTTGCAACAGGTGGTGTCAGCCTCGAGAGCATCCTGATGTTCGCGCTAATTTTTATGTGGACGCCCCCACACTTTTGGGCGCTGGCGTTGTTCCGTAACGAAGATTACAAGGCTGCAGGTATTCCGATGCTGCCAGTCATCCGCGGGACTAAAGTGACGCGTCACCATATTTTAGTATATTCGATCCTTCTGGCCCCGATCGCGATCGCTCTGGCGTTCACACAGATCGGCGGCCCATTGTATTTTGCGGTTGCGGTGTGTTTTAACGTATTGTTCATGATCGGTGCATTCCGTCTGTGGCTGCGTAACGACGCGCTTGCAGATGCTGATACATATCGTGCCGAGAAACGCTTTTTCATGTTCTCGATCCTTTATCTTTTCGGCCATTTTGTGGCCCTGCTGGTCGAGGCCGCCTTGCGCGCGTTCGATCTTGGGGTTTCGAACTGGCCAGTATGGTTTTGATTATGTCCGGTTTTCACAAAGAACACGAACTGCATACACGTCGTAAAGGCCGTAACATCTCCTTGGGTGTTGCTCTTGGCCTGTTCGTCGCGCTGATTTTCGCTGTGAGCATAGTCAAATTAAGCATTCCTCAGGGTGAAGACATCAAGGCACCGAACTTCAGCTTGGATGCGGTGGTATCCGAATGAGGACGCGGTCCAACAAACGTGTAGTGATCAGCCTTGTCGGCATCGTAATCTTTATGGGTGCGATGGCTGCATCTGCCGTTCCGTTTTACAATTGGTTCTGCGCTGTAACCGGATACGGCGGTACAACAGCCGTTGCGTCTGGTGAAGCGGGCGAAATTCTCGACCAGACAATGATTGTGCGCTTTGATGCTTCGCTAGACCGGCAAATGGAATGGACCTTTAAACCCGTTCAACGCCAGATGACAATTCGCATTGGTGAGGTCAACTTGGCATTTTACGAGGCGCATAACCCGACCGACCGGGTGATCGCCGGGACTGCCATCTATAACGTCGCGCCCTTCACCGCAGGCGAGTATTTTACTAAGATTGACTGTTTCTGTTTCACGGAGCAGGTGCTTCAGCCTGGCGAAACAGTTCAAATGCCAGTCACATTCTACATCGACCCGGAAATAGTAAATGACCGTGATGGCAAGTTCGTTAGCTCGATCACATTATCTTACACTTTCTACGAAACCGATCTACCGACCGAGCAAGCAAACCTTGATCAAAGGGTAGACGATAATAGCAACTCGGCGGTAAACTAACCGCGAATACGTCAAATAAAAGAGGACCCAACATGGCGCATGAAAAAAATCACGACTACCACATCCTGAGACCAAGTCTTTGGCCATTGGTTGGCGCAGTAAGCGCGTTCATCATGTTCTTCGGATCGGTGTTATGGATGAACGGCTCCAGCCCATGGATGGCACTGATCGGCTTTGCTGGTGTGCTATATGCTATGTATGTATGGTGGGCAGAGGTTGTTGTCGAAGGCAACACAGGCGATCACACACCTGTCGTCAAAATTGGTTTGCGTTACGGCGTTATCCTTTTTATCACCTCCGAAGTAATGTTCTTCGTGGCTTGGTTCTGGGCATTTTTCCGCGCGTCGTTGTTCCCGATTGAGGAGTACGCAGGCGGGGTCTGGCCTCCGCAAGGTATCGAAACGTTCGACGCTTGGCATCTGCCTCTGATCAACACATTGATCTTGTTGTGTTCCGGTGCTGCTGCGACTTGGGCACACCACGCGCTTGCACATGACAACGACCGTAAGGGTCTGGTTCAAGGGTTGATCCTGTCCATCTTGCTTGGCGGTTTGTTCACATTTTTCCAAGTATACGAGTACACCCACGCGACATTCGGCTTCGGCGGTAATGTTTATGGCGGCACGTTCTTCATGGCGACAGGATTCCACGGTTTCCATGTGATCGTTGGCACTATCTTCTTGGCCGTTTGTCTGGTGCGTGCGCTTAAGGGCGACTTCACACCGGAGAGCCACATTGGGTTTGAGGCGGCCGCTTGGTATTGGCACTTCGTTGACGTTGTATGGTTGTTCCTGTTTGCCGCTATCTACGTCTGGGGCGGTTAACACTACCATGAGCGAGGCGACGCCTGTAAGGGTTCCATATGCGCCTAACCTTCTCTATAAATTTTTGCGCGAGTCCTTCCTTAGGGCTCGCGCTTTTGCTTGAACCGGGGTTGCTATGAATCGAAGTATGATATTTTTACCGATCTTTGGTCTGGTTGGCACGGCGATATTTTTGTCGCTCGGGTTTTGGCAACTACAGCGGTTGACGTGGAAAACGGCTATATTAACAGAAATCGATTTGCGACTTGCCGAAGAACCAGTTTCGATACCCCTCGACCTTGATCCGATTGCCGACAAGTATTTGCGAGTCGAAGTTTCCGGTGTAATAGAGCCGCGTGAGCTACATGTATTGACTTTCGGCGACGGCACCCCCGGTTTTCGGGTTATTTCCACGATGGTGTTGTTGGACGGGCGGAGGATTCTTGTGGATCGGGGCTTCTTGCCGGAAATCCAAAAAGCCGATCCACGCGTGGGCGGTGAGGCTACTGCGCTTGGCTCGCTGGTATGGCCGCAAGAGACTGATAAATACGTTCCAGCCCCTAATCTGGAAAAAAATATATGGTTCGCTCGTGATGTGCCCTTAATGGCGAAAACTCTTAATACGGAAGAAATAATGCTGGCGATCAACCGCAACAGCCACGACGAGGGGATTACACCGCAACGCGTTTCTGTCAACATTTCGAACCGACACCTAGAATACGTGATGACATGGTTTTCGTTGGCAGTTATATGGGTCGGGATGACGGGTTACGCCCTTCGGCGTATCAAACATAAAACAGAGTAAACCGGATTGGATCCATGCGTTATATTTCTACACGGGGAGAATCTCCTTCCCTAAGTTTTGAAGAAGCCATGCTAACAGGGCTCGCTCGTGATGGCGGTCTGTATGTGCCTGAAACCTGGCCACAGCTGAGCCATGACGAGATCGCAACGATGGCTGGCATGTCCTACGAAGAAGTAGCATTTCGGGTAATTAAGCCATTCATTGGCGACACATACACTGACGGCGAATTTCGCGAAATTCTGTCAAAAGCCTATTCCAGCTTTAAACATGATGCGCGGTGCCCACTGGTCCAGCTTGGCCCAAACGATTTCTTGCTAGAACTGCATCATGGCCCGACATTGGCGTTCAAAGATGTCGCAATGCAACTTGTAGGCCAGATGTTTGAAGTATCACTAAAACGACGCGGCGAGCATGTGACGATTGTCGGCGCGACATCCGGTGATACCGGATCAGCAGCGATAGAGGCATTCCGCGGACTGGAATCCGTTGACGTATTTATCATGTATCCGCATGGGCGTGTTTCCGATGTGCAACGCCGCCAGATGACAACGCCAGACGACGATAATATTCACGCACTGGCGGTAGATGGCGATTTCGACGATTGTCAGGCGCAGCTTAAGAATATGTTCAACGACTTCGAATTCCGTGATGAGGTGAAGCTAGCGGGTGTGAACTCGATCAACTGGGCGCGGGTTATGGCACAGGTGGTTTACTATTTCACTTCGGCGGTTTCACTTGGTGCTCCACATCGCAAAATATCATTTACGGTACCAACGGGAAATTTTGGCGATATCTTTGCTGGTTACGTTGCCAAACGCATGGGATTGCCAATCGAACGGCTGGTGATCGCAACTAACCAGAACGACATCTTGCACCGCACGCTTACAAGCGGGGATCATTCGAAAAACGGCGTGACGCCTTCGATGAGTCCGTCGATGGATATACAGGTTTCATCAAATTTTGAACGCCTGTTGTTTGACCTTTATGATCGCGAGGGTGGGGCAATTAGCCAGCTCATCGGCGATTTAAACTCGAACGGTGCATTTACACTGTCACAAGGCGCGCTTGAACGCCTGCGTGACGAGTTCGACAGCGCACGTTGTTCCGAGGAAGACACCTCGGCCACGATACGTTTCGCACAAAAGCACTTCGGAGAAATCGTTTGCCCTCATACGGCTGTGGCGATCAAGGTCGCAGCCGATGTTCGCGGCGACCACGCCACCCCGATGGTAATTTTGGCCACGGCTCACGCCGCGAAATTCCCTGACGCGGTCGAGGCTGCCTGCGATGTTCGCTCCGACTTGCCGCCTCACATGGACGGCCTGTTTGAACGGCCAGAGCGCGTAACCCGCGTGGCCAATGATTTGTCTGCGATCCGGGACATCATCAGAAAAGGGATCACCGATTGACCATCCAAACGCACACTCTGTCGAACGGTTTCCGTATTGTCACTGAAAACATGCCAAGCATGAAATCCGCCACCATAGGAATTTGGGTCGATGCAGGTGCACGGCATGAACGGTTGGATCAAAACGGAATCGCACATTTTCTTGAACATATGGCGTTTAAGGGAACCAAGCGCCGCAGTTCACTGGATATCGCCGAAGCCATCGAGAACGTTGGTGGTTTTATTAACGCTTACACTAGTCGCGAAACCACCGCGTATTATGCACGAGTGTTGGAAGAACACGTACCACTTGCACTAGACGTGATCTCAGACATTTTGCTGGAACCGGCCTTCGACCCACGAGAGCTGGAAGTCGAGCGCGGTGTGATCCTTTCCGAAATCGGCCAGTCTTTCGACACGCCAGACGACATCATTTTCGATTGGCTGCAAGAGACTGCGTTTCCAGATCAACCGATGGGCCGCCCGATCCTCGGGCCAGCCGAACGTATTAAAAGTTTCACACGAAAAAATCTGATGGATTTTGTTCAAGAATACTATGGGCCAGAACAGATGATCTTAGCGGCTGCCGGGGCAGTGGATCACGACGCAATTGTGCGCGACGCTGAAAAGCTGTTCAGCCACTTACCGCAAAGAAGCGCCAGCAAGGCGCTCGGGGCGAACTTCGTTGGTGGCGAAAAACGTGAAATCAAAGATCTTGAGCAAGCGCATTTCACATTCGCGATCGAATCTCCGGGGTTCCGCGACGATGATGTTTACACGGGGCAGATATTCTCGACAGCATTCGGTGGAGGAATGTCTTCACGAATATTTCAGGAGGCGCGTGAAAAACGCGGCTTATGTTATTCGATTTTCGCGTCTGCCAGTGCCCATGAAGATACCGGAATGTTCACGGTCTATGCGGGAACCAGTGGTGAAAAAGTCGGGGAACTTGCCGAATTGACCGTATCCGAACTGCGCCGCGCGACTGAAGACATGAGCGATGTCGAGGTGGAACGCGCGCGCCAGCAGATGAAGGCAGGGATGTTGATGGGGCTGGAAAGCCCATCGGCAAGATGTGAACGGTTGGCGCGGATGGTTTCAGTATGGAACCGCGTTCCAGACCTTGAAGAAACAATCGCAAAAATTGAAGCGGTTACGACCAGAAAAGTACAGGACTTCGCCAAAAAGCTGTGTTTGACCGAGAAACCTGCGATGGCATTATATGGGCCCGTTGCGGACGCACCTGAACTGGAGATACTTTCCGATAAGTTGGTGGCGTAGCGCGGTGTTTAAGCTGCACCAAACCCTGACCATAACAAGCAAGCGTCTATTTTTGCGTTTGCCAGAGGCCCGTGATTACGTCGATTGGGCCAAGTTACGACAGGATTCGACGGCGTTTCTAGATCCGTGGGAACCAGTGCACGAATCCGCATACATTTCACGCAGGGCTTTTCAAAATCGGGCGGCTGCGGCCAAGCGTATGGCCAAAAATAAACGGGCTTTGAGTCTATTATTATTTCGCCAAACTGACGAAGTGCTGGTTGGTGGCCTGACACTAGATAACATGCAAGCCGGTGTATCCAAGTCCTGCACCGTAGGCTATTGGATGGGCGAAAATTATGCACGACAAGGTTATATGAAAGAGGCGCTGGAGGCGGCGGTTCAGTATGCATTCACTGTACTGGACATTAGCCGTATCCAAGCTGGGTGCTTGCCGGAAAATGCGCCATCCCGTGCGTTGTTAGAGAAGTCGGGATTCAAATACGAAGGTGTCGCACAAAGCTATTTACAAATTGCGGGGCGCTGGCGAAACCATGTACTTTATGCCAATTTGCGCCGTGACCGTCGTGGCCGCACAGAATAAACTTGTGCATTTGTCGGAGGAATAAATACTGCTAAACGAACCAACAGCTGAATTCCTGTCCAAGATAGGCGAAATTACCGACCAGTCTGCCCCTTCCGCAAAGTACCTTGAGGAACCACGCAGCAGGTATGTCGGGCAGGGTGCAATCGTCATGCGTCCGCGTTCCGCCAAAGAAGTGTCCCGCGTGGTCGGCCTTTGCAATCAACACAAAGTTGGCGTGGTGCCGTTTGGTGGTGGCACAGGTCTTGTTGGTGGGCAGGTATCACTTGCAGGGCCGAAGCCAGTGATCCTGTCTATGGAGCGCATGAATTCCATTCGCGATGTTGACCCGGCCGACAATATTCTGACGGCTGAAGCAGGGGTCATTCTGGCCGACATCCAAATGGCGGCCGGAAATGCTGACCGTCTGTTTCCCCTATCGTTAGCGTCGGAAGGCACTTGCCAAATCGGTGGAAACTTGGCGACCAATGCTGGCGGAGTGAACGTTCTGCGGTACGGCAACGCACGCGACTTGTGTCTTGGGATCGAGGCCGTGTTGCCCGACGGCAGCATTTTTGGCGGATTAAAACGACTTAGGAAAGACAACACCGGCTACAACTTTCGCAACCTTTTGATCGGGGCAGAGGGAACTTTAGGAATCATCACCGCGGCGACGCTGCGATTGATGCCTAAACCCATTGAGGTCGAAACAGCGGTTATCGCTGTTCCTCACCCTCAAGCGAGCGTTGAAATTCTGGAACGGATATCAACTCAATTCGGCGAAGTCGTTTCCGCTTTCGAACTGATACATCGACAAGGCTTGGATTTTCTGCATGAAACGGGACTGCATTTTTCAGAACCGCTGTCTGCGAAAGCTAAATGGATGGTTCTGTTGGAATGTGGCACAGGCCGAAATTCGGGTTTGCGCGAAAATCTGGAACAGATACTGGCCGCCGCATATGACGAAGGGCTGGTTCTGGACGCGACCGTCGCTCAAAACGATACACAGCGGCAGGCATTCTGGAATATCCGCGAGCACATACCCGAGGCAAATCGTCGGATAGGGGCGATCTCTTCGCATGATATTTCAGTGCCGGTAAGTTCTGTTCCCAAGTTTATCGAGCGGGCGAAAACGATGATCCATGCCATGGACCCCGAACTTAGAATTAACTGCTTTGGGCATTTGGGCGACGGAAACCTACACTATAACATTTATCCGCCAACGGGGCGTAAGCGCGCAAACTATGAAGATATTAGCCGATCGCTCGCCGAGAGTATCTACGAATTGGTTGATAGCTTCGGAGGCTCCTTCAGCGCTGAACACGGGATCGGGCGGATGAAAACAGCTGATCTTTTGAAGTATAGTGATCCGGCCAAGCTTGCAGCGATGAGGGCAATAAAACATGCACTTGATCCGAACGGGATTATGAACCCGGGTGCTGTAATATAAAATGCCCCGCCGGAGGGGACCAGCGGAGCATTTCAATCAGAGTTAACTGATGCAAGCAGCACCCAAACTTTGTGGGGTAGGCCTGTTTTGGCAGTAATTGGTTAACGAAGTGTTATCAAAAACCTATGCGCCCTCAAAATTACAAAGAACATGCACATCCATACCCATGCCTTCTAGTTTCTGACGACCGCCCAATTCAGGTAAATCAACCACGAATGCGCAACTCAGAACGATGCCACCCATCCGCTCGATCAACTTAATGCCAGCCTCGGCGGTGCCTCCGGTGGCTAATAGATCATCGATCAGCAAAACCTTTTCACCTGGCTGGATGGCGTCGTGATGAACTTCCATCACAGCCTCGCCATATTCGAGTGCATATTCCTGCTCGATTGTTTGACCGGGAAGTTTACCTTTCTTACGGATCGGCACAAAGCCCAGCGATAACTGGTGCGAGATGGCCCCGCCAAGGATAAATCCACGTGCCTCTAATCCCACGACTTTGTCGATGCGTTCACCAGCATATGGATGCAATAGTTGGTCAATCGCCATGCGAAACCCACGCGGGTCGCCAAATAAAGTCGTCACATCACGAAACATAATCCCCTCATGCGGGAAATCGGGAATTGTCCGTATGCAATCTTTGACAGTTTTATTTCTGGGCATCGACCCCTCCGTGTAATTTTGGTGTTTTAAGCATTTCTTTAACTACGGCCACTGATTGCGCTTCGCGTTCGGACCAACTGCCATAAACCAGCGTATAGCTTGCGCCGTATGCTTCCAGCTTTGACTTAATCTTGGCGAAAAACTCTTGCCGCAGTTCCTGCTTGGAGTAATACCGCAGCGGGTCTTCTTCCCACGGGACGTTGGCGTCGAGCAGAATGTAGTGGTCCGGCAGATCAATGCATGCCTCAAGGTCCGGCAGCGAGCGGCCAAGCAACATTTCGGCCCAGACAGCAGTCAACAAGGGGTCGGTGTCCTCGAACAATATCGGGCCGGCCTTTAGCGACAAAGTTTTTCTGTGGGCGACGTGACCGTCTACAATAAAGTGCAGTTCCTCTGCGCGATAATCGCCAGATGAGCGGTATTTCTCATACGGTCGACCATATTCCGGCACATATGGCCCGCCGAACTTCTTCGCCAGAAAATCGGCCATATAGGATTTTCCAGTGCTTTCTGGTCCAACCAACGTAAGTCGTTTTTGGAAATACGGGCGCACATGATCAGGGATCAATTTCCAATGGCTGAAGGGAGCTTCGCGTACCTCGATCGAATTTGCAGGGAAGGCCATCCACATGGGATCCAAAATAAAGTGCTGAGCGTTTAGAGATTTAGCAAGCGCTACAATGTAACCCTCTGAACCGATTGCGCGATCAACAGCTTCGGGATGGAACCCGCGAATGATCGGTCCCCACTTAGGGTCGTTCGATGCCAGAAGTCTGGCACCGTTGTTTACAACGATTACCACGGCCTCCGGAAACAGGCTTTCCATCCAGCTTTTGCGTACCAAAGGCCTGATCGGGTCGTTATCTGACGCAGATAAGAATATTGTCAACCTATCCACCAGATAAGACGCGGTCCGTACCAATGCGACGTGCCCCTCGTGCGGGGGCATGAATTCACCAAGTATTATGCCGGTCGTTGTCATAGGTCACCTCATATGTTCAGGCGCTTTTAACGCGTTCCGACAGGGATTGGCAGATGAAAATTAAGCTTACAGGACGCGCCCTGCGACTGCGTCCAGTTTGGTTACCATCGCGGGGTCACGAGCCTCGGGGGCCGTCAAAATACCATATTCCAACGCCCGATCGCATCCATGCGGGCAAATCTCGCGGATGCCTCCCAACAAGGCAGGTAGCCGTTTCACCATACCGCGAGCCTTGTCAGCATTGCCGAACAACGTCTTGATTATGTCGTGAATATCAACTTCGCCATGATCAGGGTGCCAGCTGTCATAGTCTGTGATCATTGCAACCGATGCATAATCCAGCTCTGCCTCACGCGCCAGTTTTGCCTCGGGCATATTGGTCATGCCGATTACGTCACACTTCCAGACTTCTCGGTACATCTTGCTTTCTGCCAATGTGGAAAACTGCGGACCTTCCATCGCCAGATACGTGCCGCCCATGTGAACGCTGATACCTTCAGCCTTCGCAGCATCGAAGCAGGCGGCCGATAGACGAGCACAAGTAGGATAAGCCAGCGAAACATGACCCACACAGCCAGCGCCAAAGAATGACTTTTCACGCGCGATTGTGCGATCCACGAATTGATCCACGATCACAAAGTTTCCCGGGGCCATATCCTCTCGAAAAGACCCGCAGGCGGATATCGAAATCACATCGGTTACACCGATGCGTTTCAACGCATCTATATTGGCGCGGTAGTTTATCGACGACGGCGTCTGCACATGCCCGCGTCCATGACGTGGCAGGAAAGCCATCTTTATACCGTCCAACAAACCTGTAAACAATTGATCGGATGGTTTTCCCCAAGGGGTTTTAACCGTTACCCATTTCGCATCTTCCAACCCTTCAACCTCGTAGAGGCCGCTTCCGCCGATAACTCCGATCATCGTATCCATTTTCAGTCCTTACTTAGGGCGATCCAGTGAGAATTTTTCACTAATCGCAGCGTAGTCCTTGTATCCGAGACGGGCCAGCGGGGTATAGCGTGTAATGTCAAAAATTCCGTTCACAATGACGGTATCGTCCAGGTGCACGCCGATCACCTCTCCTAAAACCATGACGTTGCTTTCGCCAGGCAGGTCCACGATTTTGAACATCTTACATTCCAACACTGCCGGAGACGCAGATACACGCGGGGCCTTGACGATGTTACACTTGGCCTTGGTAAGGCCCGCATGCTCGAACTCGTCCATCCCCGCGGCTAACGCGCCCGACGTACCGTTCATCTGGTCTTTCAAAGCCAGCGAGACGATGTTCACAGCAAACTCGCCCGTGTTTCGAATGTTTGAAACAGAATCCTTCGAATAGGACTGATCAGATTTGGTGCCGGTACTGGCAAACATAACCATAGGCGGACTGTCTGATACCGCGTTGAAAAAACTGTAAGGCGCTAGGTTGGCGTGGCCGTCAACGTCTACAGATGATATCCAGCCAATAGGGCGCGGCGAGACAATTGCCTTGAACGGATTGTGTTGCAGGCCGTGATCGTCGATATTAGGGCGATAAAACATCCGAAAAATCCTTTTGTTTATTTGCCGAACTACAAGGGGCATGTTAGGCAAGTGTCGAGCGATATCTAGGGGATCAACACCATGCAAGCAAATACAAATCGACGAATTTAAGTCAGGCCGCATGTGCGGGCGATGTTTTTTTCAATATATTCCGGTTCTCACAAATGTTTCGCATAACACCAGAAATTCCTGAAGATCTGGACGAGGTTGAATACCTCTATGATCTAGCCTTCGCACCCGGACGTTTTGCGCTTAGCTCCTATAGGTTGCGAGACCGGGTTGGGAATATTTCAGAGCTGTCTCTGGTTGCCCGCGATAAATATGAGATTCTAGCAGGCGCGATACGTTTCTGGCCGGTACGGATCGGTCAAGCTGGCCATGCGGCCTTGTTGCTTGGTCCTGTGGCTGTGCACCCAACTCGTCAAGGTGAAGGGCTGGGGAGCTTGTTGATATCGGAAGCATTGGCGAGGGCGACGGGTATGGGGTGGTCTCGGGTTATTCTGATCGGAGATGAACCATATTATCAGCGATATGGTTTTCAACGAGACACGGCCGAAAATCTGCGATTTCCACCTCCAACGAACCCCGCGCGTCTGTTGGCGAAGGCATTAACAAACATAGCGTTTGATGGCGTATCAGGCATGATCCGCAAATGGGATCAGAAAAAGTAGTCTTGCAATATCCGCGTATAAATCGCCTTTAGCTGATGGATCTGGGCAATCTCCACCCGCTCATCAACCTGATGCATCGTTTTCCCAACCAAACCGAATTCGACCACCGGACAATGATCCTTCACGAACCGCGCGTCCGAAGTCCCGCCGGACGTGGACATTTCAGGTTGAATGCCGGTTTCTGCCTTTACCGCTGCCCCGATTAACGTTGATAGCTCACCGGGGGCGGTGAGGAAACTCTCGCCGGAAACCTGCACGCGCATGTCTATTTCGACGCCATTTTCTGCTGCAATACCGTCAGCGACGGATCGCAACCACGCGGTTAAACTTTCCGAGCCATGATCATCGTTAAATCGAATATTCGCTGTTGCACGACAATTCGCGGGAATAACATTGTTCGCCGGATTGCCCGTATCAATAGTTGTAACCGCCAGTGTCGAGGCATCGAAATGTTCGGTTCCGTTGTCTAAATCATGGCTGGCCAACCGATCAACCAACCGCGCCATTGCGGGCAGCGGGTTATTTGCGCGGTGTGGATAGGCAGAATGCCCCTGTTCGCCGATGACAGTGAAATACGCCGTCATGGATCCTCGCCGCCCGATCTTCATCATCTGACCTATGGTGTCAGGGCTGGTCGGCTCGCCTACCAAACAGTGATCCATTTTCTCGCCATTCGCGGTCATCCAGTCTAGCAAGGCCACGGTGCCGTCCGTTGCAGGACCTTCTTCGTCGCCGGTAATAGCCAGAACGATCGAACCAGTTGGTGGCGTCACTGCGACAAAATCAATTGCGGCCGCTGCAAATGCGGCCACACCGGATTTCATATCCGTGGCGCCGCGCCCATATAGAAACCCATTTTTTACTTCGGCCCCGAAAGGATCAACCGTCCACGCATTCAGGTCGCCCACAGGGACCACATCAGTATGCCCATTAAACCCGAATGTCCGCCCGTTCGTCTGCCCGCCCCAACGCGCGAACAGATTCGAAGTACCGTTGCGATCAACGCGATTCGTCACGAAATTCGCATCAGAAAGCAGTTTCTCGAGCAATTGTAATGCACCACCTTCGTCAGGTGTTACCGTTTTGCAACGGATTAGGTCTGCGGTTAACTGGACGGGATCTATCAATGGGTAGCCCTTTTGCGGCGTATTAATCTATATATAGGGTTTCGGTAATCCTAGAAGTGCCTCATGTCCAGCCCGATGATCGCAAGCCCGCGCAACTTAAGGGAATATTTTACAAAAATTACACAAAAAATCAACAATATTACACAAATATGGCATGCAACGATTCGTTAGTATTGGTGGGCACTGAGTCTAAACGTATTTTTTTGAGTAACGGGTTTTAGAAGTACAATACGATGAAACGCCTGTTTTATGCGGCGTGTGGCCTTATTTTTTAGGCGCATGTGCCAGTTTAATCCAACCAGATGTAGATTTAGCTAATGCCGGCGGCGAGTATAATGCTGACGGCGTTTTCGTTGCGTACTGTAGCGGTGAAGCTGCACCAGTCATTTTCACCAAAGAAGGCTTCCCGATCATTGACGATCAGGCCTGTATTCCAGAGCCTGAGGTTTTGGGTATTGAGATTACCTTTGATCCTAAGGTGTGCCCTCCAGGTAAGCTGTTAGTTGCTAACGTTTGCTTGCCGCATAAATCGACACGGGGACACCACCAACACTAAACTGCGTTGCACCTCAGATCGAGAGCGATGCTGGCACGGTGTGTGCCAACCCAACTGCCTTGCTGTCTTGTGAAACTTAAAGTGATCCCGATGCACATTTGATATCTGTGGGCTCTAGGACTGTTTCGCGGGTCACCATTGTTCACCCAATTTTTTCTAGCATACGAAACCTTCGTGTTGATTCCGAAAGTTGGCATCGATATCAACGCTGGCTTCGCGATCATCACCGCCGAGACTCGGTGGTTAACCAAAGCGTGGCTCGGGGCGGTGATTGTGCTGTTCCTGAACACCTCTGCCTATTCCAGCGAGATTTTCTATGGGGCGCTGCGCGCCATACCCAAGGGTGATATAGAAGCTGCTGACACATTCGGCATGTTGGGTTTTCGCAAATTTCGCCGCATCGTTTGGCTCGCCATGCTGCGACTTGCATGGCCCAGCTACACCAACGAAGCGATTTTTATGTTCCACGCCACAACGCTGGTATCCTTTTCAGGATTCCCTGTGTGGCGGCAATCGGGCGATGCGCTATATTATGCCAGCTATTTCGCAGACAAGACTTTCAATATGTTCGTATCCCACCCGATCATGGCAGTGTATTTCATTGGCTTCACACTGCTGATTATCCTTTTGTTCGGCTTCTTTAGCAAACGCTTGAATCGCCATATTGCACCGGAACAAAAGATACGGTTCCGGTTCAAGCCGCAGTTTATCCGCTAGAACGGGACCTCGGACCGGAATGTCATTTCCGCGCCGCCCTCCGGATGGCAAAAAACGAGTTCTTCGGCATGCAGTTGCAATCGATCCGCTGCCATCAATGCCGCATCATCCGAATAGAACCGGTCACCAAGTATCGAATGCCCAATCGCCATCATATGCACGCGTAATTGATGTGTTCGGCCAGTTCGAGGATGTAGGCGAACCCGTGTGGCATTGTCTTCGCGCTCCAGCACAACCCATTCCGTTTGCGAGGGTTTCCCCGTTTCGTGACAAACCTTTTGCCGTGGCTTATTCGGCCAATCCACAATCAACGGCAGATCAATATGCCCGTTATCTTCGGCCAGATGTCCCCAGACCCGCGCAACATAGGTTTTGCGTGTCTGACGTTTCTCAAACTGCATCCCGATATGCCTCTGCGCGGCCTTGGTGCGTGCAAAGACCATCACGCCGGACGTGGGCACATCAAGCCGATGCACCAGCAACGTTTCGGGATACATCGCCCGCAAGCGCGTCTCTAGGCTGTCTTTGTGTATTTCAAGGCGTCCTGGCACCGAAAGCAAACCCGAGGGCTTGTTAACGATTAACAACGCCTCATCTTTGTGCAGTATTTCGATCGGGTCATCTGAAGGCGCATAGATAAACTCGCGGCTCAAGCGTCACCGTCGATCTGCAAGGCCAACGCATGCACACGTTCGTCCAGTTCGGCCTTCAGCACTTTGTAAACTGCACGCTGGCGCGCCACACGCGACAGATCGTTCATAGCGGCGGATTTCATCACTACCTTGAAATGTGTCTCTCCACCCTCGATATACTCACCATGGCCTCGATGATCTTCGCTTTCGTCGATCACTTCCAGGTGCGTAGGGGCGAAAGCCTCGGTTAAATTTCGGGTGATGCGTTCACTGTATGTCAAAATATACAACTCCATTTGCTTTAGGCCTTGGCCAATCCGTTTCAAACAGTATTGTGTATAGCCTGAGTCGGAAAGCTGAAAGGACCGCCTGCGATGAAACGGCGCTCGCCATTAAATTTTGATATATCGGTTTCTGCGGATAAAAAACGCCGCTCCCGTCTACGTAGCAAGTCCGGCGCGATTGAATCGTCATCACGTGCTTGCGAGCACGGAACATGTGGGAAGGTAGGCAAATTCCGCGCACCCAAAAGCCCCGACAACGTCGAGAATTTTGTGTGGTTCTGTCAGGAACACATCCGCGAATATAACCGGAAATGGAACTTCTTCGAAAACCACTCCGAGGCTGAGTTTGATGAACAAGTCGAATCCGACAAGGTATGGGGCCGCGACACCAAACCGTTCCGGGACGCCATCAACAACAGCCGTGCACGCGTGGAGTCCGATGCCTTCAAGCGTTTCGGATTTGATGACCCATATGAGGTTCTTGGCGAAAATGGCACGTTAAATCCCGCCGCTGACCCTCGAACCCGCAGCCGTCGTCTGCCGCCGACCGAGCGCAAAGCGCTTGAAATCATGGATGCTAAGGATACGATGACCAAGGCCGAGATCCGCAAAGTCTATAAATCGCTAGTTAAGGCAATGCACCCTGACCTGAATGGTGGTCGACGCGACGACGAAGAACGTCTCGCCGAAGTTGTATGGGCTTGGGATCAAATCAAGGGCTCGCGCAGCTTTATCGAAAAATAACATGGCGAGCAGCGGAATTCCGGCCCTTGCATGACCGTGGCGAATGCTACACATATAATCTAGCATATATTACGGCCTCCGCGCCGATTTTCAGCACGATGGATACGACCGATGACAAGCAAACTTAAACCAACAGAATCCCTAAGCGTTCGCGACTTTTTCGGGTTCGATTCCGATATGACCATCAAAGGTTTCGAGGAACGCACTGATCGCGTCCCCGATATTGACCCGACGTATAAATTCGACCCAGATACCACGCTCGCCATTCTTGCAGGGTTTCAATTCAATCGTCGCGTAATGATCCAAGGTTACCACGGTACGGGTAAATCCACGCACATTGAACAAGTCGCCGCGCGCCTTAACTGGCCGACAGTTCGTGTGAACCTCGACAGCCACATCAGCCGGATCGACCTGATCGGTAAAGATGCCATCAAGCTGAAAGACGGTAAACAGATCACCGAATTTCAGGAAGGCATCCTGCCATGGGCCTTGCGCAACCCTTGCGCGCTAGTGTTCGACGAATACGACGCGGGCCGACCGGATGTTATGTTTGTAATCCAACGTGTGCTGGAGGAGGGGGGTAAACTGACCCTTCTCGACCAGAACCAAATTATCACGCCACACTCAAGCTTCCGCCTATTCGCCACAGCCAATACCGTCGGCCTAGGCGACACAACCGGCCTTTACCACGGTGTGCAGCAGATCAATCAGGCGCAGATGGACCGCTGGTCGGTTGTCGCCACCCTAAACTATCTGTCGCACGACGCGGAAACCGCGATCGTGCTAGGTAAGGCTCCGCATTACAACTCGGTCGAGGGACGCCAGACTGTGGGTCAGATGGTAACCGTCGCCGACCTGACGCGGACTGCCTTCATGAACGGCGACTTGTCTACAGTTATGTCGCCCCGTACAGTTATCATGTGGGCCCAAAACGCCGAGATTTTCCGCGATGTGGGCTTTGCCTTCCGCCTGACGTTCCTGAACAAATGTGACGAAATGGAACGCCAGATCGTAGCCGAAATCTATCAACGTTGTTTTGACGAAGAACTGCCCGAAAGTGCAGTGTCGCTAAGCCTTGGCTAAGCCAAACGATAATCCAGCCGAGCCATTCAAAAAGGCTCTGGCAGAAGCGACCAAGGCGCTCGCTAACGAGCCTGAACTAACCGTGACTTTCTCCGTCGATCCCTCCAGTCTGGTTGGTGATGCCGCACGTTTGCCACAAGTAACTCGTCGTATGACCGCTCAAGAGGTTCTGCTAGCGCGTGGCACTGCGGATGCATACGCCATGCAGTTACGGTTTCATAACGATGCGACCCACAACAAATACCGCCCCGCTGGCGAAATCGCACAAGCCCTCTATGAAACCATGGAGACCGCCCGTTGCGAGGCTCTTGGCGCCCGTGCGATGCCCGGAACGGCCAAGAATATCGACGCGAAGATCGGCGAAGAAGCCGCCAAAGCCGGGTATGCACAGATCACTGAAACAGCATCTGCCCCGCTGTCCGTTGCGGCTGGATATCTGGTGCGCCAACTGGCAACAGGTCGCGATTTGCCCAAAGGTGCGGACAACGTTCTGGAGTTGTGGCGCGGATTTCTGGAAGGTCAGGCGGGCGATACGCTCGCCGATATTAATGATGCACTGGAAGATCAGGTCGCTTTTTCGCGCCTCGCTCGACAGGTTATCGAAGATCTCGGGTATGGTGACCAGCTTGGTGATGATCCTGACTCGGAAGATTCGGATGAGGATCAGGAAGCATCTGAGGATCAGGAGGAAGAAGAGAACTCCGACGACAGCGGCGAAGACGACGATCAAAATCAGGAGCAAGAACAATCCCCTGAAGATCAGAATCTGGACGAAATGGACCAGCAGGAGGCCAAAGCTTCGCTAGATGAATCCGACGACATGGACCTTCTGGACGAGGCCCAGATCGACGACGGAGAAGCGCCTGATAAACAACCGCCACAAGCTCCTACCTCAGAGGCCGACCCGAATTATAAAGTCTATGTCAGCGAATTCGACGAAGAGATTACGGCCGAAGAACTCGCCGATCCCGTTGAGTTGGAACGCCTTCGCGCCTACCTAGATCAACAGCTTGAACCGCTGAAAAGTGCAGTGAGCCGTTTGGCCAATCGTCTGCAACGCCGCCTACTGGCACAGCAAAACCGGAGTTGGGAATTCGATCTCGAAGAAGGCATCCTAGACGCGGCACGCCTTTCGCGAGTTGTCACTAACCCGACCACACCCTTGTCCTTCAAAATGGAAAAAGACACCGAGTTCCGCGATACGGTCGTGACATTGCTGATCGACAATTCTGGTTCTATGCGCGGACGCCCGATTTCTATTGCCGCAATCTGCGCCGATGTTCTGGCCCGTACGCTCGAACGCTGTCAGGTCAAGTGCGAGATCCTCGGTTTTACAACTCGTGCGTGGAAAGGCGGACGCAGCCGCGAAGCATGGTTGGCCGATGGTCGCCCCACGACGCCCGGCCGCCTGAATGACCTGCGCCACATCATATATAAAGGCGCAGACGCCCCTTGGCGCCGCACACGCCCAAACCTTGGCCTGATGATGAAGGAGGGCCTGCTGAAGGAAAATATCGACGGTGAGGCTTTGGAATGGGCGCACAGCCGTCTGGCCAAACGCCCAGAGGCACGCCGCATCCTGATGGTGATTTCTGATGGGGCTCCGGTGGACGATTCAACCTTGTCGGTGAACCCTGCCAGCACACTGGAGCAGCACCTGCGCAACGTGATCGCAATGATAGAAAAGCGCAAGATGGTTGATCTGATTGCTATCGGGATCGGCCACGATGTGACCCGCTATTACGAACATGCGGTTACGATTACTGATGTAGAGCAATTGGCCGGCGCGATGACAGAACAACTTGCGTCTTTGTTCGAGAACGATGCCAAAAAGCGTGGCCGAACTAAGCGCGCCTAGCTTTCCATTTGGCCAACAGCAGGAAGACGACGGACAACCCGAACATAATCGGTGCGAACGGAGCCAGCAGAACGGGGAATATCACCTTCTCCCACAACCAAGGGCCAACATACCGTTCAATGGCTGGCTGAAACATCAGCAAGCTGCCGAAATGAATTTGCACCCAAACTGCTCCTGTCTCGGCGAACCGAAACGGGTCTGCCACCGAAATTGTCTCGCGCCAGTCGAACCAGACGCGTATTACGCCGAAGATAAAAAACATAAACGCCAGTAATTTAGTTATGCTCGGCCCCTTTTTATAATTTGGTTTCGATTGCCCTAGCGGTATTGCGCCAACCGTGCAAACCTGCGCAATCACGCTTTGATAACAATTCAGCGAGCCGTTATATGTTTCAAAATTTTACCGTTACCACATCTCCCTCGTCAGGTATTGCGCGGCTGGCAGACCTTCGCCGGACGCTGAAGGCAGAACAACTAGACGGCTTTCTAATTCCTTGTACCGACGCGCATTTTGGTGAAAATGTAGCCCCAAGATCCGAACGGCTATCCTGGTTAACTGGCTTCACAGGTTCCGCTGGATTTTGCGTCGCCTTGCTGGATAAAGCCGGCGTTTTTATTGATGGCCGTTATGCCCTTCAGGTGCGCGCGCAAGTCGACCTCGATAATTATACCCCCGTGCCAATCCCCGAAACCGAGCTTTCCGATTGGTTATTAGACGCGCTCCCGAACGGCGGTACCGTCGCATATGATCCGTGGCTGCACAGCTTTGACGAGATCGAGAAACTAGAAAAGGCGTTTGAAGGAAGCGACATTACGTTAACTAAAACCGATAACTTGATCGACCGAATATGGACAGACCAACCATTGTCCCCTAAAGGTAAAATAACCCCCCATAAGATCGAATTTGCCGGAGAAACCAGCCAGAGTAAACGCCAAAAACTTGCCGCCGATCTAACCGACAGAGACCTGGTCGCAGCGGTTTTGACGTTGTCCGACTCTATAGCTTGGCTGCTAAATATTCGCGGATCAGATGTCGCGAATACGCCTGTGGCTTTATGCTTCGCGATTCTTCACGCGGATGGAAGCCTTGATTTGTTTGTTGACCCGGACAAGTGCGATGCTACGCTGCGGACCCATCTCGGCAGTGATATAACGCTTCACCCAGAAACAAACTTTGCCGTGAAACTTGCTGAAATTGAAGGAAATGTTTCCGTGGACCGTGTCACAGCGCCCGTTGCAGTTTTCGACCATCTCGAAAATTCTGTTTGGGAAACCGACCCTTGCATACTTCCCAAAGCTTGCAAAAATTCGACCGAAATTGCCGGAACCCGTGCCGCGCATATTCGTGACGCTTCCGCTATGGCTGAGTTTCTGTGCTGGCTGGAGTCCGCAGCGCCTTCTGGTGGCCTGACAGAAATTGACGTAGTTAAGAAATTGGAAACCTTCCGTCGCAACACCAATACTCTGAAAGACATATCGTTTGAAACCATATCAGGCTCTGGCCCTAATGGTGCGATCGTGCATTACCGCGTTGACGAAAATTCTAATCGTGTCATCAGTTCCGGTGAAACTTTGCTGGTCGATAGTGGCGGGCAGTATGACGATGGCACAACAGATATTACTCGCACGGTTGCTGTTGGCGAAGTCTCATTCGAAACCAAACGCGCTAACACTTTGGTGTTGAAAGGCATGATTGCCATAAGTCGTGCACGCTGGCCCGAAGGCCTTGCGGGCCGTGATATCGACGGTCTTGCCCGCATCGCCCTTTGGCTGGCAGGTATGGACTATGACCACGGAACGGGCCACGGCGTTGGCGCTCACCTTAGCGTTCATGAGGGGCCAGCGGGCATATCGCGCCGCGCTACCGAGCCACTGAAATCCGGCATGATCCTCTCGAACGAACCGGGTCATTACAAAGAGGGCGTCTATGGTATCCGCATTGAAAACCTTCTTGTGATAACGCCGCCGACGATTCCAGACGGCGGCGACCGCCCAATGTTGGGGTTCGAGACACTGACGTTCGTACCAATAGACCGCCATTTAATAATCCTTGATATGTTAACTTCCGATGAACACGAATGGCTAAATGCCTATCACGCAGAAGTATTGGAAAAAGTTCACACCCTTGTCAGCTCTGTCACGCTTGAATGGCTGAAATCTGCCTGTGCGCCTATATGATGCACCGCGCAAAGGTTGAAAATCGCACGTTAATCAGCTAATTACCGTTCTTGCAATAAAAGGAACGGCATATGACTGACAGCAGAATTACCATCAAGTCGGCATCCGGAACGTGGGCAGTACGCGCTGGCGGTGCAGTAATTGCCGAAACCGATAACGCATTGGAATTGCACGAAAGTGACTATCCCGTCGTCATCTATTTTCCACGTAAAGACGTTGCTATGGCGTTTCTAGACGCCTCGGCCCAAACCTCGACGAGTCCCTATATAGGCGAGGCTAACTACTTCGGGATTGCTGCTAAAAGCGGGTTGATTGCTAATTCTGTTTGGTCATATGAGAACCCGCTAGACGGGGTCAAAGAGATCGCAGGATATCTGTCATTTTATACGGATAAAACCACAGTCGAGCGTTTCTGAACTCAGGAATGCTCCTCCGCAGCCGTTGCCGATAACGCGCGGTTATAGCTGCGCAATGCGTCCACCAGATACAATGTACCAATCATTTCGGGCCCGTTTTCCGATTGCTCGACCACCGGCAAAAGTTGTAACTGCGAGGCTTCCAGCTTCGTCATCGCGTTTTTTAGCGTTTCGGATATGTCGACAAATTCCCCCTGATCAATCAGATCCTGACACTGCGATTGCGGTGCGTCTCGGCCTGATCCCACTAGATGCATGATGTTGCGCACACTGATCGTAGACAGCAGATATTCCTGCGGCCCAGCTGCCAAATGAACGCCGCGACGTTCAAGCTGTGTCAGGAAGAAACTGCGATCCACCAGACGGCTGGTCAGCGCACTGGCCAGTGAAACCGAGACCATAACCGCGATCCCCGCCTGCCAGTCGCCCGTCATTTCAAGCACTATCAGAGTCGTCGAAATAGGCGCACCCATAACCGCCGCCGCCACGGCTGCCATACCGGCAAGCGCATAGATTGTCTGACTGTCAGTAACGCTTGGAAAAGCCGAAGTCGCCAGCAATCCGAACGTTAACCCCGTCAATGCACCCAACATCAAAGACGGAGAGAAAACCCCGCCACCCATACGTCCGCCGAACGTGATAGCAACTGCAATCACCTTGATAATCGCGAACACAAACGCTTCGTGCATCAACAATTGGCCGGTCAGTGCAGATGACGTCGTTTCGTATCCAACGCCAATAATATGCGGGAACAGCAGGGCTAAGCCTCCCAACATCGCGCCCGCGACGGCAGGTCGCAAAAAGGCAGGCAATCGTGTGCGCTTTTGAATGGCATCACCCCAATCTTCGGCCACAAAAATACCATGGATTAGAACATATGCGACCAGTCCGCAGGCGATGCCCAGCATCATGAAAGCGGGCAGCTCTATATGCAAAGCCAACGGGTTCAGCGGCAACACGAATTCTGTTACATTGCCCATCTGCAAACGGCTAACCACCGTTCCGGCGACCGACGCGATCACAATCGGTGCGAAGGCATGAACCGCAAAGTGTCGCAACACGACCTCAAGTGCGAATATTGTTCCTGCGAGCGGAGCGTTGAACGAGGCCGAAACAGCGGCCGCTACCGCACACCCCATCAGATCACGGGCCGTAATGCCGTCTGCATGAATACGATTAGACACCCAGCTTGAAATCACCGCCGCCAGATGCACCACTGGCCCCTCGCGTCCACTCGAACCACCGGTAGACAGTGTGATCAAGGCCGCTGCCGCAGATGCCAAACCAATCCGCTTGCTAACGCGCCCCTCGTTCATTGCCGCTCCGTGAATAACATCCGAAACCGCTCGCGCCTGTGCATCAGGTGTAAACCTCGTCAGGATTAATCCAACAGCCAGACCGCCTAGAATTGGGATGCCGACAACCCACTTCCAATCCAGCGAACCAAGCGTCGTCGTCAGCGTACTGTTGTCCGCGCCGTATAACAGCCCTTGAACTTCGGATATAGCCACACGGAAAACTAGCGCCGCGGCACCAGCGGCCACACCGATAATCAATGCGAGAACCCAAAACGTAAGCTGACTCGGCCCCTTGGTCCGAATGACCAGCATCGCCGAGCGACACTCGCCATAAACACCGTCATAGCTGGCTTTAATGAAATCCCCTACAGGTCGTAGCATCGGTTACTCTTTCTGACGGATGCCGATAATCGCACCCAGTCGCGTTGGCCGTTCCAGCCGCGCATGCGCGGCCAGCATGTCTCTCATGCGCGCCTGCGCCCATTCAGGGTAGGACGTCGAACGTCGCGTCTCAAGGTCCACGTTCATAATCAATTGTTCACAGGTCGCCGCTAGCACGTCCCCATCGGCTTTGAACAACTCTACAAACACATGAATCCGTTTTGCATCGCAGTCAATCAGTCGAACGGAGCAATAAAACCGCTCGCCCTCTAGAATTTCACCCAGATAATGCACCTGCATTTGCAGCGCGTATGGGCCTTGCCTAACCCGTGCCACGTGGGTCTCGCCAACGCCCAGCTCTTGTTCCAGAAACACATCCATAGCTTGATCAATCGCCATTACGTAATAGGCGACATTCATATGCCCGTTGTAATCAATCCACGCCGAGGGAACCTCACGTACTGGCAATTTTACGGGCGCAAAATACGGTGCGTTATGTCCTTCAAATGCAGCCATTTGACTCTTCCCCTTGGTCTACGAGGACACTACTGTGCCCTTAAACCAGAGGAAACCCCTATGAGCATTCAAGCCGCTATCAAAGCTCTGAAATCCACATTTGGCGATCAGGTATCAACCAACGCATCCGTTCTGGATGCACACGGTCAAAGCGAGACGTATTTTCCCGTAACTCCTCCCGACGCCGTAGTTTTTCCGAAATCCACGGCGGACGTCTCAGATATCGTCAAAATATGTGCCACCAACGACTGCCCGATCATAGCGTATGGAACAGGCACATCGCTGGAAGGTCACCAGCTTGCCATTCGCGGTGGCATCAACCTCGATATGTCGAGAATGAACACCGTCCTCGCGATTCATGCCGAAGACATGGACGTTGTCGTTCAGCCCGGCGTCACTCGCATTCAATTGAACGAAGAGCTTCGGGCAACAGGCCTGTTCTTCCCGGTAGACCCGGGCGCAAACGCCTCTTTGGGCGGGATGGCGGCCACGCGCGCCTCAGGGACGACAGCCGTGCGCTATGGAACGATGCGCGATAATGTGATGGCATTAGAAATCGTTATGGCTGATGGCCGCATAATTCGCACCGGAACGCGCGCCCGCAAATCCTCGGCTGGTTATGACTTGACAAAACTGTTCGTCGGTTCCGAAGGCACACTGGGAATTATCACGGAAATCACCCTGCGCCTACAAGGTCAACCCGAGTCTGTTTCTGCCGCTACGTGCAGCTTTCCTGATTTTGAATCCGCCGTAAATACAGTGATTACCACAGTTCAAATGGGGATTCCCATCGCACGGATCGAGTTTATAGACGAAATGATGGCTCGTGGATTCAACCTGCATTTCAAATCTAAACTTCCGGAACTACCGCATCTGTTTGTCGAGTTCCACGGTTCCGAGCAAGGCGTTAAAGATCAGGCGGAAACTTTTGGCGACATTGTCGCCGACATGGGTGGCAGCGATTTCAATTGGTCCAGCAAGCCCGAAGACCGAGCTGCCTTGTGGAAAATGCGCCACAACGCCTATTACGGAATGAAAGCTCTTGCCTCTCCCAAATGGAAAGCCCTGACGACAGACGTTTGCGTTCCGGTCAGCAATCTCGCTAAAGCTGTGAAGCTGGCACGCGCCGAAAGTGATCGGCTAGGGTTAACGATGTCGATGGTTGGCCATGCTGGCGACGGCAACTTCCACGCAACGATTAACTTTGATCCTGAGGATGCTGCGCAAACTTCGCTTGTACATGAATTTACCCACGATCTGAACAAGATGGCGCTAAGTCTGGACGGAACGGTGACCGGCGAACACGGCATTGGCTTGGGTAAAATGAAATATATGGCCAGTGAGCACGGCGATGCGCTTCAAATTATGGTCGATATCAAGAAAGCGCTCGATCCGCAGAACATCATGAACCCCGGAAAGATGCTACCGTCGAATTAACGCATTGCAGGACCTAAGTTGCCGATCTCGACCCCGATATCTTCCTCTTCCTCTTCCACCGACGGCGCCGAAACCACCATCGGCTGATCCTCCTCTTCAAGCTCGACACTTAAAGAGGGCTCCTCGTATGTTTCGATATTTTCACGGCGAAAAATCAGCAGGCTCAAATACCGTTCAGTAGTCCTGCGTGACATAACTGAACGTTCGTCAACGGGCAGCGCATCGGCGCGAAAATATTCCCAACCATCAGCCGACTGCGCGTTAATCACGTCCGTCAACGTTTGCGCATAACGTTCGCCCGAGTTTTTAACGCCTTTGATTTTCGAAGCCTTACGGGGTGCGCAGATCGTTTTATATTCGAAGGTAGCCATGTTGTTTCCTTGCTTTAACCGGTGTGGCCCAGGTTACTCAATTCCCAACTTAGCGCGAATAATCTCGTTAACAACCTTCGGATTGGCCTTGCCTCCGGTCGCTTTCATCACCTGCCCGACGAACCAGCCAGCCATGCTGGATTTTTCCTTCGCCGCGGCAACTTTGTCAGGGTTCGCTGACATAACCTCGTCCACAGCTATTTCGATTGCGCCCGTGTCGGTCACTTGTTTCATGCCGCGCGCTTCGACAATTGCAGCAGGGTCGCCGCCTTCGGTCCAGACGATTTCGAACAAATTCTTGGCGATTTTTCCGGAAATATCACCTTTGGCGATCAAATCCAAAATGCTGCCCAGTTGCCTTGCCGAGATCGGCGATTCGTCGATCGTATAATCCTCTTTGTTCAATCTGCCGAATAATTCGTTAATCACCCAGTTTGCCGCTGTCTTACCGTCACGCCCTTTGGCTACGGTCTCGAAATACGTTGCGTTGGCTACGTCCGCCGTCAAAACTCCGGCATCGTATTCGGTCATTTTATATTCCGAAACGAACCGCGCTTTTTTTGCGTCGGGTAATTCCGGCAACCCCGCCTCGATGCTATCTACCCAAGACCGCTCTATTTCCAGCGGCAACAAGTCAGGACACGGAAAATACCGGTAATCATGCGCTTCTTCTTTTGACCGCATCGATCGGGTCTCGCCTTTTGTGGGATCGTACAGGCGCGTCTCCTGATAAATCGTCCCACCGTCTTCAATAATCGCGATCTGCCTCTTGGCTTCGTGATCAATCGCTTGCTGGATGAACCGCATAGAGTTCATATTTTTGATTTCGCACCGTGTTCCCAGAATCGAAAAATCATTATCGCTAGCACGGAACTTTTCATACGTTCCAGCTTTGCAAACCGAGACGTTCACGTCTGCCCTCATCGAACCTTCTTGCATATTTCCGTCGCAAGTACCCAGATACCGCAAGATTTGACGCAACTTTCGAACATATTCCGCCGCTTCCTCGGGTCCACGAATATCGGGTCGTGAGACGATTTCCATCAGTGCGATTCCCGTCCGGTTGAAGTCCACAAAAGACATTTCTGGATCCATGTCGTGCACAGATTTACCCGCGTCCTGTTCGATATGAATCCGTTCAACCCGAACCTTGCGCGCCACACCTGGTTCCATATCTACAAGGATTTCACCTTCGCCAACAATCGGGTGATACAACTGCGAGATCTGATAGCCCTGCGGCAAATCCGGATAGAAGTAGTTCTTACGGTCAAACCGCGAATAAAGGTTAATTTTAGCCTTCAAACCCAGCCCTGTACGGACGGCCTGTTCCACGCAATATTCGTTAATCACGGGCAGCATCCCCGGCATCGCTGCGTCAACTAATGACACATTGGAATTAGGCTCGGCACCGAATTTGGTCGACGCCCCCGAGAACAGCTTAGAATTCGACGAAACCTGCGCATGCACCTCGAGGCCGATCACAACTTCCCAGTCATTCTTCGCACCTGCATAGATTTTCGGTTTAGGTTCGGTATAGGCAAGCTCGGTCATTGCGTTTCATCCGCTAAAAATATGGTCAAGGTCTTCTACGCAACCACACCCAGAGGGGCAAGGCCTATGGCAAAATCCGCCCAACGATTTCTGAGGCATTCTTAGACAGACCTTCCATGTTCTGAACCCGCTGCAACGCCACTTTCATTTTGGCTTGGCGTCCGAGATCATATTGGTCCATTGACGAAAATACCGTGCACATATTTGCCGTGGTTTGCGGATTGTGTGGATCGAGCGTAATGATCCAGTCTGCCACGAACGTGTACCCAGCCCCGCTTTCATCATGGAAACCCGCCGGATTTCCACTGGCAAAGGCGCCGATCAAGGCACGGACCCGGTTAGGGTTTTTCC
>JAPYON010000187.1 GCA_029938175.1 Paracoccaceae bacterium | reverse complement strand
GTGCTGTAGATGCGAATGCCGGGGCCATCGTCCGGCGTGCCGATGAATTCTATGCCTGCGGATTCGAGGGCGGAGCGAATGGCACTTATATTTGGCAATGTACTGTTTGGAACTGTGTCGAATACTTCTATTCGTTTGATTGTTCTAACGCTGACCCCACTACGATCGGCAAGGGTCTCAACGCTCCAGCGGAGAGCGATGCGGGCAGATCGAATTTGTGTTCCAGTTATCATTGACTAATTCACCTTATGGCTCTATATATGCCATATGGCACAATACTTGAAATCCGATACTGCTGATCTCAGTTGGAGAACTGAGTTTCGTCGACTTGAAGGGGCTTATGCTCCCTCAACGATGCGGTCATACTATTCCGACGTGCAGACATTTGTCGACTGGTGCAATTTGGCACAATTTGCCCCGTTCCCCGCATCTGTCGAGATCGTATGTGAATTTATCGAGGAACAGGGAAAAACAAAGGCCGCATCGACTGTTCGGCGCCGACTCTATGCGATCCGCAAAGTCCACCGCCTCCTTCGGCTTCCAGATCCAACTTACGATGAAGAAATCAACCTGTCGCTTCGTAGGGTGCGCCGTGCCAAGTTAGTGCGCCCTAAACAGGCTAAGGGTCTGACACGGGATTATCTGGAGCGGTTCATTGCCGCGGAACCTGACTCGCCTTGGGGCCTTCGCAACAAAGCCATGATGTCGCTCGGCTACGAGTTGTTATCTCGGCGATCCGAACTTGTAGCTTTGCAAACGAAAGACATAGAGTTTCGACCAAACGGCACGTTGCGCGTGCTGATCCGAAGAAGCAAATCTGACCCATTCGGTGAGGGGCGCCTGGCATTCACCTCGGAGCGGACAGCTGGCCTTGTCAAAGACTGGCTGGATTGGCGCGGGCCTTATATCGGGTTTTTGTTTTGCCCGATATACCATCGAAAAGCGATCAACCGGGACCTGAGCACCAGTTCGGTCAAATACATGATTAAATCAGCCGCGAAAAGAGATGGATTGAACTCATCGGTCGTGGATGAATTCAGCGGGCATTCACTGCGCGTTGGCGCCGCTCAGGACCTGCTTCGAAAGGGTTTTGATACGGCCGCAATCATGCGAGCTGGTGGGTGGAAGTCTGTGAACACGCTTTCACGGTATCTTGAAAAGGCAGAGCACAATGTTTGGGCGTCCGAGGCGCATGCTTCAACGTAAGCGTTTAATAACAGTCTTCAGCATAAGCATAATGTCCATACATAGGTTTTGCTTTTCTTGATAGATCAGATCCAGCTTCGCCTTCCGGGGGACGCAGCTTCTGCAGTAGGTTTCCTCGGTTTCTTCGGTACTCGTCGCATTTCTGAGCAACCACTCCTCATGCCTATGAAAGTAGACGGACGCTAACCCAGTCACGCCAGGACGGTTGTGCAACACTCTGCTATAGAGTTCAGGAAATTTTTCGACATATCGTCGCAACGGTGGCCGAGGACCTACAAAGCTCATGTCGCCGACGAGGATGTTCCAGAGTTGCGGGATTTCGTCAATTCGAGATTTACGCAACATCAAACCCGTTTTGGTTATCCTGTTGTTTTTATGAGCACCCGTTGCTCCCATGTCTTTTTTGTCGGGGTGCATGGTTCGGAATTTCAACAGCGCAAAACCCTGCCCGGGTGCCTTCATTCGTTCCGAGACGTAAAACACAGGTCGCCCATCACGCAGAAGGATTAGCAGTGATACGAATGCAATCAACGGCAAAAGCAGGATTACTATGGCTAGTGCAACGATAATATCGAATAGGCGTTTGATCATGCGCATTGTCCTTCGACAGAGTTTGGTTTTTGGCACGGTAATCCCCCCATTTTTAATGGGGCGTTTCAGTAGAATCTAGGCTGCGTTTCTTAGCTTTTGTATTGGTGTTATTCCTCCAATGCCCATGTTGGGTCGTTC
>JAPYON010000050.1:6360-11042 GCA_029938175.1 Paracoccaceae bacterium | reverse complement strand
CCATAGTACCCAGACGCGGCGCGCCAGTTTCGATTAACAAAGGCTTAAGGATTGTCATCCCGCCCTTCATGGCTCCTGCAGCCAGTAAAACCTCAGGAACGAACAGGATACCGTCGCGGAAGTCAACGCCGACGATGGCCATGCCCTCGACCAATGCTTTGGTAAGAATATCGTAAGGAGTCCAACCGCGTTTCAGCAGAATATGAACAGCTTCTTCGATTTCCTCTTTCATACCGTCGTAGAGGTCATCCATCATTTGCGGCACGAGTTCTTCGTCTGGCAATTCGTTTAGGATTAGATCTTCTTCATCAGACATGGCGTTTTTCCTGAATAAGCGTGTGGCAATATCTTAACGTTGAGTTACTGCGCAATATGATATGGGGTCTCGGCGTTTTACGACAATCGTTAGGCTATATCCGACTCAACCTCGACGACGACGATTTTTTCGTTTAGGGGCCGTTCCCCCGTCTAGACCGTCCGAATCTGACGAAAACCCACCCAGCTTGGCCGTAATGGTCGCCGAGTCCGGAGCGTCACCTTTAGGCCGGGATTCCAGCGCAGCCTTCATTGCCACAAGATGTTTCGGCAATGTTCCGCAACATCCACCAATGATCTTCGCACCTGAGTCACGCGCTAACAGCGCGTATTCGCCCATAAGTTCCGGCGTACCATCATAATGGATATGGCCATGCACATATTTCGGAATGCCCGCGTTGCCTTTAGAGACCACAGGAATCGTAGGGTTAGCGCTGGCAAAACCTTTCAGAGTTCTTAACAGGTCTGAAGCCCCTACGCCGCAATTAGCACCAAACGCGATTGGCGGATTTTCTAGACTTTGAACAAGTTCAACCATATCGACGGCGGTGACGCCCATCATGGAGCGGCCTGCAGTATCAAAGCTCATAGTGCCAACCCATGGGGCGTTAACGTTTTGGAAAGCTTTGGCCGCCGCTTTGTATTCTTCGGGGGCGGAAATCGTTTCGAGCCAAAGCACGTCGACCCCGCCTTCCATCAAACCTCTGGCCTGCTCCTCGAATATCTCGACGGCGCTATCAAAGGACAGCTCACCCACAGGCTCCATGATTTCGCCAGTCGGGCCGACAGATCCGGCCACAACAACGTCGCGACCTGACGCATCCGCAGCTTCGCGACCGATTTTGGCGGCGATCCGGTTCAATGTGAATACGTCATTTTGACGGTTATGTAATTTCAATCGGGAAAAATTTCCACCGAAGGAGTTAGTCAGGAATATATCACTGCCCGCATTTATCGCGCCGTCATAAAGCGCGCGGATGCGGTCGGGATGAGTTTCGTTCCAGATTTCGGGGGCCTCGCCCGCTTCCAGCCCCATGTTGAACAGGGTGGTTCCGGTGGCGCCATCGCCAAGCAGCCAGTCGCGCTCGGACAGTAGTTTGCTCAGAAGGTCGGTCATGCCGTCAAATCCTCTTCTTTAAAGTAACGCATTCGAAATCTGCCTAATACGTTGGATCATTGCACGCAACCCGTTAGAGCGCTGCGAGGACAAATGTTGATCCAACCCCAGTCGCCCCATCTCAGCCTGTGCTTCGACGGCGAGCGCTTCGGTGGGGGTTAGCCCATCGTATAGCGCGTGTAAAACCGCGATCAGGCCGCCGACGATCATAGCGTCGGATTCGCCTTGAAAATGAATGCGGGTGTCGTCCCCCTCGCCGTGAATTTCCGGCATGATCCACACCTGCGAGGCGCAGCCTTCTACTTTTGTTGCCGGGATTTTCTGACCTTCGGACAGCGGGGCCATCTTTTTACCCAGATCAATCACATAACGATAGCGATCTTCCCAGTCGTCGATGAACTCGAAGTCTTCAACAATCTCTTCAAAGCGTGCGGTAGCCATTGGTGATCTCCTGTAACCGAGTGATTTAGTCACTTAAAAGGGAAAGGTCCAGTCTGACGAGTTGCCGCAAGGCCCACACGCTTACAATTCGATAATTTTTACGCCTTTAGGCGTCGCTGAAAGCGCGATTTCTCCGTTACGGAGCCGCAAGGCATCCTCACCGAAAACCTCCTTGCGCCAACCTCTTAACGCCTTCACTTCATCATCAAAACCGTTGGCAATGGAGTCCAGATCATTGGCCGTCGCAATTAGCTTAGGCGCAACGCTATACTTCTCAGCCTTGGATTTAAGCAGAACACGTAACAGATCGCCCAGTGATTCTGTACCGTTCTTCTTGACGCGAACCGGTGGGGCCTCTGGCAAATCATCGTTCGGACAAGCCTCGCCCGCCTTCACCGCGGCTAAAATCCCTTCGGCTATCACGCCTTTACGCGCCTCGCGCAACAACAGGCGCGATCTGTTAAGGTCTTCGAAAGATTTCGGGCGTGTCGACGCAAGCTCTATCAGGGCGTCGTCTTTATAAACCCGATTACGCGGGATATTGCGGGTTCGCGCCGTAATTTCACGAAACTTTGCCAGTTCGCGGACAACGGCCAAAAAACGGCCTGACGTTGTACGGGTTTTTAGGCGTTTCCATACGTTTTCGGGATCAACACGATAGGTTGCAGGATCGGTAAGGATGGCTTCTTCTTCATTCACCCATTCGCTGCGGCCGGATTTCGTTAACTGTTTCTCAAGATATTCGTAAACAACCCGTAAATGCGTAACGTCAGCCAACGCGTAGGTTAATTGTTTGTCTGACAACGGGCGGCGGCTCCAATCCGTGAACCGAGAAGATTTATCGACACCTTCGTTTGCAATCTGGCGCACCAGCTTTTCGTATCCGACTTGCTCACCGAATCCGCAGACCATGGCGGCAATTTGTGTGTCGAAGAACGGTTCAGGAATTACGCCGCCTTCAATACAGAAAATTTCCAGATCTTGACGGGCTGCGTGGAAAACTTTGACCACGTCTGTGTTTTTGAACAGCTCGTACATCGGCGCAAGGTCGAGGTCTTTGGCCAGCGGGTCAATGATAACCGCGTTTTCGTCGCCTTCACCCGGGTAAGCCATCTGGATCAGGCACAGTTGCGAATAGTACGTGCGTTCGCGCAGGAATTCCGTATCCACGGTGACATAGGGCTGCGAGGCACATTCGTCGCAAAATTTTTCCAGATCAGTCGTTGTTGTTATCGTTTTCATCACTATCCGTTCTGCGCGTCGGCACGGGATTTACCCGCCACGTCTTGCGCCAGCGCTGCCGCCATAAATCTGTCGAGGTCGCCGTCCAGAACACCTTGTGTGTCCGAGGTTTCCTCGTTCGTGCGAAGGTCTTTAATCATTTGGTAAGGTTGCAGGACGTATGATCGTATCTGGTTACCCCAACCCGCGTCGCCCTTGTTATCATGCGCGTCCTGGATGGATTTAGTACGTTTGCGCATTTCAATTTCGTATAGCCGAGATTTCAGTGCTGCCATACAGTTAGCCCTGTTCTGGTGCTGCGATTTAACCGAACTGGTCACCACAATGCCTGACGGAATATGCGTAATCCGCACTGCCGAGTCGGTTGTGTTAACGTGCTGTCCGCCCGCCCCCGAGGAACGATATGTGTCCACGCGAATGTCGGCGGGGTTGATCTCAATCTCGATATTGTCATCTATCACCGGATAAACCCAAACCGAGCTGAACGATGTATGCCGCTTAGCAGCACTATCAAACGGTGAAATCCGTACTAACCGATGCACACCACTTTCACTTTTCAACCAGCCATAAGCGTTGTGGCCTTTGACCTGGTACGTCACTGATTTAATGCCAGCCTCTTCGCCGGAATTATAAGACATGGTTTCGACGCTGTAGCCCTTTTTCTCGGCCCAACGAACATACATCCGCGCCAGCATCGACGCCCAATCGCAGCTTTCTGTGCCACCTGCACCTGCATTGATTTCCAAGAATGTGTCGTTAGCGTCCACCTCGCCATTCAGTAGGGCTTCCAGCTCCAGCTTGGCGGCCAAAACGGTCAGTTTTGCAATGGCGTTCTGGGCGTCGGTGATAACCTCTTGGTCGCCCTCCATTTCGCCCAATTCGATCATATCGATGTTATCTTGCATATCGCCTGACAGACCTTTGTAATTGTCCATATCGTCCACAAGATTTTGACGTTCGCGCATCAATTTTTGCGCGCGTTCAGGGTTGTCCCACAAGGTGGGGTCTTCGGACATCGCGTCGAACTCTTCCATGCGGTGCGCGACGGTTTCCCAGCCCATGCGTTGACGCAGGAGGTCCAACGATTTTTCGATCTCTACAACCTGTTTTTCAGTTTCTGCGCGCATTAAGTAGGCTCCGGAGGGTTCATTGGCTTAGCCGTATCTAACTAACCCAGCCGAAAGGGTAAAGAGGGGTCAGTAAAGGCCGCCGCTGGAAAGGCCGCCGAATGTGGGTTTGGGCGGGATAATGACGGTCTCACCGCCAACGATGACAGCTTCGAACTGTTCTTCCTCACCACGGTCAAAGAACAACAGATCTCGGCCCATGACAAAGCCTCCGTCGACGAACTCGCCGTATTCGCCGTATGTCGGTTCGTCGCCGATGCGGAACAATTCTCTGACGGCGTAATCGCCATCTTCGTTGTCCTCCAGACGGATGCCGCTGAACCGGTCTATCTTAATGAAAACAGAGCCAGCAGGCACGTCGTGCTCAACCGTCGGGAACATCTCTAGCGCAACTTGCATGAATTCCGAAAATACAGGACCACACAGCGAGCCACCATAAG
>JAPYON010000050.1:0-6350 GCA_029938175.1 Paracoccaceae bacterium | reverse complement strand
CACCATAAGCGTCGCGTCCCATAGGTTTGGGAATATCAAAACCGATGTAACATCCGGCAACGATTTTTGGTGTAAAGCCGATGAACCAAGCATCTTTAGCCTGGTTTGTTGTTCCGGTCTTGCCCGCTATGGGGACATTCAGAATATTACCGACGGTGGCTGAGGCCGTACCATTCGCTACAACCCCCTGCATCATCGATGTAAGTTGATAAGCGGTGATCTGGTCCATAATCCGTTCGGCGTTGTCTTTCACCCAAGGTTCACGCTCCATTGCCATGTCCGGTCCTTGGCAGCCTTCACAAATCCGCTGGTCATGGCGGAACACAGTATTGCCATAGCGGTCCTGCACGCGGTCCACCAAGGTTGGTTCTACCTGGGTGCCGCCATTGGCGAACATCGCGTAGGCAGCAACCATTTTGAACAGTGTTGTTTCGCCCGCGCCGAGTGAATACGAGATCAGCTCGGGCATGTTGTCGTAGACCCCGAAACGCTCTGCATATGTGCTTACCACATCCATGCCGATTCTCTGAGCGATGCGGATAGTCATCAGATTACGCGAATACTCAATGCCGGTTCGCATCGGTGCGGGGCCATAGAATTTCTTGGACGAGTTCTGCGGTCGCCAAACCCCTTCGGGAGTCTCCACCTCGATGGGGGCATCAACCACGATGGTCGCGGGCGTATAACCGTTGTCGAGCGCCGCTGCATATACAAAAGGCTTGAACGCCGATCCGGGCTGGCGGTTGGCTTGCGTTGCACGGTTGAACACGCTGGTCTGATAGCTAAATCCGCCCTGCATGGCCAACACACGGCCCGTTTGTGTATCCATCGCCATGAACGCGCCCTGAATAGCCGGAACCTGCTGCATTTCCCAGAACTGGAATTCGTCGTTGATCATATTGGCAGAAACCAGCACCACGTCGCCCAGTTGCCAAATATCCGAGGCCTGTTTGGGTTTGCCCACAGGCTTGTTTCCCTCGCCCATTCGGCGAGCCCAAATGGTGTCGCGCATCTTTAGGTAATGTCCGTCGTCGTCTTCTTCCACATCCTCGATCCCGACGCGCACTGATGTTGCGCCGACTTTCAGGACAACCGCCAGATGCCAGTCTTCAATGTCACGCGGCAAGCGCAGATCATCCAGCGCGTCGCGCCATTCTTCCTCGCTCATGGAACCAGCGTTTTCAATCTTGGCCAACGCTCCCCAATAAATTTCCAACGCACGGTCGTATTCGACTAAACGATTCTGCAATGCCTTGGCCGCGACGCTTTGCAATTCTGGATCCATGGTCGAGCGAATGGCCAAGCCACCAGCGAACAGCTCTTCTTCACCCATAGATCGGGAAAGTTGGCGGCGGATTTCATCGGTAAAATAGCTGCGAGGCGGCATTTTTGAACGTGCGGACGGCAACTCGCCCCCCTGAACGGTTAGCAATGGCGCGGCTTTGGCGATTTCGGCTTCGATCTCAGTGATGTATCCGTTCTCGAACATTTCTTTAAGGATGAAATTTCGACGATTCACAGCGCGGTCGTGGTCGCGGACCGGATGATAATCGTTCGGGTCCTTAGGATGCACCGCCAAAAACGCCGCTTGGGCAATCGACAATTGTTCAAGTGCCTTACCGAAATAGGTTTGCGCCGCAGCTGTCACCCCGTATGAATTCCTGCCCAGAAATATTTCGTTTAGGTATAGGCTGAGGATAGCGTCCTTACTTAATGTACTTTCGATCCGTGCAGCTAGTACGATTTCCTTGATCTTGCGTTCGATCTTGCGTGATCCATCCAGCAAGAAGTTTTTCATCACCTGTTGCGTAATAGTTGAAGCCCCACGTAGCCGCCCGCCCCGTGCCGCATCAATCAGTGCTTTCAAGATGCCCAAGGGGTCGTAACCGGCGTGGTAGTAAAAATTCTTGTCCTCGGCGCTGATGAAAGCCGCCTTCACCACGTCGGGAATTTCGTCGATCGGGGTAAATAGGCGCCGTTCACGGGCGAATTCGTCCATGACCTGCCCGCCACCCGAATAAATCCGAGACAATGTTGGCGGCTCATACAAGGCCAGTTGTTCATGGTTTGGAAGGTCGTGACTGTAGATCCAGAACAGGGTCATCAGCCCCATTCCGCCCATAATCAAGCTTAAAGTGGCCCAACTGAACAGGAACCCGAAAAAATTTAATATGGCTCTTAGCAACGACTCTTACCTCCGTGTCATCCACCCGTATAGTCGAGGGCGTGCGGGGCGTCAAAACCACATTCTACATTCCGTATATTTCGGAAATAATTCACTTATTACGGTCGTCAGTTGTGATTTTGGTTGTATTATATTTGCCCGTGAGGGTATGGTGGCACCACTGCACCCGTTGTGAATCGTATATTTCCGGATGTAGTCGAAAAGTTTTGCCGCACCCGCGCGATTATTGGCAATGAATGCCACGCGGAATGTGACAGGCGCTGTGCGCCACCCGCTAATTCTGCCCCCTATAGTTTTAAGGGGTTGCAGCTTCAACAATCAGGTACTTGTATTGTGCCGGAGAGATAACCGCGATGAAACGCGTTGATACAGGCAGAAAATTTTACGGGGGCAGTTTGCCCTCCAGTTTTGCTATGTCAGCTCGTTCTTCCCAAACAATTAGTACGCCCAGCACGCCTTCGTCCATAGACAAGGCGCCGCCCGGCCGTCGCAGAAAGCTTACATGTCAAAGAAAATGCTTATCGATGCCACCCACGCCGAGGAGACCCGGGTTGTGGTGGTTGACGGAAACAAAGTTGTTGAATTCGACTTTGAATCCCTAAATAAACGCCAGCTTGCCGGCAATATCTATCTAGCAAAAATCACGCGGGTTGAACCCTCGCTTCAGGCTGCGTTCGTTGATTACGGTGGAAACCGCCATGGTTTTCTCGCGTTCTCCGAGGTGCATCCCGATTATTACCAAATCCCTGCTGCGGATCGTCAAGCTATTCTTGATGAAGAAGCAGAAGATGTTGCGCGCCAGCGCGAAGACGAAGAAAAGGTCGAACAGACCGAATCCCGCTCGCGTCGCCGTAAACCAACCGAGGCAGCCAGCGATGGCGCACCAAGCGTTGAAGATGCTGTGATTTCCGAGGATTTGCCGGGCGAAGGCGATCCACCCGATATAGTTAAGACTCCGGAAGGATCTAGTGATGCCTCGGCGGAAGTTATAACCGAAGAAGCTGAAACTAAAGCAGAAGTCGTGGCCGAAGTTAAAGAGGACTTGCCTGCAGAAGCATCAGAAGATGCTTCATCCTCGGATGAGGATGTCGCCGGCATCACCGACGAGCAGCCAGAGGTTAACGCCGAAGCTGAAGAAGTTGTTGCAGAAAAAGTTAAGGAAACACCTGCCCCGCGCCGTCAACGCGCGCGCCGTTACAAAATTCAGGAAGTTATCAAAGCTCGTCAAATCCTGCTGGTTCAGGTCGTAAAAGAAGAACGTGGCAACAAAGGTGCAGCGCTGACAACCTACATGTCCATCGCTGGTCGTTACTGTGTTTTAATGCCAAATACCGCGCGCGGCGGTGGTATCAGCCGGAAGATTACCAACGTAAGCGACCGCAAGAAACTGAAAGACATTGCCTCGGAAATCAGCGTGCCTCAAGGTGCGGGCCTAATCATTCGGACGGCTGGTGCCAAACGCACCAAAATTGAGATCAAACGCGATTACGAATATCTTCTGCGCCAATGGGAGCAGATCCGTAACACGACACTCAAGTCCATGGCGCCGGATCATGTTTATGAAGAAGGAAGCCTGATCAAACGCTCGATCCGTGACCTTTACAACAGCGATATCGACGAGATTATTATCGATGGTGAACGCGGCTACAACGAGGCCAAGGAATACATGGGCATGCTCATGCCAACTCATGCCAAGAACGTGAAGCTGTATAAAGACGTGCTTCCGCTGTTCTCTCGCTTTCAGGTCGAGACATATCTTTCGGGCATGTTTAACCCAACAGTGCAGCTTAAATCTGGTGGATATATCGTTATAGGTATCACCGAGGCGCTTGTAGCGATCGACGTTAACTCCGGTCGTGCAACCAAGGAAAGCTCGATCGAGGAAACCGCCCGCAAGACCAACCTTGAGGCCGCCGAAGAAGTTGCGCGTCAGTTGCGCCTGCGTGATTTGGCCGGTCTGATCGTGATCGACTTCATTGATATGGAAGACCGCCGCAACAACACCGCGGTCGAGAAACGTATCAAAGACAAATTGAAAACCGACCGTGCCCGCATCCAGATTGGCCGCATCTCCAGCTTTGGCCTGATGGAAATGTCACGCCAACGTCTGCGCCCGGGCATGTTGGAAGCATCGACACATCCCTGCCCGCATTGTCATGGCACTGGTATCACGCGTTCGGTCGATTCCATGTCCCTGGCAATCCTGCGAGAGCTTGAAGAAGAAGGTGCACGTCATCGTTGTAAAGAGGTGCTGGTATCGGTGCCAATCAACGCTGCGAACTACATGCTTAATCAGAAACGTGAGCACGTCGCGATGATCGAAGGCCGTTTTGGCCTATCGGTTCGCATCGAGGCCGACCCGCAGCTTATCAGTCCTGAATACCGTGTAGAGCGTTTCAAAGTCGCGACACGGATCATTCCCGAGCCCGAAATTCTGGAAACCGCAACTATTGAATATGCGCCCGAAGTTTCGGAAAATGTCTCGGAAGCTGAAGTAGTCACTCCGGAAGTCGAGGAAGATGGTGCACAAAAAAAACGCCGCCGTCGTCGCCGTCGTGGTGGCAAGGGCCGCAATAGTGGTGACCAGCAGAATGACGAGAGCGCGGTGAATGAGAATGCGGATGAAATTGTCACTGCCGACGGTGAACCCGCTGAAACGGCCGAAGATAAACCCGCCGAGGAAGGCACCAAACCGAAACGGTCGCGCACGCGTCGTCGGCGGAAAACTGACGATGTGAAAGAAGAAGTTACGGAAACGGTTGCGGCTGCGGATGCGACACACACCGAAGCTATGGAAATTGTCGAAGTCCCAGAAGGCAAAACCGAACATGCCGAGGAAGGCACCAAACCGAAACGGTCGCGCACGCGTCGTCGGCGGAAAACTGACGATGTGAAAGAAGAAGTTACGGAAACGGCTGCGGATGCGACACACACCGAAGCTGCCGAGAAACCAAAGCGCAAACGCGCGCAGCGTAAGCCTAAAGCTAAAGTCGAGGCGACGGCAGAGGTCCCAACTGAGATTGAGGTTCAGCAAGTTACGCCCGAGGCTGCACCCGCCCCTGAGCCCAAACCAGTACCGACACCGGAACCTGTTGTCGAACAAAACCCCGAAAATCCTGATAAGCCAAAGCGGCGCGGATGGTGGTCCTTAAAATAACGTTAGCAAAAAGGCCTATTTACTAGGCCTTTTTGCTATCCGACCATATTTTTAGCCGTCGGACGGCCTCGACGATATCGTCGGTCGTGCGCGCATAGGAAAATCGCAAGGTCGTGTGGCCACGAACAGGATCAAAATCAACACCGGGGGTTACGGCCACTCCAGCCTCGAGCAATATCTGTTTGGACAACACGACGCTGTCCTCAGTTATTTCCGAAACATCCGCATAAATATAGAACGCACCGTCGGGCGGCGCGATTTTGTTAAAACCAGCTTTGGGCAGTTCTTGCAGTAAAAATGCGCGGTTCCGCTCATACATTGCTAAGTTTTCTTGCAACTCGGGGTCCGAATCCATCGCCGCCAAAGCAGCGATTTGCGAGGCATGAGGTGCGCAAATGAACAGATTTTGCATTAGACGCTCCAGTTTTCGGACATGACCTTCGGGCACAATCATCCAGCCTATCCGCCAGCCCGTCATTGAAAAATACTTGGAAAACGAATTTATCACGTAAACGTCATCAGTGATTTGCAACGCGGTGACGGCCTTTTTTCCATATTCTATTCCGTGATAAATTTCGTCAGAAATAAATGCGATTTTCTTTTGGTTGCAATAAGTAAGCAGCTCGGACAGCGACTCTTTGTCCAACATCGTGCCCGTGGGATTGGATGGGCTTGCAACCAGCAATCCCGCCAGATTCACGTGCGCGCGCAAATCATTGACAGATGGCTGGAGCCGGTTTTCGAGGCTGGTTTGAATGCCGACCGCCTCGATATCCAGCGCTTTCAAAATGTTTCGATAACTGGGATAGGATGGGTCACCGATCGCAACCTTCTCACCCGAATCAAACAGGCTAATGAATGCCAGCTGGAACGCTGCAGATGATCCTGCCGTGATAACGATCCGGTCTGCAGAAACATCAACCCCGTACCAATCCTTATACAGTTGCGAAATACGCGCGCGCAGCTCGGGCAAGCCAAGTGCGTCGGTATATCCAAGCGCGCCTTGCG
>JAPYON010000186.1 GCA_029938175.1 Paracoccaceae bacterium | reverse complement strand
GGACTGCCCGCCGATGTGCTGCCGCTGGAGGTGGATAGCTTGCCCGCTTTTGGCCATGCCGAAATGCTGTCTGCCCTTGGCATGGGATTTGCCGCGGTTGATATTTTGCTCACCCCCCAAACTGGGCGCACCACACCCGAGCGCGAGCTGGCGTTGGCTTTGGTGATCAGCGATAACGCCGCAATCCGTCTTCTGGATTTGGCCGACCCTGATGCCCTGAGCGACGCGCTATACGGGCAGGAAATATCCGTACCCGCCAGTCCTATCCTGCCTATTGGGAACCGCCGGCAGGTCACGCGCCTTGCCAGCAAAGCCCTGCGCGGAGAACCAGAAGCCCCCATTGCCCTACCTGAGGCCGCGCCCTACGGGGCGGTGGTGGTGGATACAGATGCCTGCACGCTATGCTTGTCTTGTGTGTCACTCTGCCCGTCCGGTGCACTGTTGGATAACGAAGATAAGCCGCAGCTACGTTTTCAGGAAGATGCCTGTTTGCAATGCGGAATCTGCACTCAGGGCTGCCCCGAAAGCGCCATCAGCCTGCAGCCGCAGCTTGACCTTTCTGATGCGGCGCTTTCCCAGCGGGTGTTACATGAGGAAGACCCATTTGCCTGCATCTCATGCGGCGGGCTTTTCGGCGTGAAATCCAGCGTTGAGCGGATCGTGGATATGCTGGCGGGCAAGCACCCGATGTTTGCAGAATCCGAGTCTGGAAAGCTAATCCAGATGTGTGACAAATGCCGGATTGAAGCGCAATACCATAGTGATTCTAGCCCGTTTCAGGGGGCTCCGCGCCAGCGCACCCGCACTACCGACGATTACCTGAAGCGACGGGATAGCTGATGTCAGTTTTGCTGCAACGGCGCGCCAAGGTCGATCGGTTGAATAGTGACGATATAGCTTATGATATCCTCGACCTGATCCACCGTCAGCTCCACCGACCGGTTGGCAGGTGGGCTGAAAGGCGAAAACGGCTCGCTAACGCCAATAATCTGGATGATCGACGGATGCGGCAAGCGCTCGCTGAAGGTCCGGAACCGCTCCAGCCAGTCGGGCAAGGTACGCAGCAGGCCAAAAGACGGGGTGGAGCCGATACCTTTCATCCGGTTGCGCTCGTTGATCACATGGCAGCGGGCGCAATTGGTGAAGGACAGTGCCTCGCCACGCGCCACATCTCCCGCGAAATTCGGCACGAAATCCTCTTCGGATTCAGCAAGGGTTGCGGTGAAAACCGCTGTGCCGTCTATCGTGAATTGCTCGATGGTACGTTTGCCAACATCAGAAAGCAGCCAGTCGGCGAAACGCTCGGCCTTGGCGGCCCTTTCAGGCGTGGCCAAGGCCAAATCAAGGTAAAAAAACTGCCCCAGGCCCTCAAAAACCGGGATGCCGGAGGTGGTGTTCAGACTAGCATCCGCGCCCTCTGTCCCCATTTGCAACGCGGGACGAATGCCGGTTTTGAGCGAAAAACGCGGCAGCAAAAACTGGTAAAATCCGTTTTTATTAAGGGATTTGGGGCCGGAAAGGCTGAAATCTTGCGCTTGCACGGCGCTAGTGCCGAAGAAAAAAACAAGGGTCAGAAAGAGCGCGCGAAGCATGATAAGGCATCCTTAATTCAAAGGCCGCTAAACCTAGGCGGTAAAATTATTTCCTGTCAATACCAAGGATCGAAAGGGTAAAAGATGAGCGAAAACTACAATATGAGCCTGCGGAAATTTCTGAAACAAGTGGGAGTGACCTCACAACAAGCGATCGAAAGCGCCCTGCGCGACGCGGGAAACGGGCAAGACTATACCGCCAAAATGGTACTGATCATCGAGGGGCTGGAGCTGGAGCATGTGGTTGAAGGCACGCTCAAAATCGAGGCGCAGGGCTGAATATGACACAGCGGGATGCGGTTTTGGCGGCGCTGAAAAGCGTAATAACCCCTTCGGGGAAGGATCTTGTAAGCGCGGGGATG
>JAPYON010000185.1 GCA_029938175.1 Paracoccaceae bacterium | reverse complement strand
GATCAGAGCGGTGCGGTAGAAATCATTTGCCAAACCACTTTAGTGTGCTATAGCGCGCATCGAGTGATCACCTAAGGCCTGCCTGCGGCGCTCTTGCTGTAATGGCAACCCGAAGCGCCGCCATAACAGGCAGCAATACAAAATAAGATTATGGCCAACAATGGCCGATTGAAAACCGAGGAATAAAAACATGAGCGATATCGCAGTCCGCGTTAAAAAAATTGTTGTCGAGCACCTGAGCGTAGACGAAGCCAAAGTTACTGAAACTGCTTCTTTCATTGACGATCTGGGCGCAGACAGCCTCGACACAGTCGAGCTAGTTATGGCTTTTGAAGAAGAGTTCGGCATCGAAATCCCTGACGACGCAGCAGAGACTATCCAGTCCTTCGGCGACGCAATTAAATTCATCACTGAAAACTCCTAAGTTTTTACTGATCTCAAATTAGAGCGGCGTCCTAAGGGGCGCCGTTTTTCGTTGGAGGGACTATATAAATATAGTGGAAGCCGAACGGCTGATTTTGCGCCCTCCCGTCGCGGATGACGTGGATGCGTTTGCAAAGATGTGATCTGATAGCTAGACATTAAAATACATCCCGATTGATCCGAGCACCCGTGGGCAAAGCTGGGGCGGCTTGATGCGCATCGCGGGGTGCTGGGCGCTGAAGGGATATGGTCAATGGATGGTGCTCGATAAAGCTACGGGAAACCTTATTGGACAAGCCGGGTTTTTTGATGCGATGCGCGACCTTGGTCCGGATTTTGACGCACACCGCGAGGCCGGATGGGTGTTCACACCCGAATCCTCTGGCAAAGGGTTCGCAACCGAGGCAATGTTGGCGGCGTTGGGCTGGATGGACGGTAAAGCATTCGGCAATAATACAGTCTGTATTATAAGCGCGGACCATAGCGCCTCGATGCTAGTAGCAGAGAAATGCGGCCACACGCTTTTGCGTAAAATGAAGGATGAGCACGGCGATATTGTTTTGATGACCCGTAATAATACGGCGGCCACTTGATATAGAACAGAGATGGGCCAAAATGCTCGGAATAGAAGGCCGCTAAACTTATATAACAGGAGGCAGCGTCATGCGCCCGACCGTAACCTACTTTTCCGACGTCCTTTGCATCTGGGCCTACATCTCCCAAATCCGTCTCGATCAGCTTGCCGCCGAATATGGCGAGCGTATCAACATCGAGGAAAAGTTTTGCAGCGTCTTCCCTGACGCCCGCACCAAGACTTACACATCCTGGAAAGACAACGGCGGTTACGAGGCGATGAATAACGCCTTTCAGAGGACGGCCAAAAAGTTCCCGCACATCTCGGTGCACGAAGATGTCTGGACCAAGGTCCAACCCCGCACCTCCAGCTCTGCTCACCTGTTTCTCAAGGCAATACAGTTGCTTGACGGGGGTGCGCCGTTTGCTGAGTTGACCTCAACCAAGGCCATCAGCCAGTTCCGAACCGCTTTTTTCGCCGAAGCACGCGATATCGCCAATTGGAAAGTTCAAGGCGAGATTGCCGAGGAACTGGGATTGGATGTTGATAATATTAAAGCCAAAATCCACTCTTCCGAGGCAGCGGCGGCATTGGATGCTGATCTAAAGTTGGCCGAAAAACTGGGTATCAAAGGAAGCCCGACGTTCGTGATGAACGAGGGGCGGCAAATGTTGTTCGGCAATGTCGGCTACAAGCTGATCGAAGCGAACGTTGAAGAACTATTCCGTGCCCCGAACGCGGATGCTGCAAGCTGGTGCTAAAGATGGTGCGCGGTCTCCACGCAGGTTTACCCGTCGGCCAAGCGCCGCGCTAAAATATTCTGACGCTCGGTAGTTTTTCGTAAATCTACCCCTTTCAGAATACCGCTTGAAACAACGGCACGTCCCTCGACATACAAATCTCGCACATTATGTGGACCGCATAAGATCAAAGTCGCCACCGGATCCCACGATCCCGCAGCCTCCAGTCCACTCACA
>JAPYON010000003.1 GCA_029938175.1 Paracoccaceae bacterium | reverse complement strand
GGCCTAGGCCATATCTGGAGTTAAAGAAATGACCAAGTTGATCAAGTGTATCTCGCCGATCGACGGTTCGGTTTATGCCGAGCGTCCCGTGTTGTCGCTGCAAGCCGCCGAAGCGGTGGTTGCCAGCTCCAAAGCTGCCCAAAAAGAATGGAGCCGCCGCCCATTGGCAGAACGCATCAAGCTAGTGCAGGCTGGCGTTGCCGAACTGGGCAAAATGAATGACGAAATCGTTATCGAACTCGCCCACATGATGGGCCGCCCCGTGCGTTATGGCGGTGAATTCGGCGGTGTTGAAGAACGCGCTTCCGGCATGGCGGCCCTTGCGACCGAAGCCCTGAAACCTATCGTGGTGGAAGACAGCGCGGATTTCGAGCGCCGTATTGAACGCGAACCCCATGGCGTCGTACTAGTTATAGCCCCTTGGAACTACCCGTACTTAACGGCCATCAACACCGTCTCTCCTGCCTTGATTTCTGGCAATGCGGTTGTGCTGAAACACGCGACACAAACCCTTCTGGCTGGCGAACGCATGGTGGAAGCTTTCACCAAAGCGGGCGTTCCGGCTGATATGTTCCAAAACGTTTACCTTGACCACGACACCACATCAGCGTTGATCGCAGGCAACAACTTCGGGTTCGTTAATTTCACCGGTTCGGTTGGTGGCGGCCAGACCATGGAACGCGCTGCGGCAGGAACTTTCACCGGCATTGGCACAGAACTCGGCGGAAAAGATCCCGGTTATGTGATGGAAGATGCGGACCTTGACGCAGCCGTTGATACGCTGGTCGACGCGGCGATGTTCAACTCCGGCCAGTGCTGCTGCGGGATCGAGCGTATTTACGTAATTGACAGCCTGTACGATACTTTTGTTGAAAAAGCAGTGGCGATTGTGAACGGTTACAAGCTGGGCAACCCGCTGGACGCCGAAACTACATTGGGACCGATGGCCAACATTCGTTTCGCCGAAGAAGTCCGCGCCCAGACCTCCGAGGCAATCGCAGCGGGCGCTATTCCAATGATCGACGCTGCCCTATTTCCCGAAGACGACGGCGGCACATATCTAACGCCCCAAATTCTGACCAACGTGAACCATGACATGCGCGTCATGCGCGAGGAAAGCTTTGGCCCAGTAGTAGGCATAATGAAAGTCTCGTCAGACGAAGAAGCCATCGCGCTGATGAACGACTCTGAGTTCGGTCTGACCTGCTCGCTTTGGTCCAACGACGCCGAACGCACCGCGAAAATCGGACGTGAACTGGAAACCGGTACCGTGTTTATGAACCGCGCCGATTATCTGGACCCGGCCCTCTGCTGGACGGGCTGCAAAAATACTGGCCGTGGCGGGGCGCTCTCCGTTCTCGGCTTCCAAAACCTCACACGACCAAAATCGTATCACCTCAAGAAAGTAACATCATGAACTTGTTTGGAAACTGGTCTTATCCAACTGCAATCAAATTCGGCAACGGCCGGATCAAAGAACTGTCCGACGCTTGTGTCGCCACAGGTATAAAAAACCCGCTGCTAGTGACGGATAAGGGTCTTGCAAACCTGCCGATCACGCAGACGACGCTGGACATCATGGACGCCGCGGGCCTTGGCCGCGCCATGTTCTCCGAAGTGGACCCAAATCCGAACGAAAAGAACCTCGAGGCAGGTGTGGCCATGTATAAGGCTGGCAACCACGACGGCGTTATCGCGTTTGGCGGCGGCTCAGGCCTTGATCTGGGTAAAATGGTAGCCTTCATGGCTGGCCAGACCCGCCCTTTGTGGGATTACGAGGACGTAGGCGATTGGTGGACCCGTGCGGATGCAGGCGCCATTGCACCGATCATTGCGGTGCCGACAACCGCGGGCACCGGGTCAGAGGTCGGGCGTGCGAGCGTTATCACCAATTCAGAAACGCATGTAAAAAAGATCATCTTCCACCCCAAAGTCCTGCCGAGCGTTGTGATCTGCGACCCTGAGCTGACTGTCGGGATGCCGGCGTTCATCACCGCAGGCACCGGAATGGACGCGTTCGCACATTGCCTAGAGGCATACTCCTCGCCACATTACCACCCAATGTCCCAAGGCATCGCGGTTGAAGGCTTACGATTGGTCAAGGAATATCTGCCACGTGCGTTCAAACATGCTGACGACCTAGAAGCCCGAGCACATATGATGAGCGCCGCGATGATGGGCGCCACAGCATTCCAAAAAGGGCTCGGTGCAGTGCATGCATTGTCTCACCCGATCGGCGCAGTTTACAACACGCACCATGGCACCACCAACGCCGTCGTGATCCCGCCAGTGCTGGACTTTAACCGCTCCTACATTGAGGGCCGGATTGAAACGCTGAACGGTTATCTGGACATAAACGGCGGCTTTGACGGTTTCAAAGCCTATGTCATCGAGTTGAACGACGGTCTGTCCATCCCGAAAAACCTCGGCAAAATGGGCGTTGGCATGGATCGCGTCGACGAGCTGGCAACCATGGCGCTACAAGATCCGAGCGTTGGCGGCAACCCCGTCGAGATGACACTCGAAAATACCAAAGAGTTGTTGATCGCCTGTATCTAACACCAGATGGCCCCACGTGAATTCACGGAGGGGCCAACTCTTTCATGACATTTTCATGAAACATGCCCACCCCCCCTTTGCAATTCCGTTGGAAGTATGGTTAAAGACTTTCAACGTATCCCTATGGCTCGAGGGAACATATTTTCGCATAACCATGCAAAGGGCTGCTATTTTGAAACTATCCGCTAATCCGACTAAATTTCGTGGTATGCTGTGCGCATCCCTGAAATTCTTGCGTAACAGTGGGGTATTTTAATGGCCACTAGGATTATCCCCGTCGAGTCCTCCGATATGGTCATTTTCGGCGCGTCCGGTGATTTGGCTCAACGTAAAATTCTACCGGGCCTATATCACCGTCTGGTCGCTGGCCAACTTCCACCAACCGCCCGCATTATCGGTGCCGCTCGCAGTAAGTGGAACCGTGAAGAGTTCCAGAAAAAAGCCACCGAGAGTTACTTCGAATTTGTTCCAGAACACGAACAAAACCCGGAAATATTCAAGACGTTCCTCAACTGCCTTCATTATGTGCCCATTGATGCAATGGGAAACGGCGGCTGGGACGAACTTACCGCACTGGTAAACGACAACCCCAATCCGGTTCGGGCTTTCTATTTGTCCGTTGGTCCGTCTCTATTCGGCCCGATCTCTACCCGCCTGTCTAAAACCGGTATCGCGACACCTGAAAGTCGCATTGTTGTCGAGAAACCTTTCGGGCACGATCTGGCATCCGCGAAAGAGTTGAACAAACAACTGGGCACTTGTTTTAAAGAGTCACAGATTTATCGTATCGACCATTATCTTGGCAAAGAAACTGTCCAGAACCTAATGGCGCTACGCTTTGCCAATGCCTTGCTAGAACCAGTCTGGAATTCGCAGCATGTGGATCACGTGCAAATCAGCGTTTCCGAATCCATCGGGGTTGAGGGGCGTGGCGAGTATTATGATACGTCAGGCGCCATGCGCGACATGGTGCAAAACCACCTGATGCAATTGCTTTGCCTAACCGCAATGGAACCGCCCGCCAAGTTCAATGCCGATGACGTGCGGGACGAAAAACTCAAAGTCATCCGCTCACTGGACCCTGTGAAGCCTGACGACATAGTACGTGGCCAATACCGCGCCAGCACCCACGACGGCAGCTATAAAGATCATGCAATAAACCCTGACAGCACGACGGAATGCTTTGTTGCGCTGAAAGTCCACATCTCGAACTGGCGCTGGGCGGGTGTTCCGTTTTATCTGCGCACTGGAAAAAAACTGCGCGCGCGCATGTCGGAAATCTCGGTAATTTTTAAAGACCCGCCGCACTCGATCTTTCCGCAGTCCGAACGCCGCCATGAAGGGAACTCGCTGGTAATCCGCCTGCAACCGGATGAGGGCATCACCATGCATATGATCATCAAAGAACCGGGCCAAGGTGGCTTCCGCTTGACCGAAGTCCCCCTTGATATGAGCTTTGCCGAAGCGCTTGGTGATAACGGCGAACATCTGGCAGACGCCTACGAGCGCCTGATGATGGACGTCATTCGCGGCGACCAAACCCTATTCATGCGCGGTGACGAAGTCGAAGCCGCATGGCGCTGGACTGACCCGATCATTGCAAACTGGTCAGGCGAGAAACCAGAACGGTACGACCAAGGCAGCTCTGGCCCCGACGGCTCACTGGCCCTGATGCATCGAGACAGCCGCCGTTGGCACGCAATTGAGGTATAACCATGCTTAACGATAAAATATCCGAAGTTACCGCCGCGATCGTGGCGCGCAGTGAAACTGCGCGCGGCATATATCTGGACCGAATGAAAGCGGCCCGCGACGAGGGGCCGCGACGGGCGCACCTGACTTGTGGTAACCTTGCCCACGCGCTCGCGGCCAGTCCCTCGGAAGATAAAGAAAAACTGGCGAAAACCTCTGCTGGCAACATTGGCATAATCTCGGCCTATAATGACATGCTATCAGCCCATCAACCTTTCGAGCGTTACCCCGACCTGATCCGCCAAGCCGCCCACGACGTCGGCGGCACCGCACAGCTCGCAGGCGGCGTACCCGCCATGTGTGACGGCGTGACCCAAGGCCAAGCGGGCATGGAATTATCCCTATTCTCGCGCGATATCATCGCCATGTCGGCAGGAGTGGCGCTAAGCCATAACGTTTTTGACTCCTCTGTCTATCTGGGCGTATGCGATAAAATAATCCCCGGCCTCGTTATCGCTGCCGCCACCTTCGGCCATCTTCCAGCGGTATTCCTGCCTGCCGGCCCGATGACTACTGGCATGTCTAATGACGACAAAATTGCCGTTCGAAAACTGTACGCCGAAGGAAAAATCGGCCGCGAAGAACTGCTAGAGGCCGAAATGGCCAGTTACCACGGACCCGGAACTTGCACCTTCTACGGAACGGCCAACACTAATCAGATGTTGATGGAATTCATGGGGTTGCACCTGCCCGGCGCCAGCTTCGTCAACCCGAATACGCCCCTGCGCGATGCGCTGACTATTGAGGGTGCTAAACGCTCGCTCGCCATTACTGCGCTTGGCAATGAGTACATTCCCGTTTGCGATATCCTAGACGAGAAGGCGTTCGTGAACGGTATTGTCGGGCTGATGGCCACTGGAGGTTCAACGAACTTGTTGATTCACCTACTTGCAATGGCTCGTGCGGCCGGAATCGTTCTGGATTGGCAAGATTTCTCGAAAATATCCGCCGTCACACCACTTATCGCCCGCGTTTATCCAAATGGCCTCGCCGACGTTAACCATTTCCATGCGGCTGGCGGCACTGGATATATGATTGGCGAGTTGCTGGCTTCCGGCCATCTGCATCCCGACACGCAAACTGTTGTCGGGAACGGGTTGGCACAATATACTCAAGAACCCAAACTGCGCGGCGGTGTGTTGGCATGGGAGGCTGGCACAGCTACTTCGCTCAATGATAAAATCCTTAAAACCGTTGAAGACCCATTCCAGCCAACTGGCGGATTATCCCACCTGAAAGGCAACCTCGGCAGTGGCGTAATGAAAGTTTCGGCGGTAGCCAAAGACAAGCACATCATCACCGCCCCTGCCCGCGTTTTCCACGATCAGAAAGCCGTTAAAGAAGCCTTCAAAGCAGGCGAAATGACCGACGACATAGTGGTGGTAGTCCGCTTCCAAGGACCGCAGGCGAATGGCATGCCGGAATTGCATTCGCTTACCCCATTACTGACCATCATGCAGGAGCGCGGCCAGAAAGTCGCGTTGGTAACCGACGGCCGCATGTCAGGCGCATCAGGCAAAGTGCCGTCCGCAATCCACGTATCCCCCGAAGCCCTTGCAGGCGGCCCGCTCGCCTGTATTGCTGACGGCGACATAATTACAGTCGATGCCATAAACGGAATGCTGGATGTGTTAACCGAAGGCGCGCTCGACCGCCCCAAAGTTACTGCTGATCTGTCCGCCAACAGCTATGGCTCCGGCCGCGAAATGTTCGAGGTGTTCCGCCTAAATGTCGGGCCCGCTGAAACCGGAGCCAGCGTTCTATGATCGAAACAATCGAACAACTCGAAGCCTTATATGGCACGCCGAAAGCCTCATCGCTCGTCAAAGTAACAAATCGAATCACGGCCGAATATGGTGCCTATATCAAGGCGGCCCCTTTCGTTGCCCTGTCCACAGTTGGCCCCGAAGGGTTGGACTGCACCCCACGCGGCGATAATGGTCAGGTGGTGTTTATCGAGGACGACCAAACCCTCTCATTGCCAGACTGGCGCGGGAATAACAGGATTGATAGCCTGCGAAACGTCGTGCGTGATCCCCGCGTTTCGCTGATGTTTCTGGTCCCCGGATCAACCACTGTAATACGTGTGAACGGCCAAGGCCGAATATCCGCATCACCTGAACTGCTGCGACGCTTCGCCAAATCCGGCAAGGCCCCTCGCTCCGTTTTACTGATCTCGATTAACGAAATTTACTTTCAATGCGCCCGCGCTGTGATGCGTGCTGGATTATGGGATGGAGCTGCTGCGCCTGAACTCCCAACCGCGGACGACATTCTTTCGTCGATGACAAATGGCGAAGTTGGCGGAACCGAATACGATAAAAACTTGGCCCGCACGGGCTGAAAAACCTTATGGTGAGAGCATGACATTAACTGCACAGGAAGCCTGCAAAATTAATCGCGAAGTCGCCGGACTGGCGCCCATCATCCCTGTTCTCGTGGTGCACGACGCTGGCATTGCCCGTGACCTTGCCGAAGCCTTGGTAGCGGGCGGCCTGCCCGCATTGGAAGTTACAATGCGGACGCCAGCGGCACTGGATGTGATCCGCGAAATGTCCCAAGTCGCGGGCGGAGTCGTCGGTGCAGGAACGCTAATCACCCCCGCCGACGTAAAAGCCGCTAAAGCAGCGGGCGCGAAATTCGGTGTCTCGCCTGGGGCAACAGATAGCCTTATCAAAGCCTGCGAAGACGAAGAACTGCCTCTGTTGGCCGGCGCTGTAACTGCCACAGAAGCGATGCGGATGCTGGAAAAGGGCTATGACTTATTGAAATTTTTCCCCGCCGAAGCATCCGGCGGTGCGCCAGCGCTCAAAGCCCTTGGTGCACCCCTGCCACAAATCACTTTCTGCCCAACCGGCGGCGTAAGTTTGGCGAACGCGATGGATTACCTTGGCCTACCAAACGTTATTTGTGCTGGCGGCAGCTGGGTCGCGCCTGCTGATCTGGTAAACGCAAAGGATTGGGCAGGCATCGAAGCCTTGGCGCACGAAGCAAGCAGGTTGGGCCGCGAATGATGGGCGGTATCTGGTCTGATCTGGAAGCACATCGCGAACATACTAAAGACGTTCGTATTCGAGACTTATTGAATGATTCCAATCGGTTTTCGGATTTTTCGGTCACTGTGGATGATATGTTGCTGGACTATTCCAAAACCGCCATAGACGAGACCGCGATGCTTTTACTTTTGCAGCTTGCCTGCGATGTCGAAGCCAAACGCGATGCCATGTTCCGTGGCGACAAAATCAACCAGACCGAGGACCGCCCAGTTTTGCACACTGCCCTGCGCAACAGTTCGGATAGCCCTATTCTGGTCAATGGGCGCAACGTTATGCCCGACATCCACGCATCGTTCGAGCGGATGCAGGCGTTTTCTAAAGGCATCCGAAGCGGCGATATTTCCGCTGCCAATAACCAGCCGTTCACTGATATTATCAACATCGGCATCGGCGGCTCGGATCTTGGTCCCGTCATGGCGACGCTGGCCTTGGCGCCGTATCACGATGGCCCACGCACGCATTTTCTATCGAACGTAGATGGCGCCCATGCGCATGATTTGTTGCAGACCTTAGATCCAGCTAGAACGCTCGTCATCATCGCCTCGAAAACATTCACGACAATCGAAACGATGACAAACACGGCGACGGTAACAACGTGGCTGCGCGAAGCGTTGGGGGAAAACACTTCCGAACACCTTGTTGCCCTATCAAGCGCCATCGAGGAAACCTCTGCTTTTGGCATCCCCGCCGACCGCGTATTCGGCTTCAAAGACTGGGTCGGCGGGCGTTGTTCCATCTGCGGCCCAATCGGCCTGTCGATAATGTTGGCCATCGGGCCGGAAAACTTCAGTGATTTTCTGGTGGGTGCGCATGAAATGGATCGTCATTTCCAAACCGCACCTTTGTCGGAAAATATGCCTGTGCTGCTGGCAATGATCGGCATATGGCACAACAATATTTGCGGTTATGCCACCCGCGCGATCCTGCCATACGATCAACGGTTGCTGCGCTTGCCTGCCTATCTTCAACAATTGGACATGGAGAGCAATGGAAAATCCGTCGACGTCGATGGCACCCCCTTACCGCGCAACTCTGGACCGGTTATCTGGGGTGAACCGGGCACCAACGCGCAACACTCTTTCTTTCAACTGGTCCATCAAGGCACTTCGGTCATCCCTTGCGAATTCCTGATTTCCGCACAAGGTTTCGAGCCCGAACTCCAACATCATCACAATCTGCTTATGGCTAACTGCCTGGCCCAATCCGAGGCCCTTATGCTGGGCCGTAGTCTTGACACAGCACTGAACCCGCATCGCGTGTTTTCTGGAAACCGTCCCTCAACCACGCTGATGTATAAGCAACTAACTCCGAGGACATTGGGTAAAATAGTTGCTCTTTACGAACATCGGGTGTTCGTTGAGGGTGTTATCTGGGGTATCAACAGTTTCGATCAATGGGGTGTCGAACTTGGCAAAGAGCTGGCAAACAAGATGTTGCCATCGGTCAATACATACACGGAAAGAGATGGTAGAGACGCTTCTACGTCGGGTTTGTTGAAAACATTTCACGCACTGAAATAGCGAGATCAAAGCCAAGCAACCCCACGCACACCGGAACTATCTCCATGCATATGTATGGATCCGTTAATGCAACGTCTGACAGTGCTCGTGTGCGTGCTCTGGAACTAATGGGCAAAACCATTGGCTTATTTACAGGGCAGAAAAAAGAAGAAACAATTTCAGAACTTACGGCCGCCGAATTGGAACAGGAAATACTAAAGAGGCTATCACGCTTGTTCGATTCCTAAATGTTGGCAGTAGGTTATTCATTTATATAGGTGGGTGGATGGAGGGGTGGATCGAAATATCATGATTACTTCTATCACACTGTAATGCTTATACCTTTATAAAGGTAATGGTGCACCCGACACGATTCGAACGTGTGACCCCCTGATTCGTAGTCAGGTACTCTATCCAGCTGAGCTACGGGTGCGTGAGGGGCGGTTTAGCGTTGCCCGCCCGCCTTTGCAAGAGGCAAAACGACGAAATTTCAGCAATTATTCATCACCGTCCGGAAGGAATATCCGAAACGATGTGCCTGCCCCGGAAGGCTCGATCAATTCCAGTATTCCGCCATGTCCGCGCACCAGTTCCGCAGCGATCGCCAGTCCTAACCCAGTGCCGCCACGCCGCGCGCCGCCTTGGAACGGCTGGAACAAAAACTCGCGCGCTTTCTCCGGCAACCCGGGGCCGGTATCGCGCACAATAATATCGACACCACCGTCACGTAGATCCGCCGAGATGCTGACAATCCCCAGCTTCCCCGTCCCTTCAATGGCCTGTCGCGCATTTCGGACAAGGTTGGTTAGGACCCTAAATATCTGCTCAGAATCTGCTGAAATCTGCACGTCATGCGCCACGGTCGAGATAAGCTGAACCTTCCCGGTTTCCCGAAGCGCGTCGTTCTCAATCACATCGTCAACAATAGCCTTCAAACCTACCGACTTAATCTCCGGCTCCGGCTCATCCGCTTTGCCAAATGTTAACGTGCGTTCACAAAGGTTAATGCCCCGTGAAAGTGAGTTCAGCAGTTTCGGCGCCATCTTCTGCACTTTGGGATCATCGCTCATCTCCAACCGATCCGCCAAAATCTGCGTCGTGGTCAGAATATTGCGCAGATCGTGACTTACCTTGGAAGCCGCTCCGCCTAACGACGCCAGCCGTTCCTTCTGGCGCAGCGACGCGATCAGCTGTAACTGCATATCCTGCAAGGCTGTCTCAGCTTCGCGCAACTCCGAAACCGAAGCGTCAGGTTTGATAACATTGCTCGCATTCTCAGGATTATTCCGAAACCGCGTCATCGAAGAAATGACCTTTGTAATCGGCCGTGCAATCAACACTTGAAGCGACATAAACAACAATCCGCCGGTAATCACCGACACCACCAGCGACAAGAAAAATACGTTGCGACTGTATTCGAGCATCGCCGCCTTGACCGGAGCCTCATTCATAACGGTTTCAATCTGGATACCCGCATCCTTCACCGGCTGCCCAATGATCCGGATCACATTCCCGGGCTTCCCGAACGCACATACAAACGCATCCTTGATCGGACCAAAGAACCCCGGATCGCGTAAATCGAACGTTTGGCTGATCGGTTTTGGCATAGGCATCGCCAGAACCAGCTCGCGAACCGCATCACGGCGTAGAACGATGTTCAGAACCTCGGCGTTTTTCAATAACTCGTCGGCCAGTTCAGGGGCCACCATATCGTCAGGTGTCGCCAGCAAAGCAAGCGAGGCGAGTTGCGCTAATTCCAGACGATCCTGCAAATACCCCAACCGGAAGTTTGACACCGAGGGCACAAACAACAGCACCTCTGCCACCATCACAAACAGGAAACTGAGCAGTAGGAACCTACCTGATAAGGTTTTGAAAAACATCTAAGTCCCGATTGTTGACCAATTACTGCGAACTCTATGCATAAGTTTCCGCACTCACAAGTTAACAGATGACACCGCACCTCAAAGATACCGCTGCACAAACCTCACTATCCGTTTTACCCGCGCGCTTTGAAACAGGCGCGGAGTATAATATTGCCCCGCCACCCGCTTGTTGATCTCGCCCAACGTCGGATAAGGCGCAACCATCGCGGCCACCGCCCCGATCTTCAGACCATTCGCGATTACCAATGCCCACGTCTGGATCAGTTCACCAGCCTGCGTGCCCACAATCGATGCACCAATCGGCTTACCCTTTAGCACCATCACTTTGATTAACCCTTTAGTATTTCGTTCGGCCCGCGCGCGGTCGTTCTCGGCATACTCGACCCGCAGCACCTCGATCTTGCTTCCGTATGCAGCAACAGCTTGTGCTTCTGACATGCCGACATGCGCGATCTCCGGGTCCGTATATATAGCCCACGGGATGTGCTTCTCGGTCGCCTTAGCTGGCAATCCAAATAAGGCCGACTTAATAATCACCCCCGCATGATACCCCGCAACATGCGTAAATTTCATTCCGCCAGCCACATCTCCAATCGCGTAGACCCGTTTGTTCGCCGTCTTTAGCCCAGTGTCCACCACGATCCCGTGTCGATTGGTTTCAATGCCCGCATTATCCAAATCCAGCTTGTCGATATTGGGCGTGCGGCCGACCGCCATCAGGATATGACTACCTTTATACTCGGCACCTTCGTCTGTATGAACGGTTATCCCCGCACCTCCAGAAATCTCGGAAACCATAGCGCCTTCGACGATCTCTACCCCCTCGGCGCGTAGGTTTTCTAACGCAATCGCCGCGAGTTCAGGGTCTTCATGCCCCAGCACTTTCAACCCTTCCAGCACCGTCACCTTGGATCCGAGCCGCACATGCGCCTGCGCCATTTCCATGCCAATTGTCCCTCCACCAATAATCAACAAGTGCGCCGGGCATTCACGTAATTCAAACAAGTTCTCGTTCGTTAGATAATCCACCGTATCCAACCCCGGAATTGGTGGCACCATTGGCGAAGACCCAGTAGAAATCACGAAGCGCCGTGCTGTGATAATCGTATCCCCCGCCTGCACCTCGGTAGGCGAGGTGAACCGTCCGTATTCCGAGATAACCTTAACGCCCAGCTCTTCGAACCGCTCAACAGAATCGTGCGGCTCGATACCTCTTATAACACCAGCTACCTGCTCCATCGCGGCAGCGTAGTCCACGACAGGTTCCACCGGAGCCACCCCGTAATGTGCTCCCGTCGTCATGGCATGTGCATGTTTCCCCGCCGCGATCAGCGCTTTGGAGGGCACACAACCATAGTTCAAACAGTCGCCACCCATCTTGTGACCTTCAAGCAGCACAGCGCTGGCGCCCATTTGAACAGCCCCCGCGGCAACAGACAACCCGCCAGAGCCGGCGCCGATCACACAAATATCGGTTTTAATACGCTCCATTATACGCCCTACTTCTTAAATTTCTTAAGAATAACCGGCGTCAGCGACAAGGCACAAAGCGCTAGTATCGGGCCAAGTATCTTCGGATCAAAAATAATACCTAGATCAGGCGTATCCCCCCGCGCGAACACCTCGCCCAAGCCCGAGCCGACCCATGTATAAACGACACCACCAGGAATGATTCCGATCGCCGTCGTCCACGCAAATGTCCGCAACCGCGTTCCAACCAGTGCGGGCACAAGATTCGCCACAAAGAACGGGAACGCCGGAACCAACCGCATCAGCAGCAAAAAGCTGACCTCGTTTTCATCTAGCCCCGCTTTGATCTTGCCGACCACGCCACCCGCATTATCCATCTTGCGCGCAAGATGCTCGCCCAGTCCATAATGCGCGGCCATAAAAATCAGCACCGCCCCTGCCGTCGCCGATCCAATGTTATATACAGCCCCCGGAAACAGCCCGAACAGGAACCCGCCTGTCAGCGAAATTATCGCCGCACCGGGCAGCGAGAACGCCACAATCGCAATATAGATCGCAATAAACCCGACAGACGCGATCAGGAAATTCGCATCTCGCCACGCCAGCAATGCTTCGCGGTTGTCGCGCAGCGCCTCAAAGTTCAGAAAGTCCTTAAGCGTAAAAAATCCGATAATCGCAACGATACCGATTCCGATCAGCGGCAACATCTTTTGTACCGAAAACCCGTCTGCCTTAACTGTAGCCATGGAAATCTCCTACAATGGCGTTATTCCGTTGCCCTCTATTTGCCGCCTAACGACACATACCGAAAGGGGCCTCACGGTTCATTGATTGGAATTCATCTAATGTTTCAGTATTGTCATAGCAACCACTGCATTGGTGCGGCAAATGTTTCCAAAAACAGAGCATTTTTCGCTGAGTCCTAATTGACTTCCGATTTATCTGGGCCTAAACAGCCATTTCAGAATTTCCGGCAGGCGAATCTCTTCGTCGACCGAGCAGGAGTAAGAAAATGAAACGTACATTCCAGCCGAGCAACCTTGTTCGCAAACGCCGCCACGGTTTCCGTTCGCGCATGGCAACTAAAAACGGTCGCAAGATTGTTAACCGTCGTCGTGCCCAAGGCCGCAAAAGCCTAACTGCGTAAAACCGACAAGGTTACAGTTTATGAAACCGCCGGAGGCAGACCGCGAACCCATTTCAGGGAACGCCGGTGAAAAGCCCCCGGCGGTTTCCGTTTGTCCGATGGAAACTTTACGCAAACGCAGCGATTTCCTGCTGGCTGCCCGCGCCCGCCGCCAATCCGCCAAAGGATTGCTATTGCAAGCCCGCCGTCGCGATGACGAAGAGCTGATCCGCATCGGTTATACTTGTTCGAAAAAAGTCGGCAATGCTGTAGCTCGCAACCGCGCTAAACGCCGCCTTCGCGAAGTCGCTCGCGCCGTTCTACCAGTACAAGGTCGCGCGGGCTGGGATTACGTTCTGGTAGGCCGTTACCTTGAAACAGCCGACCGCCCGTTCCATCTGTTAATGCAAGACATGGAAACAGCGCTATCCAAAGTGCACGCGCCGCGAAAGCCCCGAAAATGACACCACTTGCCTTCATCGTTGCCTTGCCGGTCAAACTATACCGCGTAATCGGCAGCCCATGGGTTGGTCGGAACTGCCGCTACCAACCGACATGCTCGGCCTACGCGCTTGAGGCGTTGGAAAAGCACGGCGCAATCAAAGGCACGTGGCTGGCCATAAAACGTGTTGGCCGATGTCATCCACTTGGCCGTGACGGCTATGACCCTGTTCCCGAAAAGCATGATCACAAACATGACCATGACTGAGGCTTCCGAAATCCACCCGCTGTTCGAGGGCGCACCCACATCCACCTCGTTCAAAAAACTCCGCAAACGTATCATCCGCCAAACACGCGAAGCGGTCGAGCAGTATGGCATGATTGAACGTGGCGCCAAATGGCTGGTCTGCGTATCGGGTGGAAAAGACAGCTACACCCTGCTGGCAGCACTGGCGGAATTGCAATGGCGCGGCCTGCTGCCCGTAGAAATTCTCGCATGCAACCTCGACCAAGGTCAACCCGGTTTCCCCTCGACCGTTCTGCCCGAATTTCTTGAGCGCATGAAAATCCCGCACCGAATCGAATACAAAGATACCTACTCCGTGGTCATCGACAAAATCCCCGACACCAAAACATTTTGCAGCCTCTGCTCGCGCCTGCGCCGTGGTAATCTCTACCGTGTTGCGCGCGAAGAGGGTTGCTCTGCCATCGTCCTTGGCCACCACCGCGACGACATCCTTGAAACATTCATGATGAGCTTCATTCACGGCGGCAAGCTCGCCACCATGCCTCCCAAGCTGGTCAACGACGAAGGCGATCTGTTTGTCTATCGCCCCCTCGCCCATGTAGCCGAGGAAGATTGCGCGAAATTCGCCGCCGCCATGAACTATCCCGTCATCCCGTGTAACCTTTGTGGTTCCCAAGATGGCCTACAACGCCAGCAAGTCAAACAGATGTTGAACGAGTGGGAAAAAAACTCCCCCGGGCGCCGCCAAGTCATGTTCAAGGCGTTAACCAACGCAAACCCCTCTCATCTGCTCGATTTCAGTCTTTTTGACTTCGCCGGGCTGCAAAGACGCACCTTTAAACCTTGACCTTTCGCGCCTATCCCTGTTGAAAGCACAAAGAAGAATTACGCATCCGGAGTGAACGATGGACGATAATAATAAAAACCTGCTTTTGGCGACTGGCCTCAGCTTTATGGTGATCTTTGTGTGGTTCATTCTGTTCCCGCCAGAGAAAACCGAAGTCCAGCCCGAAACGACTGAAACCACGTTCACACAGGTCGAAGGCGTCGCAAGCGTACCACAAGCCGACGGCACCTTTATCGCAGCCGCCCCCGCGCAGGTCGCAACAGCTGAAGAGAGTCGTGAGAACGCGCTGGCACAGACTGACCGCGTAGAGATCAGAACCGGTCGAGTCGCCGGATCCATCTCGCTACTGGGTGGTCGCATCGACGACCTGCACCTGACAGATTACGACGTCGTTCAGAATGACAACTCCGAAAAGGTGACATTGTTATCCCCTGCAAATTCCGGACAACCATATTACACAGTCCACGGCTGGGCCCCCGCGGGCGGCCTTGATGCAGCATCCGTTCCGGGAGCCACAACCGTGTGGTCCATCGAGAGCGGCCGCGTGCTGACAGAAACCACGCCTCTGACCATCAAATGGGACAACGGCGCCGGCCTTGTTTTCCACCGGACCATCACGATTGACGAAAACTACATGTTCTCGATCACGCAGCGCGTTGAAAACAACACCGACGCGGCGGTGCGTATGCAGCCCTATGGAATTATCGCTCGTAAAGGCGAGCCTGACACATTGGGCATGTACCTGCTGCACGAAGGCGTCGTTCGCGCTCAAGACGGCGAAATTCAGGAAATTGATTACGACGACATGCCTGATGAAACGTTTAATTCCGCAGAAGGTGGCAACATCGATCGCATTGACGTGGTCAAGGGTGGCTGGATTGGCATGACCGACAAATACTGGATGACAACGCTGATCCCGCTTCCGGGCCAGCCTTTTACGTCCGTTTCCAAATACACGCCGGGCAACGACACATATCAGGCCGACATGCGCCTTCCGGTTGTGGAAGTCTCGGGCGGCCAAGACGTACAGATCACCACGTTGTTGTTCGCTGGTGCCAAAGAAGTATCGACCATCCGCGCCTACCAAGACGAAATGGGCATCGACAAATTCGTAGACTCGGTTGACTGGGGAATCTTCTTCTTCATCACCAAACCGATCTTTGCGCTGCTGTCGCTGATCCACGGCTGGATCGGCAATATGGGTCTGTCGATCATCGGCCTGACGCTGGTTATCAAAACGCTGCTTTCACCTCTGGCGTATAAGTCCTACGTCTCCATGGCGAAGATGAAAAAGCTTCAGCCTGAAATGACCGCTCTTAAAGAGCGGACCGGCGACGACAAGCAAGCTATGCAAAAAGAGATGATGGAACTTTACAAGAAGAACAAGGTAAACCCTGCTTCGGGTTGTCTGCCAATCTTCCTACAAATCCCGATTTTCTTCTCGCTCTACAAAGTGTTGTTCGTAACAATCGAGATGCGCCACGCACCATTCTTCGGCTGGATTCAGGATCTCTCGGCCCCCGATCCAAGCTCCATCCTGAACCTGTTCGGCCTGCTGCCATTCGCGCCTCCCGGACCTGAAAGCTTCCTTGCGATCCTGTCCATCGGCGTATTCCCGATCCTGATGGGTATCACAATGTGGATGCAGCAAAAACTGAACCCGGCCCCCACAGACAAAACCCAAGCAATGATCTTTGCGTGGATGCCATGGGTATTCATGTTCATGCTGGGCCGCTTCGCATCTGGACTTGTGATCTACTGGGTGGCCAACAACACCATCACGTTTATCCAGCAATATGCGATCATGCGTTCACAAGGGGTTCGCCCTGACGTGTTCGGCAACATCATGTCCAGCTTCCGCAAGTTCAAGGAAAAAGACGCCAAAGAATGAGCGCAGCCGTTGCACATATCTGGCGCCATCCGATAAAAAGCCACAGCCGCGAGGAAATCTCCGAGGCGTTCCTGACAGAGGGCAAATGCCTTCCGTGGGATCGTGTCTGGGCAGTCGCCCACGAAAGCTCATGCTTTGATGTGGAACGCCCAAGCTGGCAACCTTGCAACCAATTTTCGATCGGGGCCAAGTCGCCCCGTCTGCAAGCGATCTCCGCCTATGTGGACGAACGGATGAACAAGATCACCCTTAGCCATCCCGACTGTCAGGACATTACAATCAATCCTGACGATGAGGGTGACGCCAATCATTTCGTGCAATGGGTCATGCCTATTTCCAACGGCTCGCGTATGTTGCCCGCCCGATTGGTTAGCGCATCACAACCGATGACCGATACAGATTTCCAATCCATCTCGATGATCAATCTGGCCTCCCACGCCGAGATCGAGAAAAACCTTGAAACTAGCCTTGCACCAGAACGCTGGCGCGGGAATATTCTTGTTAACGGATGGGAACCGTGGGCCGAAAAAGAGATGATCGGCAAACGCATCCGCATCGGCGAAGCCGAGCTGGAAATTCGCGAAGAAATCACACGTTGCATGGCTACGACTGTTAATATCGAAACCGGCGTTCGCGACGCTGACACATTGGGCGCGTTGAAAAAGGGTTTTGGTCACCAGGAAATGGGTGTTTACGCCGTTGTAATAAAGTCAGGGCGAATTCGCCAAGAAGACCAAGTAGAGGTGCTATCATGAGCGTCCAGTTTCCCATCGCCGAAATTCCCGACCATGCCACCGCTGAGATTGGGCGCAAACTGTTTGCAGGTAATTCCGACTTCCTGAAGGGTGTTGTAGCCATGGATGGCCTACCACCCGCCGACCGCATGGAAGTCTGCTTCGCTGGCCGCTCAAACGTCGGCAAATCCACGCTGATCAACGCAATAACAGGCCGCAAATCCTTGGCGCGGGCGTCGAACACGCCGGGTCGCACACAGGAAATCAACTACTTCACATTGTTGGATCAACACTACCTCGTCGATCTTCCGGGCTACGGCTTCGCCAACGCCCCCGTCGCAGTGGTTGCCAAATGGCAGCGTCTGCTGAAGGCATACCTACAAGGCCGGGCCACCCTGCGCCGTGTATTCCTACTGGTCGATGCCCGCCACGGTCCCAAAGATGTGGACGAAGAAATTATGGAATTGCTGGGATCATCCGCGGTGACTTTCCAAGTTGTCTTGACCAAATGCGACAAGCTGAAAAAGCCGGAACTCGATAAAATCATCGACAAAACCCGCGCGACACTGACCAAATTCCCCGCCGCCTACCCCGAGATTGTCCTGACGTCCTCGAACAAAGACGAGGGGCTAGACGTGCTGCGAACCATCATCGCAACAATGGAATAAACTCCGGCCTTGGGTTTCCCGACCCAAGCGGCTAAACAAGTCAAAACCGCGAGGAGTCACCCGATGGAGTTACAACAAGCGATGCAACGCGACTCGATTGCCACAGCCAGAACCCTAAGCGAAGCCCTGCCTTTCTTGCAGCGCTACGATGGGTCTATTGTCGTGATCAAATTCGGTGGCCACGCGATGGGTGACGACGTCGAAATGGATCGGTTCGCCCGCGACATCGTACTGATGAAACAGGTCAACGTGAACCCGATCATCGTGCATGGTGGCGGCCCGATGATTAACGAAATGCTGGAAAAGCAAGATGTCCAATCCGAATTCGTGAACGGTAAACGTGTGACCGACGCCGAAACTATGAAAATCGTCGAGATGGTTCTGTCCGGCTCGGTCAACAAGCGCATCGTTGGGGCGATCAATAAACAGGGCGGCAAAGCCGTCGGACTGTCTGGCAAAGACGCCAATTTGATGATCTGCGAAAAAGCCGAACCTGACCTTGGGTTCGTCGGTGATCCCGTAAAAATCAACCCCGAAGTCCTGCACACCTTTCTCGACAGTGACCTCATTCCGGTCATTGCGCCCATCGGGGTTGGCACAGACGGCCAGACCTACAACGTCAACGGCGACACCGCAGCCGGTGCCATTGCAGCGGGATTAGACGCTGATCGCCTGCTGTTGCTAACGGACGTTTCCGGCGTGAAAGACGCAGATGGAAACGTCATCACGCAACTGACACCAGATCATGTCAGCGAACTTACCACCGAAGGTATTATCGCGGGCGGTATGATTCCGAAAACCCAAACCGCGCTCGACGCAATTGACGGAGGCGTGCGTGCTGTGGTCATCCTCGACGGCCGTGCCCCACATGCGTGTTTGCTGGAATTATTCACAGAACACGGTGCTGGAAGCCTAATTCGCAATTAACGCGGCCAACACATTCCATTTAACATATGTAACATTCGCGCATACTTCTTGAATTCAACACAGTTTAGGGCCAAGTTCTGCGTATGGAAAACGAAACACTCATACGCCTCTCGGTCTTTCTCGGACTTTTCGCGCTTTTCGCGATAGTCGAGACTTTCATTCCCCGCCGCACCCGCGCAGGCACCGCCAAACGCTGGTTCGCAAACTGGGGGTTGTCGGTTATTGATACGGTAACGATCAACGTCATGGCGCGCGTGATGCCGGTAATGGCCGTCGGAGCTGCGATCGACGCGACCGCTAATGGCTGGGGCCTACTGGGCAGTACCGCTTGGCCAAACTGGGTCGAGATATTATTGGCCATCCTTATCCTCGATTTGGTGATCTGGTTCCAACACATGATTACCCACAAAATTCCGCTGCTATGGCGCTTACACCAAGTGCACCACTCGGACAAAGAGATGGACGTATCAACAGCAATCCGCTTTCATCCGCTGGAAATCGCCCTGTCGATGTTGCTAAAAATAGGAGTGATATACTTGCTTGGCCCCGCCGCCTTCGCCATAATCCTGTTCGAAATCCTGTTGAACGGCACCGCCTTATTCAACCACTCCAACATCAAGATACCCAAACGGATTGATGCGGTCGTGCGCATGGTTTTGGTGACACCTGACATGCACCGCGTTCACCACTCGGTTTATCGCGAGGAACATGACAGTAACTATGGGTTCTCGTTGTCGATTTGGGACCACCTTTTCCGTACTTATGTGGCGCAACCTAAAGGCGGTCACGACGACATGAAGATCGGGCTTCGTTGGCAAGACGAAAAACCTGCGAAACTGTTGTGGACGCTGAAACTGCCGTTCACCAACAAATGAAGCTTGACGATGTTTCCGATACCGCCAGCCCTTCGGGGTTGGCGGTCCTTGGGGCGTCGCATAGCGACACGGGTCAAACGGTGGTTTTGCTTGGCCCAAACGAACCAAAGTTCTGGTCCGTTTTCATGCAGAGCAGTGAGTATTTGAGCAAAGGAGAAGCCCCTTTGGATCGTTGGTCCGAACGGGTGATCGGTGCACTTGCCAATCAGTTCAATGCCGAGGCGGTATGCCCATTTGGCGGGCTTCCTTATCAACCGTTTATCGCTTGGGCTCTAGAAAGCAGGCGCGCTTGGCAGTCGCCGGTCGGAATATTGGTGCATAAGAGTTCGGGGCTGTTCGTTTCTTATCGCGGTGCTTTGATTATTCCCGCCTTGCTTGACCTTCCGCCAGCAAGTTCGTCGCCCTGCCTTGAATGTGCAGAAAAGCCTTGTCTTTCTGCATGTCCTGCCGCAGCCTTGTCGCAAGACGGGTACGACGTTCCAAAGTGTCACGCGCATCTTGATCGTGACGGGGACGACTGCCTCTCCAGCGGCTGCATCGTGCGCCGCGCGTGCCCGATCGGGCAGAATAAACGATTGCCAGAGCAATCCGCCTTTCACATGAGGGCGTTTCATAAAGGATAGAATAGATGAAAACACTCACCCTTATGCGCCACGCCAAATCCTCTTGGTCCGATTCAGATATCCCAGACATCGAGCGCACATTGGGAGAGCGCGGGCGCAAAGCCGCTGATCTATTAGGAAAATGGCTGGATGCCGAAGGGCGCGAGCCGGATCAGGTTATCGTTTCATCTGCAGCCCGTTGTCAGGAAACCTGGAAACTGGTTTCCGCTGGTTTGGCAGGAAATCCCGAAGTCATCACCGACGCTAAACTCTACATGGCCTCGCCAGACGAAATGCTGGACATTATCCGTACCAGCGCAACGGGCGGCAGCGTTCTTGTCATTGCCCACATGCCTGGCATCGGTTCGCTGGCCCGCGATCTCCGCGTTGATCCTGCGCCTGCGCACTCAACCTTCGACAAGTATCCAACGGGGGCCACCACCGCGCTGGAGGTTCAAGGCGAATGGGTCGCGCTTGATTTTGGCACGACCCATCTGGATACATATGTAACGCCGGGTGATCTTGTCTGATCACGCCTGCGATTTGATAAAGGTTCCGTTATTCAAATCCTACATAGCCTGACGTAATTCGTCTTGCGTATTCATCACAATCGGACCGTGCCACGCCACTGGTTCCTCGATCGGTTTGCCCGAAACCAGCAAAAACCGCATGCCCTTTTCGCCAGCATAAACCGTAATTTCATCGCCCGTATCGAACGGCACAAGCGTGCGGTTTCCAGACATATCGCGTATGTTGACCTCTTGTCCTGCGACCTCTTTCTCAACACGCCCGCCGTAAGGTTTGGACGCATCGCGGAATGTTCCTGAGCCGGAAAAATATACGCGAACACATGGTGATACGTGTCAACCGGCAGCGTTTTGCGCACGTTCGGCGGTATCTAGGCGTCCAAGTATTGGGGGTCGGCGGCGATTCCGTCTACTGGTCCAGACTTTCCACAGAACCGCCCGACAATAACCTTAACCCGCGTGCCATCATCCTTAATGATCTCGGGAATATCCGAGGCCGTCACATCCTGACACCACGGCGTCGTCATTTTTTGATCCGCAGGAAAGTTCGCCCACAACTGAAATTCGTGCATCTGTCCTGCGATATTCGGTTTGGGCATCTCTTGATGCATAATGCCCGAGCCCACAATCATCCACTGCAAGTCACCCGCCCAAGATTCCCGACGTTTTCGAGCCTGTCCTCATGTGTGATATTGCCTTGTAATACATAGGTAATCGTCTCGATCCATCGATGGGGATACCACGGAAATCCCTTCTCAGCTTTAGCAGGATTATCATTGCGGAAATCATCAAACAACAGGAACGAGTCCAGCATGGTTGGATTATGGAACCTGAATGCACGGTGCAAATGCACGCCTGCGCGCTCCATCGTCGAGGTTGCCAGAATTTCGGATTTCACAGGCGGAACGACATATCTTCATCCTTTCAAAATGTTTGATCCAAAAGGTAATGCCGTCCGCCCCGATTACAATAGGGCGGGCGCTTCGCCTACAATCCTTTGGACCGATAGCTGGCAGCCACACGTTCAATCGACACTAGGAACGCTGCTGTTCGTAAATCCGGCACGTCATCGCGCGAATGCCAGACCTTGCGCATGGATTGATACGCATCGCGCATGGTATCATCCAAGCCTGAGCGCACCAGTTCCAACTCATCCGCACCTCTCAGATACTTCTCTTTGAACTTGTCGGACAGTTGCCATTTGATTGATGAATCCTCGCTCAGCCTTTGCAATTCGTCTAACAATAATTGATGGCGGGATTCTTCTTGGCGGCGCTGCATCCGGCCAAAACGAATGTGGCTGAGGTTCTTGACCCATTCGAAATATGAAACAGTGACACCACCCGCATTTGCATAGAGGTCAGGGATGATCACAACGCCGTTTTTCAACAAAACCTGATCCGCACCTGCCGTGATCGGGCCATTTGCAGCCTCGATAATCAGGTTGGCCTTGATCCGGTCTGCATTGGTCAGGTTAATAACACCTTCAAGCGCCGCTGGAATAAGAATGTCGCAATCCATTTCCAGTACCGAGGCGCCATCCTCGACATATTCCCCGCCCATGAAATCCTTGACGCCACCAGTCATTATGATGTGTTCTTTCAGCAGTTCGATGTTCAACCCGTCAGGGTTCACGACCGCTCCATCGCGCTCAATCACGGCAACAATGTTTGCGCCATCTTCCTCGGACACGAATTTCGCGGCGTGATAGCCAACATTGCCCAAACCCTGCACGATCACTTGTTTTTTCTTAAGCGTACCGGTCAGACCTGCCTTTGCCTTATCCTCGTCATAGCGACAGAACTCTTTCAAGGCATATTGCACGCCGCGCCCAGTCGCCTCGACACGGCCTTGAATTCCACCCGCGTTGATGGGCTTACCCGTCACACAGGCCGCCGCATTTATATCCGTCGTGTTCATCCGGCGATACTGATCGACAATCCATGCCATTTCACGTTCACCTGTGCCCATATCAGGCGCTGGCACGTTTTGCGATGGATTGATAAGATCGCGCTTTATAAGCTCGTACGCGAACCGTCGTGTAATCATCTCCATTTCATGCGCGTCCCATTCGCGCGGATCAATGTGAAGCCCACCTTTGGAGCCACCAAACGGCGCCTGCACCAACGCGCACTTATACGTCATCAGAGCGGCCAGAGCCTCGACCTCGTCCTGTTCTACCCCCATCGAGAAGCGAATGCCGCCCTTCACGGGTTCCATTTGCTCGGAATGCACCGAACGGTAACCTGTAAATGTGTGGATTTTTCCGCGTAATCGCACCCCGAAACGGACGGTATAGGTCGAGTTGCAAACGCGGATTTTTTCTTCCAAGCCGGGCGACAGGTCCATCAGTTTGACGGCTTGGTTAAACATAATGTCAACGGATTCGCGAAAACTTGGTTCGGTGGTCATGGCATATTCCCTCGGTTGAATATGGTTTTGGCAACCATCTTTAAGAAATCGTTAACAGAGCGCAGCCAGCGTGTTTTGTAATTTGTATCACTGATTTTAATATATTTACATTAACCGACCTTGCGATAAAGCTAATACCCGATCCATGCGGGCCGCCAAATCAAGATTATGCGTGGCGATCAATGCCGACAATCCAGTGTCGCGCACCAAATGAAGCAACGTATCAAAAACACGATCCGCGGTCTCGGTATCAAGATTTCCTGTTGGCTCATCCGCCAGCAGCACGCTCGGCCCATTCGCCAGCGCACGACAGAACGCAACGCGTTGTTGTTCGCCCCCCGACAGTTCGCCCGGGCGATGCATCAATCGGTGGGAAAGGCCGACCTTGGCCAGTAAATCCTCCGCCTTCGTACGCGCATCGTCCTTCGGCACGCCCGCCGCACGTTGTGGAAGGGTTATGTTTTCGACCGCACTAAATTCTGGCAATAAATGGTGGAACTGATAAATAAACCCGATATTGTTACGCCGCATCCGCGTCCGTGTTCGCTCTGACTGGCCCGAGGTCAACACCCCCCCCACTTCGACTGTGCCGGCATCAACCTTATCCAACAACCCCGCGATATGCAGTAACGTCGATTTTCCGGCACCCGATGGGGCAACCAGCGCCACGACTTCACCTGCCTGCAAGGTCATCGAGACCCCATCCAGTACCCGCACTTCGTTCGGTTTACCTTTGTTAAAGGTTCGATGAATGTCCGTGAGTTGCAGCGAAAGGTTACTCATTCCTTAACGCCTCCACGGGATCCATATTGGCTGCGCGGCGTGCGGGAAAAATGGTTATAATGAACGAAAGGCTTAACGAAAGGGTAACGGCGCTCATCACATCTCGCAGTTCCAGTTTGGCTGGCAATCGCGACAGATACCGCACATTCGGGTCCCAAACGCCGCCACCCATGACACCGTCAACAAAAGCAAAAACCGGATCAATGTAGATCGCGAACAAGCATCCCATCAGCACGCCCAACGCCGTTCCAACCAGCCCGATACTCGCGCCGCTAATAAAGAATATTCTCATAATAGACCCTTGCGTTAGGCCCATTGTTCGCAGAATGCCAATGTCACGGGTTTTGTTTTTTACCAGCATAATCAGGCCGGAAATAATGTTCATCGCGGCGATCAGTACAAGGATCGACATCAGAATGAACATCACATTGTCCTCAACATCCAATGCCCGCAGAAACGCCCCAGATGCATCGCGCCAAGTCCATATAACCACGCGCGATCCCGCCGCCTGGATCAGCATCAACCGCATCTCATCCACGGCATCGGCGTTTGCCACAGCGACTTCCAGTTCGTCCGCCATGCCCTCGCGATTGAAAAAGCTCTGCGCCTCCTCAAAAGGCAGATAAATTCGCGTCCGATCTATGTCGGATCGCCCAACCTGAAAAATATACGCGACCTCATAGTCGTTAATCCGCGGGGCCGTCCCAAAAGCCATCTTAACCCCGTCCGGCGACGTAAGTGTCACAAAATCCCCGACCCGCACGCCCAGCGTCCGCGCGACACCCGACCCAATCGCAATCCCGCCCTCGCCAAAATCATCAAGCGAGCCGCTAAACGTCTCTGGATTGGCGACCAGAGGTAACGTGCGCAAATCTTCGAGCATTTCGCCGAAGACCTCGACTCCGGTGTTGCGCGCGGTGGATGATGCCATAACCTGCCCGCGAATGATGGGTGCCACGCGCGTTACGCCCTCGACCGCCGCCACATTTGCCACCATTTCCTCGTAGGAAGTAATCCCGCGCCGAACGCCTGCCTCGGTGTAATTCGTCTCGTAGATCGTCACATGGGCATTCACGCCAAGAATAGTCGCCGTAAAATCCGCCCTGAAACCGGAACGCACCGCCATTGTCGCTATCAATGCAAACACGGCCAGCGCGATTCCGATCAGCGAGATCCACGTCATAACCGAAACGCCACCCTCAGCCCGACGAGCACGCAAATAACGCCACGCTATGGCCCATTCAAAGCCGGCAAAAGCAGGGGTCGTCCGTTGTCTGGCCATCCTACCTCTCAGTTTTCGCGCCTATACGTCCGCGTAAATTTCGACACAGCGCGCAAGCGCGTCTTCGGGCGAAAGCTCGACAGTTTCGCCAGTTCTACGTGATGTTAGCTCCACCACGCCGTTTTTCAACCCACGAGGTCCAACAGTAATACGCCAAGGACACCCAATCAGGTCCATCGAGGCAAATTTCGCACCCGCACGTTCGTCGCGATCATCGTAAAGTGGATCAAGACCCGCCTTGACCAAACCGGAGTATAGGCTGTCACAAGCCGCATCCGCAGCCTCGTCACCCTGACGCAAATTCACAAGACCAACGCGGAACGGCGCGACGCTCTCGGGCCAGATAATCCCTTTGTCATCGTGGTTCGCTTCGATCAACGCACCGATCAGGCGGCTAACACCTATCCCGTGCGAGCCCATCTCGATAGGCTTGCGTGAACCATCCGGCATCACAACATCCGCGCCCATGGATTCCGAGTATTTAGTGCCAAAATAGAATATCTGCCCAACTTCTATCCCTCGCGCGGACATCCGCCGATTTTCGGGAACATCGCTAAAAATCGCATCATCGTGCGTTTCATCGGTGCGGGCGTAAGGCGTTGTGAACTCGTCAAAGATGTCCTGACACTGCGCAACATCATCGAAATCTATCACGCAATCACCCAGCGACATATCCAGCACCCTGCTGTCATAAAACACTTCGCTCTCGCCGGTTTCCGCCAGCACAAGAAACTCGTGACTGTGATCGCCGCCAATCGGGCCCGTATCCGCCTTCATAGGGATAGCCTTCAGACCCATGCGCTCATACGTGCGCAGATAGCTGACCAGATGGCGATTATAGGAATGCAACGCGCCCGCCTCGTCCACATCAAAACTATAGCCGTCTTTCATATAAAACTCGCGACCGCGCATCACGCCGAACCTAGGGCGAACCTCATCACGGAATTTCCACTGGATGTGATAAAGCGTCTTGGGCAGATCCTTGTACGAATTGATTGAGTTGCGAACGATATCGGTTATCAGCTCCTCGTTGGTCGGCCCATAAAGCATGTCGCGCCCGTGGCGATCAGTAATCCGCAGCATCTCTTTGCCATAGTCGTCATACCGCCCGCTTTCACGCCAAAGGTCGGCAGATTGCAACGTTGGCATCAGCATCGGTATGTGGCCCGCACGCTGCTGTTCTTCGTGAACGATCTGCTCAAGGCGTTGCAGAACCTTGAAACCCATCGGCAACCACGAATAAATCCCTGCACTCGACTGGTGGATCATTCCTGCCCGCAGCATAAGGCGATGGCTGGCAATTGACGCCTCGGCGGGGGTCTCTTTCAGGATTGGCAAGAAGTAACGGGTCAGGCGCATCGGGGCCTCCAATAAGATTATTTCAAACGGGTGTAAGACAACCCTGCCACCCTTGCAATGGTGCGTTCAAGGGTTTGGAAGAAAATCAATTGCACCGAATCGGATTTTCTGGTTTAAGATTCCCCGTTGTCATAGCAGATGGTCGCTTTGCCTTATGGGTATTTAGACGTTCCACGGTGATAACATTGGCCCAAGAAATTTGGCTCAAGTCCAGGGAAAAGAAAACGGCGTACAGTAATGTGGGCCGTTTTTTCTTTTCAGTCAGACGTTTATTCGTGCGGCTTGTTCGGTCCACACGCCCTCGCGCAACCCATAGCCCGACACGATGATATGTTTTGGCCCGACTGTCTGCAATAGCCCTGCCATCACCCGCGCGGCCAGCGGCACTAAAGGCAACCGCCCCTTAGAGCGTTCCGCTAGCCTGCACAAATCCTCGACACTCTGCGTGGCGATCCAGTCAATGGTTTCGTGTAAAGTACTGGCTGTCAGAGCCTAGCCATGCTGATCCTCAAGCGGATGCCCCCTGCGGCCCATGTCCAGTCGTGCAACCGCGCGCCATGATGGCACACACCAGCCCGCTCGCATCAGGCCAGCCCAACAATACGCCTTTGGCGGAATACTCGGCCTCTTGAATGCCGGAGATAACACGCAAGACGATATCCGTCTGGTTTAACACCTCGCTAACGAATTCCACGCCGTCCTTGGCCTCGCGCACCGCAGCAGTGGCAACCCTGCAACCACGCGCACGCCATGTCTGCAATTACTGCGGCAAACGTTTGCAAAGCCTCCATCACACGAATGCGGCCTTCGGGGTTCAGTCTACCGGAGTCAGTAAAACCCGCTCCAAGCCTACAAAGTACCTTTTTTATTATACAGATAAACCGGCGTATAAGCAGCGCCAGAAAATACGCCGACCGAACGGAATTGGAACCAACGTCGACAATCGCAACGGGGTCCCGTGCGCTGCTCATGCCCCAGCCTGCGCTCGCAAAACCTCGCCAGCCAGTCGTGGCGTGATAGCCCGCTTGCGCGAAAGACCCGCACGATCCAGCACCTCGACGGTTGCCTTTGCCGATGCAAATGATCGGTCGATCCGGCTTAACAGGTAATTAATCAAATCCCGCGAGACCACCAATTGCCGATCCGCAAACAGTTTGACCAACACCGCCGACAGCAACGCATCATCCGGTGCGTCCAACGTTGCCACCTCGGTCGCCCGCAGGCGAGAAGCGAGATCCGGCAGCTTTATTTCCCAACGCGAGGGCGCACCCTCGCCCGTCACCAACAATGTCCCGCCTTCGCTTAAGACGCGGTTGTGCAAGTGGAACAAAGATTCTTCAATCGCTTCACCGCATTCATCTGGCATCAGGGCCAAGCGATGCACATCCTCGACGGCTACGTTCCCGATTTCTGCCAGCTTTGCGATATCGTGTTGCGCCAAGGCTTCAACCTCAAACACTGCCCCACCCGAGCGTGCCGCCCAGACCTGCACCAGATGCGACTTACCTGAGGCCGACGGTCCACATAACGCCAGCTTCCCTGTCGCCCACCCCGGCCAACGGTCCAAAGCTTGCAAAGCTAGTGCATTGGCCGGCGACACAAAGAAATCATCCCGTCCTAATGCGGCACGGCTTGGTAAATCAAGAACCAGTTGTTCAGGTTTCATCATTATTTGTGTGCGTCCGGATCAACTTGTTCAACCGCCTCTTCCGACCCGGCATACAGCTTGCTGTCACGGTAATTCCCGATGCCAAAACGCCCCAGCACACCGACACATGCCGACGCAGGTACAGCGATCAACAAGCCCGCGAAACCCAGCAACGAGCCGAACGCATATAGCGCAAACATCAACCAAACCGGATGCAGCCCTACAGACCCACCAACCAGCTTGGGTGTCAGGAAGTTTCCCTCGGCCATCTGGCCGCCAATAAAAATCACCGCGACGACTCCGATCCAGATCGGATCATCCCAGAATTGGAACAGCGCAATCCCGATGGACATGCCCCCGCCCACAGTCGAGCCAACATATGGGATAAACGTAAGTAAACCCGCCAACAGCCCAACAACAATACCGAATTGCAACCCAACCAGCGCCAGCGCTGTCGCATAGAAAATTCCGAGGATCATCCCAACAGTCATCTGACCACGTACAAAGCCTGCCAGAACACGGTCAATATCGGCACTTAACTTGCGGATAACCGGCGCATGCTGGCGGGGCAGCCAACTGTCCAGCACTGCTATCATTCGATCCCAGTCCAGCAGTAGGTAAAATGCCACCACAGGGGCCACAATCAACAGCATCAAGAAATCCACCAATGCCAAAGAGCGGCTTAACAAACCGTTAAGAAACGCCACCCCTTTGCTTTGAAGTGTATCTTGCGAAGAAACCAAAGCCTGCCGGATCGCTGAGTTCTCGTCCAGTAGGGTGGGGAATTTCATCGTCATGTATTCCAGAGTCCGCGTGAACATCCCGGGCAAGGCAACGACCAGCGCCTTCGCCTGCTCGATCACCAAAGGTACAACCAGCACGGCGGCTAGAACGACGACGATAAGGAAAACAAACGAGATCAGTACTGTCGCCCATGTCCGGCTAAACCCCCAGCTTTCCAGCTTGTCGGCCAAAGGGTCCAGTATGTACGCCAAGGCTGCGCCTAAAATGAACGGAGCGATCGCATCGCTAATCAGCCACAGGAACGCCAAAAAGCCGATAAGTCCGTAACCCCACCAACGGGCCTGTTGTCCAACGCTTAAGCTCATACCTGCCCCCTTAGCTAAATTGTTCGTTAATAAGACGCTCTTCCAGACCATGGCCCGGATCAAACAGCAACGTGTGCTGAACGCTTGGCTCGCTGCAGATATCGACCCGCACAACATTGCGCACCTCGGTTGAATCCGCCACAGCAGCTACGGGCCGCTTTTCCGGCTCTAGCACATCAAACTGGATCAAGGCATTCATCGGCAACAATGCACCGCGCCATCGACGCGGGCGAAATGCGGCCACCGCCGTCAATGCCAGAATATCCGCCTCAATCGGCAAAATCGGACCGTGCGCGGAATAGTTATAGGCCGTAGACCCGGCAGGCGTGCAGACCAACGCGCCATCACAAACCAGCTCGGCCAGACGTTCGCGCCCGTCCACCGAGATCCGCAATTTGGCGGCTTGTGGTCCGGAACGCAGCAATGACACTTCGTTAATAGCCAAGGCTTCAGTCACCGAACCATCGCCACAGGTTGCCGTCATGTGCAAGGGATGCACAATTGCGGGTTCGGCGGCGTCTAGCCGTGCCAGCAAGTCATCCTCACTATAGATGTTCATCAAGAAACCAACGGTTCCTTGATTCATCCCGTACACCGCCGCCGAAAAATCTTGCGTTTCATGCAATGTGGACAGCATAAAACCGTCGCCACCCAGCGCGACAATAACGTCGGCCTCGGCAGCCGGAACATGGCCGTAGCGCGCCCGTAAAGTTGCCGCCGCTGTTTGGGCGACATCCACATTCGACGCCAAAAAGGATATATTCTTATAATTCATAACTACAGTTTCCCTTTTTGCTTGCCGTAACTCAAGCCCCGAAATGCGGTCCGAATTATGCGCATATTTCCGACACGAAACACACTTTCCGATAGGTCACACTGAATTTCAGAAAATCCCGAATACGACCAATATACGCCTTTCTTTTTCCAAAGCGCCCTGCAACAAGACCTCACGCCCGCCCACTGCGTCATTTCGCCAATCGAAGTTGGCGTATTTTTGTTTCCAATAGGAAACATGACTGACTAGAAGGCCCTAACGCGCAATCCAAGGAGATAAAAATGACAAACGTTCGTGACGCCGGGTTTTTCACAGAAAGCCTCTCCAGCCGTGATCCAGATATTTACAGCTCGATCACCAATGAACTCAGCCGCCAACGCGACGAGATCGAGCTTATTGCCTCGGAAAACATCGTATCCGCTGCCGTAATGGAAGCGCAGGGTTCGGTGATGACCAACAAATACGCCGAAGGTTATCCGAGTCGTCGTTACTATGGCGGCTGCCAGTTCGTGGACGTGGCCGAGAATTTGGCAATCCACCGCGCCAAACAACTGTTCGGGTGCAATTTCATCAACGTACAGCCAAATTCCGGTTCGCAAGCCAATCAAGGCGTCATGCAAGCGTTGATCAAGACGGGTGATACAATCCTCGGGATGAACCTCGCATCCGGTGGCCACTTGACACACGGGGCGGCACCTAACCAGTCGGGCAAATGGTTCAATGCTGTGCAATACGGTGTGCGTCGCGAAGACAGCCTGCTGGATTATGACGAAGTCGAAGCGCTGGCCAAAGAGAACATGCCCAAGATTATCATCGCTGGTGGCTCTGCTATACCCCGACAGATTGATTTCGCCCGCTTCCGCGAGATTGCCGATATGGTTGGCGCCCACCTGCACGTCGATATGGCCCACATTGCGGGCCTTGTGGCAGCAGGCGAGCATCCCTCGCCATTCCCGCATGCCCATGTAGTCACGACAACCACCCACAAAACTTTGCGCGGACCGCGTGGCGGCATGATCTTGACGAATGACGAGGCTATTGCGAAGAAAGTTAACTCGGCGATCTTCCCCGGCATTCAGGGGGGTCCCTTGATGCACGTCATCGCGGCCAAAGCTGTAGCATTCGGCGAAGCACTGCGCCCCGAGTTCAAGACCTATCAACAACAGGTTATAGCCAACGCCAGAACACTGGCTGCTACCCTGATCGAGGGAGGCATCGACATCGTAACAGGTGGCACAGACACCCACGTTCTGTTGGTCGATCTGCGCCCGAAAGGTGTGAAAGGTAACGCCACCGAGAAAGCTCTTGGTCGCGCCAACATCACCTGCAACAAGAACGGCATCCCGTTTGACCCTGAAAAGCCGATGGTAACTTCGGGCGTTCGTCTTGGAACTCCTGCCGGCACAACACGCGGTTTCGGTAAGGCCGAGTTTCGCACGATTGGCGAGCTAATCGTTAAAGTGGTGGACGGTCTGGCCGCCAATGGCGAAGAGGGCAACGCTGCGATCGAGGCCGCTGTGAATGCCGAAGTCAAAACCCTTTGCGACGCTTTCCCCATTTATGAAGGTATGTAATACGTCGATGACGTCAGGATCGGGCTTGCACAGGCTGATCAAAGCATAAAAAAGGCGGCGTTGGAAAGTCCAGCATCGACTTTTTGTTTGATTATTGAAAAGCTCAGGTCGCTACGCGCACCCACACCTCGACGCGACGGTTAACCGCGCGACCAGACAGGGAGTCGTTACACCCTTACGGTAAAACCTCGCAAAAGCCTTTTACCACGAAGGTATAATTAGCCGCCTCGTCCCCCAACTCCGCTGTCAGCTCGTCCATCTCGCTCAACAACCAAAGGCTGCGCGTTGAGCGTGACTGATGACAGTGGTGTAAAGTCAGATTAGTCAATCCTTGGTTCCTGCCGCAGATAAAACAAGATCTAGGTAGATCTCCTCGACCATTTCCAGCGATAGCCGCCCCTCGTCCCGATACCACGTATTCATGCCCGTAAGCATTGCAATGATAGCGAAAGTCGCGATTTTGGGGTCAACGAGTTTGAACGTCCCATCTGTCTGCCCTGCCTTAAGGATATCATGCAAAATCTCCTCGTAGGCACCACGGGCAATCTGGATGACATCGAAGTTTTCGGGCGTCAGATTTCGCAGCTCCATATACGAAATGAACACCTCGTCAGCGCGAGGCAGGTGGAAACGGATGTGGAACCGCACAAAGCATTCCAACTGTTCGATGACTGAATCCGCATTCGCCTGCTCGCGGCTTTGCCATGCCGTTAGCAAATCCTTCATATGCTGGTCCATCAGATCAAACAGCAGGCTTTGCTTGTCGGGCGTGTAAAGATACAAGGCGCCGGCCTGCACCCCGACTTCACGCGCAATCTGGCGCATGGAAACTGCGGCATAGCCACTTTGTGCGAATAATCGCATTGCAGCTTGCCTAAGCTGTCGCGCAGTCTTTTCGCCACTTGAACCTGATTTTCTGGCCATCGCACCTCGTTTTTCAGGCACATTAAATGAACGATCGTTCAAATGCTAGATGGAAGTTCGAATACGCGAATTTCCTAGCAGCTAGTTCTCGTCGAACCGCTTCTTTACGAAAGAACCGGGCGCATCCCGCAACACACCGCCTACGGCCCCTGCGACGCGTGCTGGAACCTTTTTTCCAGACTTTCGCTTCAGCCATTTGTCCCAATCGACCCACCAGCTTCCCGCCGTCTCGGTTGCACCTTCCAGCCACGCATCCATCGTTTCGGGCGACAGGTTTTTATTGGTCCAATACTGGTATTTCCCGGCTGCCGGAGGGTTCACCACCCCCGCAATATGCCCTGATCCTGCCAATACAAACCGCACATCCGCCGCACGCATGTGCCGCGCGCCCCCGTAAACCGAGGCCGCCGGCGCGATGTGATCTTCCTTCGTCGCCACGTGATAAACCGGAAGTGTGATGTCCCGCAGCCGCACGGGTTTATCGTCAATCGTTAACTGATCCTTAACCAGCATGTTTTGCGTATAGAGCTGGTCCAGATAGAAATGATGTACTTTGGCTGGCATCGCCGTGGAATCCGCGTTCCAATACAGCAAATCAAACGGAACAGGAGCTTTACCCAGCATGTAATTACTGACCACATAGGACCAGATCAGATCGCTGGACCGCAGCATGTTAAACGCCGAAGCCATGGTCTGCGCGGGCAAATAACCCTTCTCCATCTGCTCGTCGACCATCGCTATGGTTTTGCCGTCCACAAACACCTGCAATTCACCAGCGTCCTCGAAATCTATCAGCGCTGTGAAAAACGTCGCCGAGGCAATGCGTTTGTCGCCATCCCTGCTCAACGCCGCTGTCAACGTTGCCGTCAAAGAGCCACCGATGCAATAGCTGGCCAAATGCACCTGCTTTTGATCCGTTTCGATCAGGACAGCATCCATCGCCTCTGAAACGCCCTGCATGTAACTGCCCCAAGTTTCGCCTTTCTGGGCCTCGTCGGGGTTCACCCAACTAATGATGAAAACTGTATATCCCTGCTCGACCAACCATTTCATCATCGATTTCTTTTCGTTTAAATCGAGGACATAATATTTGTTGATCCAGGGCGGGATCATTAGCAAAGGTTTGGAATACACTTCCTCTGTCAAAGGCGAGTACTGGATGAGCTGCATGATATTGCTCTGCCAGATCACCTTGCCTTCGGTCATCGCCATATTCCCGCCAACTTCGAAGGCGTCCATGTCGGTTTGTCGGATTAGCAACTTGCCTTTGCCACGCTCCATGTCTTCAAGCATCATCTTCAGACCACGCATAAGGTTCTGTCCTTTTTCCTCGATCGTAGCTTCCAACACTTCGGGGTTTAGGGCGGCAAAATTGGCAGGGTGCATGGCCTCGACAAAATTACGGGCGTAAAAATCTGCCTTCTTGCGATCTTTGGGCGTCATATCCGCTTCGTGGACTGTGCCCTGCAACCAGCCTGACGCCAACAAGTAGGACTGCTTGATGCATTCAAACGCCGCGTTTTGCGACCAGTCGTCATGCTTGAAGCGCCTACCCTCGGCAGGCAAGTCTGGCATCGCGACAGCTTCGGCTGCTTGATCGTCGCCCATCAACTTTAACATGGAGTGTTGCCATATCTGCGCCTGCGCCGCCCAGTAATTCTGTGCTGACTCCATCAGTTTTTGTGGGTCGGACAGCAAAACCGTGGTTAGCTCGGTGAACGCGGGCATGGTGTTGAGCGGGTCGGAATTCGTCGACAGTTGTTCATCCGCGTTAGATTCCAGAAACTTTTCCCAGATTTTCTGACTAACCTCGAAAATCTCGTGCATATTTCCGGCAAATTCCTGCTGGTCGTGCATAATCTCTTCAAAGTCGGCGCCATCTGGCAAAGTTTTGTCATTCATAGCTCAAACCCCTATCGCCCGCCTTGCTTGCAGGTCGTTACACCGTTAACTATGCCGTATATTGCCGAAAACTTACAAGGCAACTTACTAACGGGCCATACATGCGAAATATTGTCGAAATGCTGCACGGCACTATGCCCAATTACCGGCATACCATTGCTGGCGCGATACTTTCGGTTGCATTGGCCGGATGCGGATGGGATTCCGCACTACAAGGGTATGAAATGGGACCGTCCGAGTATGCCATCGCCCGCGGAATGCCAACCTTGCAACCCGTCACCCGATTCCGCATCGCAGATTACACCGTGCCCGACCCTACCGACCTGTCTGCTCGTTTCGTCATACTGAAACGCAAGCTCGTGGCATTGCGCGGACCTGTGCTAACATCCACCGAACGCGCCAGACTCGAAGCCTCGATTAAACGCAGAATTGCAACACAAGGATAACACGATGTCGAATGAATGGGACTGGGAACTGCAACAGAACCAGACGGCCTATACCGTGGCCGAGCTGATTAAGCAGAATGGCGGGCTAGAGGGGGCGAATATCACTCTCGATATGGAATTCGACCCAACCGGAGACGCGGACACCGTTACGCTGGAAAAAGCCTTGCGAACCTTCGGATATGACGTGCGGGTTGCCACAGGTGGCGCTTTACAAGCTTCGATCAGCGATATCGCCTTTACATTCGAGTCGATCTGGACCCATGAAGAGCGCACAACAAAAATGGCCCTAAGTCGCGGTTTTCAACCCGACGGCTGGGGCTTCTGGGAGCCTTGAGAACATGACTAAACCCCTAAGACTCGCCATTGCAGGCCTTGGCACTGTTGGCGCTGGTATTTTGAAAATCGTTCAGCAACACGGTGACCTTCTGGCAGCCCGCGCTGGCCGCCCTGTGGAAATCGTGGCAATCTCGGCGCGTTCCCGCAGCAAGGACCGTGGTGTTGATCTGTCGGGTTACGCGTGGGAGGACGACGCGGTTGCCTTGGCACGCCGCGATGATGTCGATGTGTTGATCGAAGTCATCGGTGGCGAAGACGGCCCCGCAAAGGCCACCGTAGAAACAGCACTGAAGAATGGCAAACATGTGGTTACAGCAAACAAGGCGTTGCTGGCGATCCACGGACAAGATATAGCGATGCTCGCCGAAGAAAACGGAGTGGCCCTGCGCTTCGAGGCCGCCGTCGCTGGCGGAATTCCGATCGTCAAAGCCCTGACTGAAGGCTTAGCCGCAAACAAAATCAAACGCGTTATGGGTGTGATGAATGGCACCTGCAATTACATCCTTACAGTCATGGAACACACCGGCGCCGATTACGCAGATGTTCTGCGCGATGCGCAAGAACTGGGTTATGCCGAAGCAGATCCCACTGTTGACGTTGGCGGTTTTGATGCCGCTCACAAGTTGTCGCTGCTGGCCGCCACCGCCTTTGGTACACAGGTCGATTTCGGCGGCGTAAAGATCGAAGGGATCGAGCGTATTTCCCTGACCGACATCAAAGATGCTGCCGACATGGGTTATCGGATCAAGCTTCTGGGCGTAGCCCGCATGAATGACGACGGTCTAGAACAACGGATGCAACCTTGTCTGGTCCCTGCAACCTCGGCGCTTGGCACGCTCGAGGGTGTTTCCAACATGGTGATTGTCGAGGGCGACCACGTCGGCCAGATCGTCTTGCAAGGCCCCGGTGCGGGCGAAGGCCCAACTGCTAGCGCCGTTATGGGCGACGTGATGGACATCGCTCGCGGCCTGAATATTCCGACGTTCGGCCGACCCGCCAAGACATTGACCAAAACCCAACGCTCCACTACGGGCGCGGATGCAGAATACTATCTGCGCTTCTCGCTGGCTGACGAGACGGGCGTAATGGCTGCCGTTTCTACCACGCTGGGCGAGCATGGCGTATCTATCAACCGTATGCGTCAATACGATCACGAAGACGACATGGCCCCAGTGATCATCGTCACACACAAAGTATCCCGCACGAAACTAGACAATGCCCTCGGTGTAATCGCCGCCATGGACGTCAGTCTTGAAAAACCGATAGCAATCCGTATCGAAACCGTTTGATTTAGGAACACTAGAATGACCAAGAATTCTCCGTTTGATGACCGCAACCTGTCGCTGGCCCTTGCCCGTGTATCCGAAGCAGCCGCCATTGCCAGCGCGACACTGGTTGGAGCAGGCAACGAGAAGGCCGCCGACCAAGCCGCTGTGGACGCCATGCGCACACAGCTGAACAAACTGGACATCGCCGGCGTGATCGTAATTGGCGAAGGCGAACGCGACGAGGCCCCCATGCTGTTCATCGGCGAGGAAGTCGGCACAGGCAAAGGCCCGGGTGTTGATATCGCACTCGACCCGCTAGAAGGTACGACGTTGACGGCCAAAGACATGCCCAACGCGCTGACCGTGATTGCCATGGGCCCGCGCGGTTCGATGTTGCACGCACCAGACGTTTACATGGACAAACTAGCCATTGGGCCAGGCTATCCAAAAGACGTTGTGACAATGGAAATGACCCCGACCGAACGGGTCAACGCCTTGGCCGCAGCCAAAGGGTGCGCCCCGTCCGATCTGATGGTCTGCGTCATGGAACGCCCGCGCCACACCGAAATCATCGCCGAGATCCGCGCAACGGGTGCCCGCATCCGCCTGATCACTGATGGTGACGTGGCAGGTGTAATGCACTGCGCCGAAGCCGAGAAAACCGGCATCGATATGTATATGGGGATAGGCGGCGCGCCCGAAGGCGTGCTGGCTGCATCCGCACTGAAATGTATGGGCGGACAGATGTATGGCCGCCTGTTGTTCCGCAACGACGACGAACGTGGTCGCGCGGCCAAGGCTGGCATCACTGATCTAGATCGGGTTTACACACGCGATGAAATGGTCACGCAGGACGTGATTTTCGCGGCGACTGGCGTTACCGACGGGTCCATCGTTTCGGCTGCGCATCGTGACGGGGATTATCTTGAAACGGAAACTATTCTTATGCGCTCCAAAACCGGATCGGTTCGTCGTCTGTTCTATCGCCAAAAAAACCGCTGATATGGTAAGGCGCGTCGGATTTGGCAATGCGGAGGCTGTGGATAAACGCAGGCCTTCGCGCAAGTCAAAGACGCCCGCCAATACCGATCGTTCTGACGTCTCGGAAATGAGCGCTAGCTCTCGGGCCGCGCAGTTCTTGTTCCTATTGATCTGGCTGGCCGGCTGGTCCGGCGGCATCCTATTTGGCATCATCATGATGTTGGGAAATGATGGAATTCCCATCATATTCCTCGCGTTCGGAGTCGTATTTGCCCTTGTATTTTGGATTGCCGTTGCGAAACGCCTGATCGCCCTGTTACGAGGAAGATGACCTTGCCCCAATCCGCTTTTCTGAACGTCGAAATCTCTGCCACTGGTCGCCGCTGGACTGGTCCGTCGCTTGACAGCGAACGCCTTGGCGCGGCCATATCCCAAACCACCGGATTTCCACCCGTCCTTGGTCAAGTCCTCGCTAACTGCGGGGTTCAACCAGAAGACGCCGCCGCGTACCTGACGCCCAGCCTGCGCGAACTGATGCCGGACCCCTCGTCGCTGAAGGACATGGACAAAGCCACCATTCGTTTCCTGCAAGCCGTAGATCAAAAACAACGTATCGCCATTTTCGCCGATTACGACGTGGACGGCGGTAGTTCTGCCGCGTTGCTGATCGTGTGGCTGCGCGAACGCGGGATAAATGCCACACTCTACATCCCCGATCGCATCGACGAAGGCTACGGCCCCAACAACGAAGCGATGGAGATGCTGGGCCACGGCCACGACCTGATCATCACAGTCGATTGCGGCACTCTAAGCCACGAACCCATCGCTGCGGCAGGAATCGACGTGCTGGTGCTCGACCACCACCAAGGGGCCGAAACCCTGCCGCCCGCCGTCGCGGTCGTGAACCCCAACCGCATGGATGAAAGCGGAGACCTGTCATACCTGTGTGCCGCTGCCGTCGTATTCCTGATGCTTGCCGCCGCGAACCGCGCCTTGCGCGAACGGGGTGAAACTGGGCCAGACCTGATGGCAATGCTGGACCTCGTGGCGCTGGCAACCGTCGCCGATGTCGCCCCGCTGATCGGATTTAACCGCGCGCTTGTGCGTCAAGGTCTGGCTGTAATGGCCAACCGTCAGCGTATCGGTCTGGTGGCGCTGTCTGACGTTGCCCGTATGAATTCCACCCCCAGTTCCTATCACCTCGGCTACCTTCTCGGCCCGCGTATCAATGCTGGCGGGAGGGTTGGGACCGCTGATCTTGGTGCTCGACTTCTTGCCACCGATGACGCATCGGAGGCCGCCGCACTAGCCGAACGCCTTGATGCCCTGAACACTGAACGCCGCGAAATTGAAGCCTCGGTTCTTGTCCAAGCCACCCATCAGGCCGAGGAACGCGGCGTCGAACGCGGCCTTGTCTGGGCAGCCGCAGACGGCTGGCATCCGGGCGTCGTGGGCATCGTCGCATCCCGTTTGAAAGATGCGTTCAACCGCCCCGCGGTCGTCATCGGGCTGGATGGGGGCGAGGGCAAAGGCTCGGGACGCTCGGTCAATGGTGTGGACCTTGGCAGCGCCATCGCCTCCCTCGCCCGCGAAGGACTATTGATCAAAGGTGGCGGGCACAAAATGGCCGCCGGCCTTAGTGTGTTGACCGAAAAGCTCGACGCCGCGATGGAACGCCTGACAGAATTGCTGGAAAAACAAGGCTCCGCCAACGCCGGCCCGTCCGATTTACGCATTGACGGCCTGATTTCACCGACCGGTGCAAGTGTGGAACTGATCGAGCAACTGGAGCAAGCCGGCCCCTTCGGTGCGTCATCGCCTGCCCCGCGTTTTGCGCTGGCGGCCACCCGCATATCCTTTGCTAAACGCGCCGGAGAAACCCACCTGCGCTTAACTTTAACGGACGGAGGAAATGGCAAATTGGACGCCATAGCCTTCCGCGCATTCGAGTCCGACCTCGGCCCGATGCTGGAAAACCACGCAGGCCAATCCTTCCACTTCGCAGGCCGTTTAGAGGTGGACGACTGGGGTGGACGGCGCAAGCCAAAGCTGAAACTTGAGGACGCCGCGCGGGCCACCTGAAAAATAGCCAAAATCTGCAAATACCCTCTTGCAGACTCGTATCCGACTCCGTAAAAGCCCCCTCACAGAGAGTGCTGCGCGCCCTTCGTCTATCGGTTAGGACGCTAGGTTTTCATCCTGGAAAGAGGGGTTCGACTCCCCTAGGGCGTACCACTCTCTGATATTATTCTACAATCCAGACTTGAGCAGCCCATCATCGCCCCAATGAATTTCAGCCGGTCCTGTGGTTGCAAACCAGTGGCAGCCCCATTTGTTTATCTCGGACTTGGCGGTGTCCTTTTCATAACCAATGATCGCATCTGGATGGCCCGAATCCACAATCTCGACTAACAACCATTTACCTCCAGCAGGCGTTGGCAAGGGGTCTCCGCTTTTGTTTGGTGATGCACCGTAGAGGTCGTCGGATACTGAACACTTGAAGAAATACAGTTTCAATTTAGTCCCTCCTGAAAAATAACAAACTTAATCAGGCGATAGCAACACGGAATGCCAACGGTACAAAAATCAATTGAACTGTATTGGAGTGTGGTGGCCAAATTATCCACCAAGCATTATATCTTCAGAAAAACTTTGGAGCGGGCGAAGAGATTCGAACTCTCGACATCTTCGTTGGCAACGAAGTGCTCTACCACTGAGCTACGCCCGCCTCCTTAAGTGTGGCCGATATACAGGGATTCTCGGACAAGCCGCAAGGGGAAAGTTGCAGCTCGTCTCGTTATTTTTCTCACTCGCAGATCATCGCGCGCAAAACGTCATTCGGGGCTCATCTCGACCAGCAAATCCTTGGCGTCCACTTGCGAACCCGCCGCCACATGCACTGCTTTCACAACGCCTTCGCGATCAGCATGAATGCCGGTTTCCATCTTCATGGCCTCGATAGTTAACAACAGGTCGCCCTCGTTAACCTTTTGCCCGACCGAGACCCCAACCGTAGCGATCAGACCCGGCATTGGGGCGCCGATGTGATCCGGATTACCGGCGTCGGCCTTAGAGCGTTTGATGCTGGTCGCCGCCGCTTTGCGGTCCGGTATACGGATGACGCGGGGTTGGCCGTTTAGCTCAAAGAATACCTTGGCATCGCCGTCCTCGTTGGTTTTTCCCACGGCTTGCAGGCGGATTTCCAGCGTCTTGCCAGGGTCGATCTCGGCGCTGATTTCGTCGCCTGACTGCATGCCGTAAAAGAACGTGTGCGTCGGCAGGGTTCGTACGGGACCGTATTCACGGTGACGGCCCATATAATCGAGGAACACTTTAGGATACATCAGGTATCCACACAGATCCTCGTCATCAACTTTGAATCCGTCAAGTTGCGCGGAAACTTCGGCCCGTACGCCCTCAAGGTCGATCGGTTCCATCGACAGGCCGGGGCGCGTAGTTACAGGCTCCTCGTCTTTTAACACTTTCTTCACGATCCCCTCGGGGAACCCGTTTGGTGGCTGCCCAAGATTGCCACGCATCATGTCGGCGACGCTGTCAGGGAAGGATACGTCGATGGTTGGGTCTTCGACCTGCGCGCGCGTTAACCCTTGGCTAACCATCATTAGCGCCATATCACCAACAACCTTCGAGGAAGGTGTAACCTTCACGATATCTCCGAACATCTGGTTAACGTCAGCGTAGGCGTGGGCGACTTCGTGCCAGCGTTCCTCCAACCCCATCGAGCGCGCTTGTGCCTTGAGGTTAGTAAACTGGCCACCTGGCATTTCATGCAAGTAAACCTCGGATGCAGGGGCCGTAGTGCCGGATTCAAACGCGGCGTACTGGCCGCGCACGGCTTCCCAGTAGTCGGAGATTTTGCGAATAGCTTCGATGTCGAGACCGGTGTCGCGGCCGGTGTGGCGCAGGGCTTCGACCACAGAACCAAGGCAGGGCTGCGAGGTGGAGCCAGAGAAAGCGTCCATCGCCACATCTACCGCATCAACGCCCGCATCAGCGGCGGCAAGAATAGTGCCCGCAGCGATACCGGACGTGTCATGTGTGTGGAAATGGATCGGTAGACCGACTTCTTCTTTCAACGCTTTGATCAGAACGCGGGCGGCAGAGGGTTTCAGTAATCCGGCCATGTCTTTCAGGCCAAGGATATGTGCGCCAGCGGCTTTCAAATCCTGCCCCATCGCGACGTAATACTTCAGATCATATTTCGCGCGATCAGGATCGAGGATATCGCCCGTATAACAGATCGAGCCTTCGCAGACCTTGCCTGACTCAATCACCGCATCCATCGCGACGCGCATGTTTTCGACCCAGTTCAAGCTATCGAATACGCGGAAAACGTCCACGCCAGAATCGGCAGCTTGGGCGACGAATTTCTGCACAACATTGTCAGGATAGTTGGTATAGCCCACGCCATTGCTGCCCCGCAGCAACATCTGCGTCATCAGGTTCGGCATCCGCGCACGCAAATCCCGCAGGCGCTGCCATGGGCATTCTTGCAAGAAGCGATACGCGACATCAAACGTCGCCCCGCCCCATGCCTCCATCGAGAACAATTGCGGCAGGTTATGCGCATAGCTTTCGGCGACACTCAGCATGTCTATCGAGCGCATCCGCGTCGCCAGCAACGATTGGTGTCCGTCGCGCATCGTGGTGTCTGTTATAAGAAGTTGTTTCTGTTCTAACATCCATTCGGCAACACCTTGTGCGCCTTTTTCCTCTAGCAAGTTGCGCGTGCCGTAAGCGGGTTTTTCAAACACAAACTCCGGCGCTTGGGGTATGCGGGCGTGATCGGAAGGCTTTGCCCGTCCTTCGGTCTCGGGATGTCCATTGACGGTAATATCGGCGATGTAGGTCAAGATCTTCGTTGCACGGTCGCGGCGTTTTTTGAAGTTGAACAAATCCGGCGTGTTGTCGATGAACTTGGTGGTGTAGGTGTTATCAAGAAACGTCGGGTGTTTCAGCAGGTTTTCCACGAACGCAATGTTGGTCGAGACCCCGCGAATTCTGAACTCGCGCAATGCCCGATCCATACGCTTAATCACCGCCTCAGGCGTTGGTGCCCATGCGGTGATTTTTACCAGCAGGCTGTCGTAATACCGCGTGATAACGCCGCCCGAATAGGCAGTGCCGCCGTCGAGACGAATTCCCATGCCCGTGGCCGAGCGATAGGCGGTGATCTGGCCGTAATCTGGGATAAATTTGTTCTGCGGATCCTCGGTGGTTATGCGGGTTTGCAGGGCGTGGCCATTCAGGCGAATGTCTGTTTGGCTAGATTTGCCAGTTGCTTCGGCAAGGGTTTTACCCTCGGCAATCAGAATTTGCGCCTGCACGATGTCAATTCCGGTGACTTCCTCGGTCACTGTGTGCTCCACTTGAACGCGCGGATTCACTTCAATGAAGAAGAACTCGTCCGTATCCATATCCATCAAAAACTCGACCGTTCCAGCACATTCATAGCCGACATGAGCGCAGATTTTTGTGCCCAGAGCACAAAGTGTCTCGCGCTGTTCTTGTGTCAAATACGGCGCGGGGGCACGTTCCACAACTTTCTGGTTACGGCGTTGAACGGAACAATCGCGCTCCCAAAGGTGGTAAACTTCGCCGTGGGAATCTCCCAGAATTTGCACTTCTACGTGACGCGCACGTTGCACCAGACGCTCAAGGAACCCCTCCCCATTGCCAAAAGCGGCCTCGGCTTCGCGGCGACCTTCCAGCACTTTGTCTTCCAGCTCGTCAGCGTTCATGATCTGGCGCATACCACGACCGCCGCCACCCCAGCTTGCTTTCAGCATAAACGGATAGCCGACCTCGGCAGCCATACGGCGGACTTCGTCCATATCGTCCGGTAGCACAGCGGTTGCCGGAACAACAGGAACGCCCGCCTCTACCGCAACGTGGCGCGCGCTGGCCTTGTCGCCAAGCTTGCGCATTGTCTCGGCTTTGGGGCCGATGAAAGTGATGCCATTGGCAACGCAGGCATCCACGAAATCAGGATTTTCCGACAACAAACCATAGCCCGGGTGGATTGCATCCGCCCCGCATTCCACGGCCACGCGAATGATTTCGTCTATCGAAAGATACGCCGCAACCGGACCCATGCCTTCGCCAATCAGATACGCCTCGTCCGACTTGAAACGGTGGAGGCCCAGCTTGTCTTCCTCGGCATAAATCGTAACCGTTCGTTTGCCCATCTCGTTGGCTGCCCGCATAATACGGATGGCAATCTCGCCACGGTTAGCTATCAGGATTTTTTGGAAACTTTTCATGCGGGAGCTTTCGAAGTCATTGTGAATTTCGGATGGCCGTCTGTAGGGGCTTTTTAACGGGGTGACCGTGATTCTTCAATGCGGCAGCGTGGGCTAGAACATTTTGTGAACATTCCGCTTTATTTCCCCGCCGCAGGGCGTTAGTTTCGCACGTATGAGTGATTGGGACTTCGATGAATCAGACGCCTTTGAGGCTGCAAGCGGTACTAGCCTGTCGGCGCAAGCTATGGCTGCGCGCCCTGCCCCCTATCTGGACGAACTGAACCCACCTCAACGCGAGGCGGTGGAGACGCTGGACGGGCCCGTTCTGATGTTGGCTGGTGCCGGCACCGGCAAAACCAAAGCGTTGATTACACGCGTCATACATTTGCTGAACACGGGCCGCGCCCAGCCGAACGAGATTCTGGCGGTGACGTTTACGAATAAGGCCGCACGGGAAATCAAAGAGCGTGTCGGGCATTATATCGGCGATGCGGTCAGCGGGATGATGTGGATGGGCACGTTCCATTCAATCTGCGTGAAACTGCTGCGCCGTCATGCGGAACTGGTCGGGCTGAAAACGAATTTCACCATTCTGGATACGGACGACCAAATCCGCCTGCTCAAACAGTTAATCCGCGCTGAAAATATCGACGAGAAACGCTGGCCTGCGCGGATGTTGGCCAGCCACATCGACAATTGGAAAAACCGGGCGTGGACGCCTGAAATGGTTCCGACCTCGGAATCCGGCATGTATGACAAACGCGGGACGGAATTTTATGCGCTTTATCAGGAACGCCTGAAAACCCTGAACGCGGTCGATTTCGGAGATTTGCTGCTGCATGTCGTGCAGATTTTTCAGAAGAACCCTGGCGTACTGGCGAAATACCAAAAATGGTTCAAATACATTCTGGTGGACGAGTATCAAGATACCAACGTTGCCCAATACCTGTGGCTGCGCCTGCTGGCGGGCGGGCACAAGAACATCTGTTGCGTCGGCGACGACGACCAGTCGATTTACGGCTGGCGCGGGGCCGAAGTTGGCAACATTTTAAAGTTCGAAAAGGATTTTCCGGGAGCGAAGGTTGTCAGACTGGAGCAGAATTATCGCTCAACCCCGCATATTTTGGCGGCGGCTAGCGGGGTGATTGCGGGTAACGAGGATCGGCTGGGCAAAACCTTGTGGACCTCGAAAACCGAGGGCGAAAAGGTTCGCCTTATCGGCCATTGGGACGGCGATGAGGAAGCCCGCTGGATCAGCGAAGAAATCGAGGCGTATCAGCAGGGCACGCGCGGGCTGGGCCCTGTGCCGCTGGACGGCATGGCGATCTTGGTGCGAGCCTCGTTCTTGATGCGGGCGTTCGAGGACCGCTTCTTGAACAGGGGCATTCCGTATCGTGTAATCGGCGGGCCGCGCTTCTATGAGCGCCTCGAAATCCGCGATGCAATGGCCTATTTCCGTGTGGTTGTGTCGCCCGACGACGGGCTGGCGTTTGAGCGCATTGTAAACACACCGAAACGCGGGCTGGGCGACAAGGCGCAGCAGATGATTAACAAAGTAGCGCGACAAAACGGGGTTTCGTTGTTGGAAAGCGCGCGGATTGTGGTCGAGGAAAAACTGCTGCCCGCGCGGGCGTGTAATTCTCTTGGTAAGCTGGTGGGCAATTTTGATCGTTGGGATGCACAGCTTAAAGGCGGTCTTGGGCACGTCGAGATGGCCGAGATTATTCTTGATGAGTCTGGCTATACGACCCATTGGAAAAACGACAAGTCCCCAGATGCGGCAGGGCGTTTGGAAAATCTTAAGGAACTTGTGAAAGCCTTGGAGGAGTTCGAGAATTTTCAAGGCTTTCTCGAACATATCTCGCTGGTCATGGACAACGCATCCGATGATGCTGACGAAAAGGTTTCGATCATGACCCTGCACGCTGCAAAGGGGCTGGAGTTCCCTTGCGTATTCCTGCCGGGCTGGGAAGACGGATTGTTTCCGAGCCAACGCACAATGGACGAAAGCGGGCTGAAAGGCGTCGAGGAAGAACGTCGCCTCGCCTATGTTGGCATCACCCGTTCCGAGGAAATTTGCACCATCAGCTTTGCTGCCAATCGGCGGATATATAACCAGTGGCAAAACGCCCTACCCTCGCGGTTCATTGACGAGCTGCCAGCGGATCATGTGGATGTGCTGACTCCACCCGGTCTTCATGGCGGTAATTATGGCTCGGCTGCTCCGAAAGAGATCGACGGGATGATGCGTGGTTCCGATCTGGAGAATCGGGCGAAAAAGGCAGATGTTTACAACTCGCCAGGGTGGAAACGGATGCAATCGCGCACACAGAGACCACATGCGAACCCGTCGGCGGCAAGGAGCGTCGTTGACGCCGAGGTGATTTCTTTTGGCCTTGGCGATCGGGTGTTTCACCAGAAGTTCGGCTATGGCGCCGTAGTCGAGGTGGATGGGAATAAGCTGTCTGTGGCGTTCGAAAAAGCTGGCCAGAAAAAAGTTATCGCAAGTTACGTGACAGGCGCAGGTGAAGTTCCGTTTTAAGCCGATATAGCATCGCGACTGGTTCTTGAAATTCAGGCACGAAAAAAGAGGCTTCCGGTTTTCACCGCGCCTTTTCGCCTTTTACATCTCGGATAGGCCATTCAGCCATGATTTCGGGTTATCTGGTTTAAAAAACGCCTCGTGCGGATCGAAGTCACGTCTACCGCGCTAGATAATATTTCCACCCCTAAGCTGTCGCCCGCAAATGCCGATTGATGGTCAGCGCAACGGATGGTCGGTTCGTGTATGCATGTCGCGATTTCCGCAACGGGCATTCAAATGCTCTAGCGCGATAAACCAACGGATTGTTAAGCCGCTTCGCTCAGCACGAATCGTTGTACGCGAGATTGGTTGAAGAAGGATTAATCTAGGCATAAAAAACGGCGTTTCCGGCAGGGAGGAGGAGCCAGAAACACCGTTATTTATCCAGGGCAAGGGAGGGTCGCCCGGGCATCTCGAATTCTTAATTAGTTGTAAACGGCCGCATATGCTGTGTCGTGCAGGCTGCCACGGCCAAGACCAAGGTCTGCCAGTTCGCGGTTCGACAAAGACTGTAGTTCGTTCATTGTTTTTGCATACAGTCGGTGCTGTGCATAAGCCTCGCGACGGTTTGCGATGAATGTTGAGGCGCGCTCCAGAAGGGAGACGGATAGTGTCGGTGTGGCGATTGCGTAAGCCATGATATCTTCTTTCTATGCGAGCGGCCGTCTGAGCCGTGTTGTTTCGATAAGGCAGATATAGGCCTCTCAGCGAATACAACAACGCACAGTTCGGCAGTCCCGTTATGCATCAAACGCATGGCTTACAAAACGTGCTGGTCAACTAGAGGCTTCAGGCATAGGGATGGGGACATGAATCTGGCCGCCTTGAAATCTCCGCAATATCGTCTGTACCTGATCGGCAATGTCTTTGGCATGAATGCCAACTGGATTATGCGCCTTGTGATCGGCTGGCTTGCGTGGGATCTGACCAAATCGGCCAGCTTTGTGGGGTTCGTTAGCTTCTTGAATTTCTCGCCAGCGCTGCTAGGTGGGCCAGTGTTTGGCGTAATTGTAGACAAGGCGGATTTGCGAAAAGCAATGCTGCTTGTGCAGTTCACCATTACCGCCTTGGCGCTGGTGATGCTGGGCGTGGTAGCGATGGGCAAGACCGAGCCCACGTTTCTGGCGGTTTACGCGCTGATTATTGGAACTGCCTTTACGGCCTATCAACCCATCCGCCTTAGCCTTGGCCCACGCCTTGTGCGTCCCGAACGGGTATCCTCGGTTGTCAGCCTCGGCGCGTTGAATTTCAATATCAGCCGCCTGACCGGCCCAGCGATCGCGGGGACGTTGATAGCGAACTACGGGGTAACGTTCACGATGGCGACGGTATGCGCGCTTTACGTACCCTTTTTGCTGCTCCTTGCCCGCCTGCACCCGCGCCCTCGTAATGTTCAGGCCGAGGCGTTGCCGTTTTGGAAATCCATGCACCAAGGTTTTAAATTCGTGCTGTCCAGCCGACTAATATTGATTGCGATGATAATCACGGGGATATTCTCGCTGGCTATTCGTGCAGCGACCGAGGTTCTGCCGATCATCGCCGACGGTATTTTTGAGCGCGGGGCGGCTGGTCTGGGGATGTTGACGGCGGCGGCCGGTGTCGGGGCGATTGTTGCATCCATTATGCAGGTGATGGCTGATCCCCCCGTTAAAGGACACATCCCGAGGCGGGCCTTGCTTGCGACCTTGCTGGGCTCTGTGCTGACGCTGGTGCTGGGTTTCAACGACAGCTGGCCTGTTGCGGTTGCTCTGATCGGTGGGATCGGGTTCACCAGCACGCTTGTGGGCATAAACTTTCAGTCAACGGTGCAGATGCAGCTTGATGACGATATGCGTGGTCGCGTCATGAGCCTGTGGATGACCGTTGCGGTCGGGGGCACAGCGCTAGGGGCATTGGCGGTTGGGGTGCTGATTGAATATATCGGATTTACGCCGGCGCTTGGCGGTATCGGCGTGGTCAGCATTATAATATTTGCGGCGTTTGAATCGAAAGTCTGGCGCTAAAGCCGACCTTACAAGAAGTCCTGGACGGGTCTGTCATGAGTGCTTGCAAAGAATATTTCGGTACCCTGTTGGACCAGCAATTCTTCCTCTCCGAATATTAACACGTCATCTACCAACCTGCGCGCCTACATGAGGTCATGGGTAGCAATCAGGACTTTGACGCCGGAGTTGGCGACCTCACACAGGCTGGACTCTAGCTCTTTGGTCGAGGCTGGCCGAGGGTTCATCCAGCAGCTCCACTTGCGGGCGGGTCACGAGGAGGTGGGCCAAGACCATGCGTTGCTTCTCGCCACCTGACAGGCTGGCGGCGGGGATTGCAGGATTTCTGAACAAGCGGGTAACCTTTAACGCTTCATTAACATGAATGGCGCGTTTGGTGCGGGGGATACCTTGGGTTATTAATGGAAATTCAATGTTTGCAGCAACGGAGCGGCGCGACTTAACAATACGTAAACGCCTAGCCCAACCACGACGGGGGGCAAACCCATCATCGAGTTACTGAGGACGACCAAAGCTTGTTTGCCACGGAAATCTCATATCGCCAGCGCCGGCCCGAGAGGGGAGCCTATTAGCAACCCGAAGAAAACCGCCGACAAACTGACACGCATCGACAGGCCGACGATTCCGGTTAAGGCGGGATCGAATCCCGTCATCAGTCCCCAAGCTGCGTTCAAAGTTTCCATTTTAACCTTTGTGCGAACCTTCAGTTTTCACGCGTATTAGGCGTAATTTAGTCTAGAAAAACCCGCAACATGTGGAAAGCAGTTATTAATCGGCTAATTTGAGCATCAAGTCACTTCTTCGGACTTATTACTGTTGCATAACCGAGTTCAATATCGTGGAATGCCCCGCAGAATGGTGCAAGCCATCTGTTCAACCAGGGAGAAAATTATGAAAAGACTACTT
>JAPYON010000184.1 GCA_029938175.1 Paracoccaceae bacterium | reverse complement strand
GATCAGGCGTTGGTAATCACCGTCGAACAGACGTCCAATCTCGATTTTGAAGTCTACCAGCTTAATACCGACGCCGAACATGAGGCCAGACATGAAATCGTTAACGCGCAGCCCCATTGTAACCATTTCGTCGAGATCCTGTGGACTGGCCCATTCAAATGCAACAATCTGGTCTTCTGTCACCAGCGGATCATTCAGCGAATCGTCTTTATAATAGAACTCGACAATTGGGCGCAACAACGGCGTGCCTTCCTTGATCCCAAGACGTTTAGACATCGAACCTGCGGCAAGATTCCGAACGACGACTTCCAATGGAATAATTTCGACCGCCTTGATAAGCTGCTCGCGCATATTTAGCCGTTTTATGAAGTGCGTCGGAATGCTAATTGTGCCAAGACCCTTCATGAAGTGTTCGGACAACATGTTGTTAAGAACGCCTTTTCCCTCAATCACAGCTTTCTTCTCGGCGTTGAACGCGGTCGCGTCATCCTTGAAGTACTGAACGATCGTACCGGGCTCTGGGCCTTCATACAGGATTTTAGCCTTGCCTTCGTAAATCATTCTGCGACGGGCCATGCGTGCCTCCGTTAAGCGCTTAAGGGCAGGGGGTTATGCTGCCCTTGAGGAATTTAACTGCTCTATAGGCTGTAGTGTCACGAGGGGCAAGGATTCGTGCCTGCGGCCTTGTATACCGCACCGAGTGATGCTTATTTAAGGTTAAAGAACAATCTTCAAACGGAGCAATCGACATGACCACTTTTGACAACCGCGAAAATGCCTATGAGAACAAATACGCGCATGACGAAGAAACTAAATTCAAGATTGAAGCGCGGGCGAACAAATTATTAGGGCTTTGGGCGGCGGATCTGCTGGGAAAATCTGGCGGCGACGCCGCGGCTTATGCGATCGAAGTGGTCAAGGCTGATTTCATCGAGGCTGGACATGAAGACGTTGTTCGCAAAGTGGTTGGTGATCTCAACGGCGAAGTTAGCGCCGAGGAAGTTCGTGCTAAAATGGCAGAAGTTGCACCAATAGCAATGGCAGAAATCGAAGCTGGCGAATAAGTTTACAAATGATTAAGGCCGGCAGTATTACTTGCCGGCCTTTTTTTATTCTTTTAATTCGGCACGTATAGCTTGGTTATCCAAACACACGCTTGAAGATCGTATCGACGTGTTTTGTGTGATACCCAAGGTCGAATTTGTCATCGATTTCGGCTTCGGTCATGGCGGCCGTAACTTCGGGGTCAGCCTTCAACTCGGTCATGAAATCCGCGTCTTCTTCCCAAACACGCATCGCGTTACGCTGCACCAGACGATAGCTGTCTTCTCGGCTAAGGCCTTTTTGCGTCAGCGCCAGAAGTACACGCTGTGAGTGCACCAGCCCGCGAAATTTATTCATGTTTTTAAGCATATTATCAGGATACACCAGCAACTTGTCAATCACCATGGTCAGACGATGCAGCGCGAAATCCAGCGTGATAGTTGCATCCGGACCGATAGTGCGTTCGACCGAGCTGTGCGAAATATCGCGCTCATGCCAAAGCGCCACGTTTTCCATCGCCGGAACCACAGCCATACGCACCACGCGGGACAGGCCTGTCAGATTTTCCGTCAAGATCGGGTTGCGTTTGTGCGGCATCGCGGACGAGCCTTTCTGACCCGGTGCGAAATACTCTTCTGCCTCCAGAACCTCGGTGCGCTGCATGTGGCGGACTTCGATCGAAACATTCTCGATCGACGCGGCAACCACGCCGAGGGCTGCAAAGAAGGCCGCGTGACGGTCGCGAGGAATAACCTGCGTGCTGATCGGCTCGGGTTTAAGGCCAAGTTGTTCGCAGACGTGCTCCTCTACCGACGGGTCAATATTGGCGAAGGTTCCAACGGCACCGGAAACCGCACCTGTGGCGATCTCTTCTCGGGCGACTAGAAGACGTTTCTTGTTACGGTCCATTTCGGCATAAAAGCGGGCGAAGGTCAGCCCCATGGTCGTCGGCTCAGCGTGAATACCGTGG
>JAPYON010000183.1 GCA_029938175.1 Paracoccaceae bacterium | reverse complement strand
AATATGCGCGTAGATGGCAATGGGTTAAGAGGAAGTATGGGTTGGTGGTTAGCGAGAGGGAGAGAAGGTCTTTGGAAGTAATGAGAAATAGATGTGAATAGAGTTGTTATTTATAGCTAAAGGGTGGAGTAACAGTAAAAAACTACAGTCAGTCATCACGATGACAACAAGGGTGTATTGCCTATAATTGATCCACAATCATGAAAAAACCAATCACATTTAAAGGAAAACCTTTCGAGTCTACAGCTGCGTTGGCCAGGCATTACGGGATCAGCTACAAAACTTTACATGCCCGGCTACAAAGCGGATGGACACTGGAACGGGCTGTGGACGAACCCGTCGGCACCCTAGTCACATTTCGAGGAAAACCTTTCAAATCCGATTCCGCTCTGGCCAGGCATTATGGGATCAGCCCCAGCAACCTCCACAGCCGATTAGCCATGGGGTGGCCTCTGGAACAGGCTTTGGGGCTTGAGACAAGACCAAAGCAAACTAGAAATGCTGCTATCAAGGTTGAGTTCGGAGGGGAAACCTTCGAGTCTATGACGGATTTGGCTGCCCACTATGGTGTTAAAGCACCGACCTTTTGCGTCCGACGAAAGGCCGGATGGACATTGGAACAGGCTTTAGGGGTCGCGCCAAAACCAAAGCGAACTAGTTCTACAGCCATCAAGGTGACGTATAATGGGAAGACTTTTGATTCCAAGCTCGCTATGGCTAATCATTATGATGTGAAAGACCAGACTCTGCACAATCGGTTGAAACGCGGATGGCCTCTTGATCTTGCGCTTAGTCTTCCGCCTCAACAAGAACAGGCAGATTCTGTTGAAGTTGATTGTGATGGCAATTCATTTCCCACTATTGTTGACTTTGCAATGCATTATGGGAAAGAGGTCACGAATACAGGGCAAAGACTACGCTACGGGTGGACACCGGAACAGGCTGTTGATCTGGTGCCACCGCCTCCGAAATACAGAGATGAAAACGGCAACGCCCGCGACCATCTCTATCTAAATCCGCAGATTATTGATGGTTCTGTTGTGCCATCCACTGAACTGGGATGCTATCGACTCTACGTCATTCGAAATCAGCGGTCTGGGAAAGAGTACGTTGGGCTTACCACCGGCTCCCTAACAGACCGGCTGGGTAGTCATTGGGGTGACGCGACTCGTGGCAGGGATTCGAAACTTCATAACGCGATGCGGAAGACATTACGAGAGGGGAGTAAAGACGATTTTATAATCACCCAAATCAGAAACGATGCCAAGGATTATAGAGAGCTTCAGGAACAGGAAATCCAGGAAATAGCAGATCGCGACACAATAGCCAGTGGGTATAACACGGCTAAAGGCGGAGTAATTGGAGGCGACACTGCTAAAATTACTACGATTGACGGCAAAGTCTTCCCATCGCAGAGTGCCGCTGCTATGCACTATAACGTGCCTGTGGGTAGATTTGAGGGCCGCTTAAAACTTCGCTGGACGCTGGAGCAAGCGGTGGGGCTAGATGATCCCCCAAAAAACCAGACTGGCACAAAATGGATGTTCAAAGGCAACGAACAGACGCTAGTCCGTCCAGATGACATAGATGAAAAACTTGCACAAGGCTGGTTGTTTGGAATGTCGACGGAAGCCCGCAGGAATATGGCAAAAGCGAAAGCTGACCGAAAATGAATGCACCGGAGACATGAGAATACGTGGAGAAGGTCAGCTGCTATAGATAAAACTGGTGCAAGGTTAGATCTTGAAAGGTTCTGAATAGGCAATGAAGATCAGTAGTTTTTATACGCCCACGGTAACATGCTCACAATATCTAGTTTTGTTTTAAGATCGTCAGGGTTGATGTATGTTCTGATTGATCCTGCGGAACCACCTCCGCCTAAATGCCCCGTAATTGAGCCGACTACTTTTTCATTAATTCTTTTGTCTGCTGTTAGGTAGGTAACAACAGTTGACCTAAATGAATGGAAAGAAAGCTTCCTTGGGTTACCAGTTAGTTCGTGTATGGGTTCACCTAGAATTTCTT
>JAPYON010000049.1 GCA_029938175.1 Paracoccaceae bacterium | reverse complement strand
GGGTCCGTCTTGAATATCGGCCTTATCCGGTCGATAGCCTGAAGGGCCTCAGCATAACCCGGCATTTCATCTGATCAAGGCTGTATCTTGCTCAATTGCGCGCGTTTTGACGTGCCGTCGCGGTCGTTTTGTTCGCTTTCGGCGGGTATTTTCGGTTTTTGGCCCTTTCATTTATGGGAGGGTTTGGAGATTTATACTGTGGCCTAGTATTGCTTCGCCGTTTACAGTTTTTGGGTTGGCGGGTAGGTCGGCGGGAAGAGTGTTGTGGTCGTGATTTTATTAAATAAAAACAATATCTTAAAAGTATTTATGGCGGAGAGACAGGGATTCGAACCCTGGGAACCTGCAAAGGCTCAACGGTTTTCGAGACCGCCCCGTTCGACCACTCCGGCACCTCTCCGCAGGGGTGTTGCTAGTCTCTTTAGTTGTGCGATAACTAAGGGGCGTTCGGACAGGGTGCAAGAGGAAAATGAAGTAAGACTTGTTTCCGGAATTACCCGTTTTTAAATGTAGCGCGAAGGTAATCGGCAGCCGCGCAAACTGGGGCGTTTTGGCCGGGTTTTGAAATCATTCCTATCCCGTAATCAGGTATTTTAGGTAGGCCGTGGTCGGCAGCCAGGGCAACAACTTGGCCCGAGAAGCTTGAGGCCGGAAGTGGTGCGATTGCCAAGTCGGCCATTATACCTGCTTTTTGCCCGGCGATATGAGAGCTTTTTATGATGGCAATATCTAGCGGCCCCGCGGCTAAATCCAAAAATGTAGATTTTGTCCCCCGCCTCGTAATTGTCAAAATAAACCGGTAGCAGTCGTTAACGTTTTTACTAAACCTCCAGCGCGTTGCTTGTCGTGCTGTGCGCCGCGCCCATGTGGATAATCTCCCTATTCCGCGCGCTTCGGCACCGATCCCTAGATCATTAAACTAAATTTTGTCTCGTGCCCGATTTTCAATCGCTCTGAACAGTTTGTAGATATTAGTGTCGACGGTTCGACCACCTGCCTGCCCAGACCCATCCGAGAAAACTACGATATTCTTTGGCATGACGCACTCCTGTTCAATTTGTTGCTTGCAACTAAACTATGAGAATATTAAAGTATTAGAAACTCGCACGTAGGGTGAGTTTCGTAATGTGTTTAACCAGTATTTCGATTAACGACGCCTATCGCCCCATCAGTTGTTGACATATCCCTGCATCTACCCGATAACGCGCGCTTGTTGCAGGAGGGGATTCCTGCGGCATATCTATGCAATTGTCCCGAATGGGACACGCAGTCCGAGGTGCAGATGATCTGCGAAACTCCGCCTAGCGGGACCACACGACGCGAATGAATAAAGGAATGCGCGTATGTTCGCGGTTATAAAAACTGGTGGCAAGCAGTATAAAGTTGCTACAGGCGATATTTTTAAAGTTGAAAAACTGGCAGCCGACGCAGGCGAAATAGTTCAGTTCAACGAAGTCCTTATGCTTGGTGGCGACAACGTAACTGTTGGCTCGCCAATGGTTGCAGGCGCTGGTGTTCAGGCCGAAGTTCTGGACCAGATGAAAGGCAAGAAGACAATTCACTTTGTGAAGCGTCGTCGTAAGCATTCGTCCCAGCGTAAAAAGGGCCACCGTCAACAACTGACAGTGATCAAGATTACAGAAATTCTGGCCAAAGGCGCAGAAAAATCGGGGATCAAAGCTGCTAACGGCGCTGGTTCGGTTAGCGCAGCTGTTGCTGCGGTTGCAAAACCTGCTGCTAAAGCTGCTGCAAAACCAAAAGCAGCCCCTAAAGCTGCAGCCAAGCCTAAAGCTGCCCCGGCAGCCGCTGCTGGTTCGGATGACCTGAAAAAGCTGACTGGTGTTGGCCCCGCGCTTGAGAAAAAATTGATCGCCGGTGGCGTTACAAGCTTTGCTCAGATCGCGGGCTGGTCCGATGCCGATGTTGCCAAATTTGACGAAGCTATTTCTCTCAAAGGCAAGATCGAAAAAGAAGGCTGGATCGAACAGGCGAAAACACTCGCTACAGACGCTTAAGTTTAAGGAGAATACGACATGGCACATAAAAAAGCAGGCGGTTCAACCCGCAACGGTCGCGACTCCGCTGGGCGTCGTCTTGGTATCAAGAAATACGGTGGCGAGCTGGTAATTCCTGGTAACATCATCTGTCGCCAGCGCGGAACCAAATGGTATCCGGGATCTGGCGTTGGAATGGGTAAAGATCACACGATCTTTGCAGTGCTTGAAGGCAACGTGACCTTCAAAAAAGGCTTCAAGGGTCGCACATTCATTTCCGTCCTTCCGGCAGCTGAGGCCGCAGAATAAGCCGAACCCTCGGCATGAAATAATTTATGAGGGGCTCGGTGGAAACACCGGGCCCTTTTTCTATTTATAATGGTGATTTTTATGGGCGTTGAAATACTGGGTTATGCAATTTTCGCAGCAGCGATGGTCGGAACTCCCGGTCCTGCAAATATGATCATGCTGTCCGCAGGGGCGCGTTATGGCTTTCGCCGAGCGCTACCGTTTGTTGCGGGCGTCTTGCTGGGTAAACAGTTAATCATCTGGCCCATCGGATTTGGCCTGATGGAGGTCGCGGGCCGTTATCCGCTGGCCTTCGATGTCCTCAAGTGGGTTTCCGTCGCGTATATATTCTGGCTGGCGTGGCGCATCGCGGGCATCCGGATTAACCAGACATCGAAAACCAGCGCCCCCGGATTCGCCGCTGGCCTGATTGTGCATCCGTTGAATCCCAAAGCGTGGGCGATGGTGACCGTAGCGTTTACCAGTTTCGTCAGCGCGAGCACGCCCACCTTGGTGGCAACGGCGACTATCGCGCTGACGCTGATGTCCGTGCAGTTGGTGCTGCATCCGTTGTGGACGCTCGGCGGGCAAGCAATCGCTGCACGGATGGCAGGACGGAAGTCCGAGAAATACCTGATGTGGGTGCTGGCAGGTTTGACCGTCGCGAGCGTACTGCTCGTCCTAGTGAAGGATGTGTGAAATGGAAAAACGCACAAAAGAAGTGATAAAAACCGAACGCCTGACCCTGCGCCCGCTGCAAGATAGCGACGCAGGCCTGATCAAGCTGTACGTGAGTGACGAGCGCGTCGCGTTGAACCTCGCCGTCGTACCGCATCCCTATCCTGATGGCGCTGCCGAGACGTACATCGAATACGCACACAAGGCCGACACGGATGAAATCATCTGGGCGATAGTGCTTAACAATGAATTAATAGGTGTGATCTCGATTTCGCCCAAGGACACGGGGCGTGGCAATATTGGATATTGGCTGGCCCCCCAATTCTGGGGTGCGGGATTTACGCCCGAGGCGCTTGAGGTCGTGGTCACTTACGCCCGCGCGAACGGCTTTAAAGGATTGGATGCAGGAGTGCACCAAGGCAATCAAGGCTCGGCCCGCGTGTTGATCAAAGAAGGGTTCGAGTATTGCGGAGATAGCGAAACCCATTCTATTCCTCGCGGTGGCATGGTGCAGTCGTGGAATTATAAACTGGATTTTAGTGATGGTTAATTTGCGGCTAAGAGATTTTCGCGAAGATAATTTCGACGCGTTTCATGCACTGTGCTCGGATTACGACGTAGTGAAGATGGTCAGCAGCTGGCCATACTCCGCGGATCCAGAGTTCTCGCGGATGCGGATGAACACACCCGAGGCAAAGGCTTGGCTGATTTCAGTAATCGAATGTGACGGGAAATTCGCCGAAAGCATCGGCGGCATTCAGGGAGGGCTTGGCTATATGCTGGCAAAACCGTTCTGTGGTCGTGGGTGGATAACCCAGCGTCAATTCGAGTGTTGGAAAAGTGCGGATTCAAATTCGTTAACGAAATTACACAATTTTGCAAGGCACGCGATTGCGAAGTGGACGGAGTCGACTTTGTGTTAACCCGCAAGGATTGGGCTAAATCGAACTTGGGCGAAGAGCTTGGGTTGAGGATGAGCGACTTATGATATACGCCATGCATAGCGTCAATTTGCGCAATTTTAGGACAATACAATGAAATTTCTCGATCTCGCCAAGGTTCAAATTCGCTCAGGCACAGGTGGTAACGGTTGTGCCAGTTTCCGGCGTGAGGCTTATGTAGAATTCGGTGGTCCCGACGGCGGTGACGGCGGCAAAGGCGGCGATGTCTGGGTCGAAGCCGTGACCGGCCTAAACACCCTGATCGATTTCCGCTATCAACAGCATTACTTCGCTCAAAACGGTAGGGGCGGGCAGGGACGTCAGATGACGGGCGCGGATGGTAATGACATTATTCTCAAAGTTCCGGTTGGCACTGAAATTCTGGACGAAGAACAAGAAGTAGTTCTGGCCGACCTAACGGTTGTTGGTCAATGCGTGCGTCTTGCCGCTGGCGGAAACGGCGGGTGGGGGAACCTGCGGTTCAAGACCTCGATTAACCGTGCTCCCCGCAAAGCAAATCCTGGGCAAGAGGGCATCGTCCGTGATGTTTGGTTGCAGCTTAAATTGATCGCCGATGTGGGATTACTAGGTATGCCAAACGCCGGAAAGTCGACCTTTCTGGCGGCGACTTCGAATGCGCGGCCAAAGATTGCGGATTATCCGTTCACTACGCTGCACCCCAATCTAGGCGTCGTTGGCATTGACGAAACCGAGTTCGTGGTTGCAGACATCCCCGGCCTGATCGCTGGTGCGCACGAAGGCACAGGGCTTGGAGATCGATTCCTTGGCCATGTCGAACGCTGCGCAGTGCTATTGCATCTGGTTGATGCAACGTCTGAAGATCCCGTTAATGATTATAAAGTAATCATTAACGAACTGGAAATGTATGGCGGTGATTTGGCGGACAAACAACGCGTTACGGCCCTTAACAAGATCGATGCGTTAACCGATGATGAACGGGATGACATCGCCAAAGCACTCGAAGTCGCCACTGGTGCGCCTGTGTTGCGGCAATCGGGCGTAAGCCATGAAGGCCTACAAGACACATTGCGTGTTCTGCGCGGTATCATTGATACGAACGCAGCCGCTGAAATAGCAACAGACGAGGAGCCCGAGGCATGGAGACCGTAACCTCAGCCTCGCTTATCGACGCGGCGAACCGGATAGTCATCAAGATCGGCTCCGCCCTGTTAGTTGATGCAGGGACTGGGACGTTGCGGCGCGAATGGTTGGCGGATCTGGCACGTGATGTGGCGATGCTAAAGGCCAAAGGTAAAGAAATCCTTATCGTTTCGTCTGGTTCCATCGCTTTGGGGCGCAAAGTGCTGGGTTTTCCCAATGGCACGCTCAGCCTAGAACGCGCACAAGCTGCCGCTGCCGTCGGCCAAATTCGTCTAGCGCAGGCGTATCAAGAAGTGCTCGGTCCGCATAATATCGAAGCCGCACAGATTTTGTTAACGCTTGAAGATACCGAAAACCGCCGCCGTTATTTGAATTCCCGCGCCACAATCGGAACCCTGCTTGAACTGGGAACCGTGCCAATTGTTAACGAGAACGATACGGTTGCAACGGATGAAATCCGATACGGCGACAACGATCGTCTTGCGGCGCAAGTGGCCTCTATGACGGGCGCGGATGTGTTGGTGTTGCTGTCGGACGTAGACGGGCTTTACGCCGCTGATCCGCGTTTTAGCGCTAGTGCAAAGTTCCTGCCGCTGGTTCAAACTATCACCCCAGAAATCGAGGCTATGGCTGGCGAGGCGGGCACCGAAGGTGCTAGCGGTGGCATGAAAACCAAGGTTATGGCGGCCAAGGTTGCAATGCACGCAGGCTGCGCGATGGCAATCACCAAGGGACACGTTTCGCAGCCGATTCAGGCGTTACTCGATGGCGCGACGGCGACATGGTTTGTTGGCACGGCTTTGCCGGGGGTCGCGCGTAAACGCTGGATTACCGGCATGAAAATCAAAGGTAAACTAGTGCTTGATGCCGGCGCGATAGCGGCTTTGTCGCGTGGAAAATCCCTGCTACCAGCAGGTGTGACAGATATCGAGGGCAATTTTGATCGAGGCGAAGCTGTCGAGATCGTCGGGCCGGACGGCGCAACGGTGGCTAAGGCTCTGGCGGGGTATGACGCGACCGAGGCCCGATTGATTATGGGCTGCCAGTCGAGTGAGATAGAAGGCAAGTTGGGTCACACCGGACGGGCAGCGATGGTCCACCGTGATGATATGGCGATGTGAGGGATTATGGACGTTAAAGAAATCATGAACGAAATCGGCACAAAAGCCAAGGCTGCCAGCGCGTTTCTGGCGTTCTCCTCGTCGAAAAGAAAGCACACGGCCTTGAATGCAGCGGCGGATGCTGTCTGGGCACGTCGCGCCGAGATTATCGCGGCCAATGCCAAGGATATGGAATTCGGCCGCAATAAAGACCTGTCTGACGCGATGATGGACCGCCTTATGCTGGACGAAGACCGCGTTAAGGGAATTGTTAACGGTTTACGCTCGGTTGCGGATTCGCCTGATCCTGTTGGTGCCGTGACCGCCGATTGGGATATGCCCTCTGGTCTGAATATTCGCCGCGTACGCACGCCGCTTGGTGTGATAGGCGTGATTTATGAAAGTCGCCCGAATGTCACTGCGGACGCTGGTGGTCTGTGTCTAAAGGCGGGAAATGCGTCAATCTTGCGCGGTGGTTCCGAGAGTTTCTACAGCTCTAGCGTCATCCATTCTTGTCTGGTGGACGGACTGAAAACGGCTGGCTTGCCTGAGGCCTCCATCCAGCTTGTTCCGACTCGTGACCGCGAGGCCGTTAGCGAAATGTTAACGATGACCGATTGTATCGACGTGATCGTACCGCGCGGTGGTAAAGGTCTTGTCGGCCTTGTGCAGCGCGAGGCCCGCGTGCCCGTGTTTGCGCATCTTGAAGGCATCGTGCATGTTTACGTGGACGCTGACGCGGACTTGGAAAAGGCGCGTGCGGTGGTGCTGAACGCCAAGACACGGCGCACAGGTATTTGCGGCTCGGCGGAATGTTTGCTGATTGATCGAGCGTTTTATGCCAAACACGGCGCTCCATTCGTTAACGATTTGGTGACGGCTGGCGTCGAAGTTCGTGTGGGTGAGGGGCTTGCGGATATTTCTGGAACCACTCCTGCGACGGATGTGGATTGGGGGAATGAGTATCTCGATATGATTATCGCGGTGAAATTGGTCGACGGTGTTGACGGGGCGATTAACCATATCGGTACGTATAGCTCCAACCATACGGATGCGATCCTGACGGAAAACGATGCCACCGCCGAGCGTTTCTTTCAGCGAGTGGACAGCGCGATCCTGATGCGAAATGCATCGACGCAATTCGCTGATGGTGGAGAGTTCGGAATGGGTGCCGAGATCGGTATCGCCACCGGAAAGATGCACGCGCGCGGGCCTGTTGGAGCGGAACAATTAACCAGTTTTAAATATCTGGTGGTTGGCGACGGAACCACGCGACCTTAGCAAAGCACAAAAACAATAAAACCCGGCACAAGGCGGGTTTTTGTCCTCTGGTTAATAGAAAATTAACCTCTCCAGCTACGAACCGGACCGCTATCCATATGTACGAAGTTCGAACCGTTGTATTTTCCGATGCCGCCGGATTTACAGGCTTTTCCCGCCGCCGCCATCTGCGAAACACTGCGTGACTTTAGGCGAACATCGGCAGCCATGCCTTTGATATGATACGAATTTGATGCAACACCACGGTTACTTCTTCGCAGCAGCGCATTAGTTTTTGTGCTACGATATCCTGACAACAGAGTGTAAGGCTCGGTTGTTTCCATAAGGCGATGCGAGGCTGCCAGAATGTCAATATTTCTCCGGTCATACGAGATCACCTCATTTTGCCGCCAATCCCGCATGAAATAGTTAATTTCTTCCAGCGCGGGGTTGATATATTTTCCTTCAATCCAGTAGATAGTGTGGATGCTTTCGCCCGTCCTTTGGCTGCGCATACTGATACGCCGCACGTCACCCGCGTTACGTAAAAATCCTGCGACGCTTGCATATACCGGGGTTGCAGAGACAACAGCAACACCAGCGAACGCACCTAACAGGCGTCTGCGCGACGTTGTTTTACCGATCACTGTCATATTCTACTGCCTCGTCTCTTAAACATTGGTCGCTTTCCGACACATTATTTTTTTTATTAATTGCGCTTATGGCACAAAACGACTCAGTCTCCAAGTAGCAGTTTCCCCTGTTTTTATGGTAAGCAATATTTTGCCATACTAACAAAACTGTGATCGAAATCCGTTTGGCCTTGGATTATTCCTTTAGTATGTAACTTTTATCCCACAACGGGTGATATTCGACGCGAATTTCAGGAAAGTTCTCGATACCAACATTCTTGTGATGTACGAAATGTCAAAATATCTGCTTTAAGTATTTTAAGGGCAACTATGAACTATACTGGCAACACAACTACGCTGCAAAATATTTTCTTCGCGTTTGCGATTACAACATTCGGAGCTATCACGCCGGCTGTCGCTCAAGAGGCAACTACGGAAGCATCGGTTGCCGTCGTGTCTATCGAAGAACGGTTCGTTTCAGCTTTGCAAAGTCATTTTGCCGAGGGTGGGCGCGAATTGGCGGATTTTGCCGAGTTCTATGCTGCACGCAATAATCAACCGATCTGGGCGGACGGTAACACGCAAAGTATGTTGGCCCTGCTGACCACAATCGAGCAAGCACTGCATCACGGTTTGCCCCTTGAAAGTTACAACACTGCCAACCTCGAAGCATTGTGGATGGCAGGGAACCTGCCCGAAGATTTGGCGGCACTCGAGGCCGTAGCGGCGCAAACTTATGTGAAATTCGCCAAAGAAATTTCGTCGGGTGTCCTGAACCCGAGTGATATCTACGAAGAAATTTCGTTGGATGTCCTGGACCCAAGTGATATCCACGAAGAAATAAACGTCACGCGTCAAGAAATAAACACCACGCGTCGCGTGCCGAAAACCCGTGACGTGTTGCGGGCGGTTGCAGCAGCCAATGACAAAGCCGCATATTATCAGACCTTGCCACCTTCGGCACCGGAATATGCGCTGTTGTTGGACCTGAAAAAAGACCTGGAAGCGCTTATTTCTGGCGAGGGCTGGGGCCCTCTGGTTCCTATTGGCGACACACTGCGCCCCGGGCAATCTAACGCGCGTGTGGCGGCGCTACGTATGCGCCTTCAACAACGCGGTTACGATTTGATTGATGCCACTTCGACTGCGTACAGCAAAGACCTAGTTGCGGCGGTTAAAGCCTTTCAAATTGATTTCGGCCTAAACTCGGACGGGATCGTGGGTCCGCAGACGCTTGCCTCAATTAATGTGCAGCCGGCTGGCCGCTTGAAGCAAGTGATCGTCAATCTGGAACGTGTCCGTTGGATGAACTATGATCTTGGGGATCGTCATATATATGTGAACATACCAGATTATACCGCCTCTGTGATGGACTACGGCGTGCCCACGCTTAGTTTTCGTGTTGTGGTTGGAACGGATGAAAATCAGACGACTGAGTTCTCGAACTCCATGACCCATATGATTATAAACCCGACTTGGAACGTGCCCTACAGCATCGCTTCCGAGGAATACTTGCCAAAACTGCTTAGTGATCCGACACTTTTGGAACGCGAAAATATTCGTATGGAAGTTCTGGGCTCCGGTCAAATCGTGGATTCGACGGCCATTGATTTTTCGCTGTTCACGGAAGAAACATTCCCGTTCTTACTGCGTCAGCAGCCTGGCCCATGGAATGCGTTGGGTCGTGTAAAGTTCATGTTCCCTAACAAATACAACATTTATCTGCATGACACCCCGTCTAGAAGCTTGTTCGCCCAGGATGCTCGCGCATTTAGCCACGGTTGTGTCCGCGTCCAGAAACCGATGGAGCTCGCCTATACCTTGTTATCCTTGCAAGAGACCGATCCGAAAGGCACCTTTACCACTGCGCTGGAATCGGAAGAAGAAACCCAGATTGCCCTGGAAAAACCGGTTCCGGTGCATATCGTATATCGTACCGTTTGGTTTGATGCGTTGGGGGATGTGCAATATCGCCACGATGTGTATGGCCGCGACGCGCTCGTCTACGACGCTTTGATTAACGTCGGGGTTACATTGCCTGCACTAGAGAGCTAAAACAGATTAGGTGGCCACGTTGGCCGGCTAACCAACTCGGAGGCTTGATGCAAATTACCGTTGCAGAACTGGCGAAATCGTTGGGGGCAGAGGCCGTTGGCGACGTGGATCAAATTATTCTTGGCCCGTGCGAGCCGAATGCCGCAAAGGCAGGATTGATCGCGCTGGCTATGGACGCTTCCTATAAAGAGGCATTGCAGCAGGGCGAAGCCACGGTTGCAATCCTGTGGCCGGATGCCGACTGGCAGGCACTGGGTTTGACCGCCGCGATCTTCGTTCCGCGCGCCCGTTATGCGCTTTCTGGTGTGACACAGAGTTTTGGCATTGAACCCGAAGTGGCAAGTGGCATCCATCCTACCGCCATCATTGATCCGACTGCGAAAATCGGCGACAACCCATCTATCGGACCGTTTGTAGTTGTTGGCAAAGACGTGAAGATCGGTAAAAACGCACGCATTCTTTCCCATACTTCAATTGCTGAACATACCAGCATAGGCACCAATGCCTTGATATACGAAGGTGTGCGTATTCGGGCGCGCGTTCAAATCGGCGACGATTTTATTTGCCAACCGAACGCCGTAATCGGCGGCGACGGCTTTTCGTTCGTCACACCCGAGGCCGGCGCGATAGAGGCAGCCCGCACAATGTCGGAAGAAATTACCTGCGGTACGAAAGAATATGCCCGGATAAATTCGCTAGGCACCGTCGTGATAGGTGACCGCGTCGAGGTGGGCTCTAATACCACTATAGACCGTGGAACAATTGGCAATACCGAGATCGGGACAGGCACCAAGATAGATAATCTGGTGCAAGTTGGGCACAATGTAAAAGTCGGTAAGCACTGTTTGCTGTGTGGAATGGCCGGAATTGCAGGCAGTGCAGTATTACATGATCGTGTGATACTGGGTGGAAACGCAGGGGTTATGGATCATGTGATCGTAGGCGCGAACTCGATAGCGACGGGTAAGGCGGCGGTTCTGTCGAATGTCCCGCCTAACCGCGTGGTGATGGGAAATCCTGCGGTTAACATGAAAACCAGTGTTGAAAGCTATAAAGCGCTGCGTCGTTTGCCCCGTTTGATACTAAAAGTCGAGGAACTGCAAAAACAGGTGTTCAAACCGGAAGCGAATGAGTAGAGCGATAGCAGGAATAGAAAAAGGAAGGCCAATGGCACAGAGTGTGCAGGATCAGGTGATTGCCATCATTGCCGAGCAGGCGTTGATGTCGCCCTCCGATGTGACGCTGGACGCCACGCTCGAGGATCTAGGAATTGACTCGCTTGGGCTGGTTGAAGCCATATTTGCCATAGAAGAATCCTTTGGTATTCAGGTGCCATTTGACGCCAATAATCCCTCGGACTCACAATTTGATATTTCCAGCGTCAGTGCGATGATCGGTTCTGTCAAAGGCCTTGTCGTTACAGCTGGTGCTTAACCAAAAATGAAACGTGTTGTCATTACGGGCCAAGGTGCCGTTAGTTCTCTGGGAATGAGCGCAACTGCCACTATTGAAGGGATGCGAGAAGCCCGCTGCGGCATCTCGCAACTGGAAATTCAGGATGTGGACCGGTTGTCTATCAAAATCGGTGGCCAGATCAAGAACTATGACG
>JAPYON010000048.1 GCA_029938175.1 Paracoccaceae bacterium | reverse complement strand
ATATTATACCATAAATAGGGGCTCGAGTGTAGGGGTGTGTGCGGGTATTTGGTGGTGGCTGTGAGGAGTCCACAGAGCGCTGCAGGGAGTCGTTGGGGCACTTGAGTCACCCACCCACCTGTGGGTGCTTAGTGGGCACTACGGAGCGGCTGCTGGACTCCTGCGGGCCACCTTAAGAGCATCACCCCCCTAATAACAATCCTATCGCCAGAAAACGAAAGCGCCTCTCGCGCACCCATCTGGGAGGGCTGTGGGAGGACCCGTGTTGGGTAATCTTGTGCCTCGCGTTGATCCTTGATCATGAACATCTCCTTCTTCCCAAAAGTGGGGGCTCAATGGAAATGTCCCGCGAGTAACGGCATGTCTACAAAACTGGTCTGAAAACTTCCGTCTCTTCGTCATTTCTGCATTCCTTTGTCGTGTTGGAATACACCTTAACAGACTGTCCGATTTTGTAGGACCACTTCAAAGAGCATTAAGGCGTTTTTTGTACGCATCGGCATCCATATCAACAATGTCTATACTTAAGCTTTCGATTTCTGGATAGTTGTTGTCGAATGCGTCCCGTAAAGCCTCCGACAGACTTACTTTTTGAGTTACTGCGCGCCCTTCCAACAAGCGAACGGTTATGTGAATAAAGCTGCGCCTACCATCTAAGGCCAGGAAATCTACAATCGGAATGAGGCGAACCTTAATATCGTTTGGGCAAATAAATCCGCAAGATGCTCCGCACTCAGCCGCAACTTGCATAGCTTTTTGTCGATCTCCATCGCATTTTAGTGCATTGCAATGCTCAATGATGAAATGTGGCATATCAATAAAGTCCGAAATATTCGCGCTGCTCCCAATCTGACACGGTCAGATTATAGCGATCCCATTCCGCACGTTTTATACGAGAAAGGTAATCAACAAATACGTCTCCCAATTTTTCGCGATAAAATGATGAACTCTCAAAATGTTGGATTGCGCTCAAAAGGCTGTCAGGTAATGCCTGCACATCCGCGTCATAGGGCGTTTCCACGGCTTCGGGTGGTACGAGGCCACGAGTTAAACCGTCTAATCCAGTCAAAATTTGGCTGGCAAAAAAGTAATACGGATTTGCTGTTGTTTCTGCCACTCGGTTTTCAACGCGAGATGCGCTATCATCTGGCGCCATTATTGCACGGACCATCGCACCACGATTATCGTGGCCCCATTGGATCCTATCTGGTGCCAACTCACGAGGGCGGTAACGCTTGTATCCGTTGACTGATGGAGTCGTCAGCAAACAGCTTTCAGCAGCATGGGCTAATAGTCCTGCAATCCATCCGCTTGCGGTTTTACTGAGTTCACGATTCTCCTTAGGCATCATTAGATTTTTCCCTGTCTTTAGATCAACAATGGATTGATGAAGATGCCAACCACTGGCAACCGCATTCTCAAGATTTGGGCGACACATGAATGTCGCGTGCAGGCCCTTTTGCGCGCAAACTTCCTTCACCATTGTACGAAACACCATCATGTTGTCGGCATGAGTGAGCGGGTCTGCGGGCTCGAAGGTAAATTCAAACTGACTTGGACCCATCTCCACTTCCATCGAGCGGATAGGTAAGCCAAGAATTTGACACTGGCGGCGAAGAATGTCCATTACGGTTTCTAGCTCTGCGTAACGGGTTTCAGTCAAAAACTGGTACCCATGTGCCAGATTTCTTGTCTTTACTGGTTCACCTGGCATGGCTGCGCTCGAATGATCATGCATCCCGTCGACGCATTCATAAACATGAAATTCTACTTCCAGCCCTACAACCATTTTCAGACCAGCATTTGTTAGATCAGCGATGGCAGATTTCAACACACCCCTTGGACTAAAGGGAATTTGGCCGCCTGATTTGAACCTAGGGTCGCAGAAAATCCATGCCGAGTGATCCGACCACGGTAATTTTTTGAATGTTCTTGGATCAGGCAACATCAAGATGTCACCTGCTCCAGCCATTCCCCCAGCTATACTTGGATCTTTTGACCAAACTGGAAAAACAGTTTTATGCGCAGTATCTTTCAGAAGTAATGTAGACGGCACAGCAATACCAGAAGTAAAAATTGATTCAAACGCCGAAGCTACAATAGTTTTGCCTCGCAAAATTCCGTGCTGATCAGCAAAAAGTACACGAATGGTCTCTAGTTCACTATTCGCCACTTCAGTGGCAAGCTCCGCTGCTTTTTCCACCATCTCTGGATTAAGCAACCCAGAGCGGGCCATCTGTCCCTGCGCAATCTTAGCTTTTACATCGTTCATTTTATATGCTCCTCCCCACGTTGCTTTATTATTGTTTGTATAGGTTAAATCTTCGCATCCCAACCACTACATGCCTCGCGACGTTCGGCATCACTACTTGCAAATGCTTCTTTCCAATTCTCTCGATCACCAATCGTATCATTCGAGATCGGTCCAAATATTTGCGCGGGATCAACTCCGTTCAACATTGGAAGCGCGTCATTATTACCATTTTTAACATCCGTAATGGCAGCTCGTAACATTCGCCTATATTTGGTTATAGCAACATCAGTCTTGCCGAGATGTTCTTTAGTGCGATCAAAGATTGTCCCAGGACTCTCAACAGCCCATTGATCATGCACATTGATATCAAGTCCCATCCCCGTGTACGTCTCTCGATTTTGCTCTTCTGGATCAAAACTGTAATTATTGGATTTATTCTTGATGGGGGCATAGTCAGGTAAACGGTGTTCCTTCAAGCGTTGCGCGCGCATTAGCTCTTTGTCGACTGGTTTATCGAAGCTCGTGAACATGGAATACCAATAGCAACTGTGGTCATCGATAGGTACGTGCCATTGGGTTATGATCATCTCACGGCTCATCGGAATGGAAATAGCTCCAGGGAAAATCTGATTGGTGATGCGTATATGCGTCTTGCCATTATCTAAGTGTCGCAGTGCAATCAAACGCAGTCCGTAATCGGTTTCTTCAACCGAAATATCTGGCCGTGGATAATCCCGTAGCAGTTTTGTCATCGGTATATCTGTATTTGCTGCCTTGTCGCGGAACTGCTTTCCATAGCCACCCGCTGGATCTTCATCTTGCAAGAAACGGTGTAAGAAGGAAGCATGTGCGGGATCAATGCCTACTTCCATAGCTTGTAACCAGTTGCAATCCCAAAGCCCCTTGAATGCAAAGACGTGCGTGTCTGGAGCACGGAAGCAATCGAAATTCGGAAATTCTGGTGGTTCTCCTGGCCCCATGTAAGTAAAAATAATGCCATTCCTCTCGACAACAGGATAAGAGGTATTCTGTATTTTTTCATGCATCCGACTCCCTTCTGGCTCGCCTGGTTGTTCCACGCATTGACCGTCACGATCAAAATGCCAGCCATGAAATGGACAGCGCAACCCATTATCTTCGAGCCTACCAAAACAGAGATCTGCACCACGGTGTGGACAGGCACGCCCGATCAGTCCAAGTTTATCTTCACTGTCGCGAAACAAAACCAAATCTTCACCCAGTAGTTTGACTGGGACAACAGGGCGCTTGCCTTCAAGTTCATCGGATAAAGCTGCAGGTTGCCAATAGTGGCGCATCACCTCACCGACATCTGTGCCTGGCCCAGTAAGGGTGAAAGTGTCGTTTAGTTCTTTGCTAATCATGTTATATCTCCTTCATTGTAATTTGTATCAAGACATCTGCTCTAGGTTTGGCTCTCCGCTAAACAATCACGCAGCATAATTTGGCAGTCCGAAATTTGAGCCAGCTCAATTGGAACTCGCTCAGCGATAAGTTTATGCGCGGAGATATGATCTTTGGAATAATTTATAGAGTGCGTTGCTGTGATTTGAGCACCGACAACATCGATAATCGAAAACCATTTGAGGTTTGTTTCGCCACGTTGAAATTCGACGGCACTTGAACAGGGGAGCCCTGCCATTTGAATTTTCATGTCGAATTGATCTGTCCAGCTACGTGGTTCACCCTTAGCATTCGCATTTGTGCGGCGGAAGAAGTAAGTTTGCGCGTCTAATTGTTGCAACGTCAATTCTCCCGCTTTGATCTTGTTGTGAATCCATTGATGAGACGGGTTAAAGCGACGCACTTGTCCAGCCATTGCAACCAAGCCTACTTCCTTTTACACGCATACGATCGCTTCACTATCAGCAAGGGAAACCGCCATCGGAATTTCTATCAATACATGTTTGCCAGCTTTCATACAGGTAATCGCTTGTTCAGCATGCAGACATGTTGGCGTTGATAAAATTACCGCGTCTACATCATCGCGCGAAATGCATTCTTCCAATGTTGCCCCAGCGTGGTTGATGCCCCGTTCTGCGGCAAGGACATTAACCGTAGTTGCTGTTGGTCCCATAACAGAGGTGATTTCAACACCATCAATCACCGCCAAAGCACCAAGGTGTTTTAATCCAAATGCACCGTATGCGCCGGCCACACAAATTCTCATGTCTAATTTCCCTACTCGCGGTTTTCTAAAATAATATGCCCTACAGCCGTATTAGATGCAGGTACGTGATAATGGCGATGTACTTCTGTCACTTTATCATCAAGCGCGCCTCTCATAACCAACCACATCACCATCTCAATGCCTTCAGACCCTGCCTCCCGGATATATTCCAAGTGTTGAATCTTGCTGGCACCATCAGGATCATTTGCAATCATATTTAAAAAACGCTTATCCCACTCCGCGTTGATCAAACCTGCCCGCTCGGCCTGCAATTGATGGCTCATGCCGCCTGTTCCAAAGATCATTACGTTTAGATCTTCGTCGTAACTGTCGATCGCACGGCGGATAGCCTTGCCTAATTGGTAACAACGGTTGCCGGTAGGAGGTGGGTATTGAACAACATTGACCGCCAACGGAATAACGGGGCATGGCCAACTATCATCCCTGCCATGATCACCGCACATTATCGACAATGGAACGGTTAGACCATGATCAACCTCCATTTCATTCATGATGGTCAAGTCAAACTCATCCAAGATCACTGACTGCGCGATGTGGCTAGCCAATTGTTGGTGTCCTTTAACGACAGGTACGGGACGCGGCCCCCAGCCTTCGTCTGCTGGCTTAAATTCAGCCGCACAACCGAGTGCAAATGTCGGGATGCAAGACGCATCAAACGCTGTGCAATGGTCATTGTAGACTAGGAAAATAATATCAGGACTATTTTCTTTCATCCATTGACGGCTGAATTCAAACCCTTCGAAAACTGGCTTCCAATATTCTTGATTGGTGATTTTTTGATCCATCGCTATTCCAATAGCGGGTACGTGCGAACACCCAACGCCTGCTGTAATTTTAGCCATTATTTTGCCTTCCATTCAGATTTAGATCGGTTGCCTTCAATAGAACGGCCGCCTTCTAACATCATTTTTCTGTAGTCATCTCGGCTAACTCCTGACATCTCGGCTGCCAGATCTTGGAAAACAATTCCATCAAACGCAGCGAGTTTGGACGTATAATAGATATTACCGCCAAGCTCTAATAAGCGGTTCCACGCACGCTCTCGTATGGCTTGCCTTTGAGGCTCTGTCATAGGAAAAGTCGCCATATATGCCTCTGGATCGTCGCGTAAGGCGCCTCGGTTTTTCTCTGTTTGCAACGAAATACAAAATTGATTTAAGTGGTATCCCACACGCGCCCTGTCTGCATCAAAAACATAAGTGCCCGGTATATCTTCGTAATCTTTCTCTGCCATAATGATCATTCCTCTAGAATATTCAGAATTGTGTCTGCACGTTCGCCATAGCCTGTATCACCAAGCACAAGACCTAGGTCGCCATCTTCGTTGCAAAACAAAACCAACAGTTTGCCCATCAAAGTCACGGGCACAATGGGCCGTTCGCCGTGTAGTTCTTCTGAAAGGGCAGCGGGGATCCAGTACTGGCGCAACACCTGTCCCGTCGGCGTGCCTGCTCCCACTTGGGTTAGTATACCATTTTTTCTTTGCTTAACATGAGGCTTCTCCCATCCATATATCAGATAACTTTGCCGATCTGGATCAGAGAATCCACATGGTGTGTGAAGTATAATAGTATTTTTCAGGGGCGTAATGAAATTGAATATCCTAAGCACCTATTCAATTAGTGGATAGCCTATTAAACCCCAAGGTGCCGGTGCAGCGCATCGCGGTCTTTGCGCATCTCGTCAGATGTGCCGCGCCAAACAATTTTACCACGCTCGATAATAAAATTACGGTCAGCAATGCGCAACAAGTCTTTCAGGTTTTTATCCACCACAAGAATAGACATGCCCTGCTCACGGATCAGGCTAAGGGCCGCCCAGATTTTCTGGCGCACCAAAGGTGCCAGCCCTTCGGTTGCTTCATCCAGGATCAACAATTTCGGATTGGTCATCAACGCCCGCCCGATGGCCAGCATCTGCTGTTCACCCCCCGACAACAGATTGCCCATAGATCCTTTGCGTATTGCCAGTTCCGGAAACAGATCGTACACCCGTTTCACCGTCCACGGATTTGCCATATCCAGATGATTGCTGGATGTCGCCACAAGATTTTCCCACATCGATAAGTTCGGAAAAATTTGCCGGCTTTCAGGCACCAGCCCCAAACCCAGATTAGCGGTTTTAAACGAAGGCCGCCCAACCAGTTCCGTGCCCTCAAAATCAATCGACCCGCCACTGGCAGGCACAATCCCCATGATTGAATTGATCGTCGTGGTTTTACCCATCCCATTGCGGCCTAGCAACGTTGCCACTTGCCCCGCACCGATCTCCATATCAATACCAAACAGGGCCTGCGAGCTGCCGTAATGCGCGGTGAGGTTGGATATTTTCAGCATATCATTCCTCTCCCAAATACGCATGGCGCACATCGTCGTTATTGCGAATTTCATCGGGCAGGCTCGTGGCAATAATGCGCCCGTAAACCAGCACTGAAATACGGTCGGCCAGTGCGAAAACCGCATCCATATCATGCTCAATCAGCAGGATTGTCCGCTGGCCTTTCAACTCTTTTAAAAAGTCCACCAACAGCGCACTTTCCTTTGGCCCAAGGCCCGCCATGGGTTCATCCAACAGCATCAATTCCGCTTCAGACGCCAGTGCAATGGCTATTTCCATTTGCCGATGTTCACCGTGCGATAGGGCAGAAGCCAGATCATCCGCGCGCTTCCGCAATCCAACTTTAGCCAGATTTTCCATAGCCTTATCTCGGATATGGCAGATGCTACGCGCAGGTTTTAAAAACTTATACGAATGCCCGTCATTGGCTTGTACGGCCAATGCAACATTATCCAAAACTGACATCCCCATTACCAGCGAAGTGATCTGAAACGACCGCGTAATCCCCAGTTTGGCACGTTTATAGGCAGGCATATTGGTAATATCCGCACCGTTCAGCAACACGGTTCCGGCATCAGGTTGCAACCCACCTGAAAGCTGCGAAATCAGCGTGGTCTTCCCCGCGCCATTAGGGCCGATAATTGCATGGATTTCGCCCTTGGCCAAATCCAGATGCACATTATCTGTGGCCCTGACCCCGCCAAAACTTTTCATCAGTCCTTTTACTTCCAGCAAGGGCTTCATGTTATTCCCCCCTGCCTTTGAACAGGCGCATCAGCCCGCCGCGCACAAACAAAACCAACCCGATCAGCATCAATCCAAACGGCAGATGCCAGAATATAGTGAAAGATGACAGCACTTCTTCCAAAAGAATAAACACCGACGAACCCAGTATCGGGCCAAGAGCCGTAGAAGAGCCGCCTAAAATGACCATGAACATCAGCTCCCCCGAGCGTGTCCAGTGCATCATATCGGGTGAGATAAACGTGGTGAAGTTACCCAGAAGAAAACCTGCGTAACCGCACATCATGCCCGAAATAACATAGGCCGTCAGGCGGTAAAAGTAGGTGTTATAGCCCAGTGTCACCATGCGTTCATTATTGTCTTTCGCCCCTTGCAAAACCATTCCAAAGCGGGAATTGACGATAGTTTTGACCAGCAGCATCGCGACCGCAAGCGAGACATAGCTTAACCCGTAAAGCTGCATCGGGCTATCCAGGTTAACAAACGGCAGTTCAGAACGCACATCAATTGTCAGCCCGTCATCGCCATTGTAAACATCCAGCGCCTGGAACAGGAAAAATGCCATTTGGCCGAATGCCATCGTGATCATAAGGAAATAAACGCCCTTTGTGCGCAAGCTGATCGCCCCGGTGATCAGTGCAAACAATGCGCTAACTCCGATTGCCAGCACCAAATGCAACATGCCGTTATAGCTGGCAATCAGATCAAATCCACCCCATGTGGCATGGTAAGACGGAATGCCAACCGCATATGCGCCCAGACCAATAAATGCGGCGTGCCCAAATGAAATCAAGCCGCCATATCCAAGCAGCAGGTTAAGACTGACCGCGGCAATACCAAGGATCACAAGGCGGGTGGCCAAATCCATGTAAAACGCATGCCCGTTCAATAGAAAATACGGCGGCAAAACGGCCAGTGCCGCCATACCTAGCAATGTAATCCAACCGGTTTTTGTCATATTCTTCATCAGCGCACCTTCGGCGGAAACAGGCCCTGCGGTTTTACCGCCAGAATAATTGCCATCAAAATATAAATCATCATCGCTGATACTGCGGGCGCTGCTGTCTCGGCAGCGTTTTCGTTCATGAACAACATGAATAATTTGTCCAGAAATGATCGTCCCAATGTATCAATCAGCCCGATGATTACAGCGGCAATAAACGCGCCTTTCATCGAGCCTATACCGCCGATGATAATCACCACAAAGGCAGTGATGATGATTTGCCCACCCATCCCGATAGAGGCCCCCGTGATCGGTGAAATCAGCATACCCGCAAGACCTGCCAGCATTGCACCAAGTGCAAAAACAAGTGCAAACAATGTCTGAATATTAATGCCCAACGCAGACACCATCGTGCGGTTTGACGCCCCGGCCCTGATCAACATACCCAGACGCGTGTAGTTCACCAGCCAGAACAGCCCCCCCGCCACAGCCAGCCCGGTCGCAATGATCAGCAGACGGAAAACCGGAATGACCGCGCCCTCAAACAGTTCAACCTGCCCGTCCAGCCACGCGGGCAAAGGCACGGTAATACCTGCAGGACCCCATATAATATGGGCCAACGTATCCAGCACCAGAACAAGCCCGTAAGTGCCCAGAACATGATCCAGATGGTCTTTGTCATATAGTCTGCGCGCCATCAGCAACTCGACCGCATAACCGACCAGCCCGGTCAGCGGCAGGGCGACAAGTACCGCCCACAGGAAATTACCCAGCACGAAGGTTAACGAGGCGCAAATAAACGCGCCCAACATATAGATCGAGCCATGCGCCAAGTTTACAAAATCCAGAATGCCGAAAACCAGCGTCAGTCCAGATGCCACAAGAAACAACAGAAGCCCCAACTGCAAGCCGTTCAACATCTGCACAAATAGAAGTGTATAATCCATAAGGTGATGTCCGCTAAGCGTATGGTTAATACGGCCGGAACTTATCGGCCGTATTAATTTCGTATGAAACCATAATTACTTCAGGGGACAGTCTTTGGCATAGATGTCCTGATGCGCCTCATAAACCGTTTGCACGATTTTTGTGGTCCAGTTTCCATCATCATCCTTCACAACTTCACGCAGATAATAAGCTTGGATCGGCATATGGTTGTTGCCGTATGTGTATTCACCGCGAACCGACGGATAGCTTGCTGATTCCATTGCAGCCCTCATACTATCCATGTCGGTCAGGTCACCGCCAACGGCTTCAACCGCTGATTTAATCAGGAACATGGAATCGTATGCTTGTGCGGCATAAAACGACGGGTAGGACCCATGCTTTGCGCGGAAGTCGGCCACGAACCGTTTGTTCTGTTCATTATCAATTGTCGGGTCCCATTGCTGGGTGAATTGTGATCCCAAAACATCGGTAAATTCTGCCGCCTGAAACTTCGGTAGCGACAACGCATCAACCGTGAACGTTGTATAAAGCGGCAGGCTGTCTTTCAGCCCGGCCTGTTGGTATTGCTTCATAAACGCGCCGCCCGCTTTGCCGGGATAAAATATAAACAACCCTTCGGCACCTGATGCCTTTGCCTTTGCCAATTCAGCTGAAAAATCAAGCTGTGTCGGCCATGTGGTCATATCCGTACCCAGGATCGCACCTTTAAAGGTGCGCTTAACGCCTGCGACCATACCTTTACCGGCAGCATAATTAGGTGCGATGATGTAGATCGATTTCACACCCTTCTGGTTCAACACTTCACCCATCGCCATTGGTGTTTCATCATTCTGCCAGCTAGCGGAAAAGAAATTTTCGTGGCAAAGCTTGCCCGCAACAGGGCCGGGGCCCGCGTTGGTCGTGATCAGGAACTTGCCCGCATCCAGCACGGATTTGCGCGATGCTAGTAAAACGTTGCTCCAGATGTAGCCCGCAACAATATCAACGTTATCTTGTTTGACCAGTTTGTCTGTCACCTGCTTACCGGTTTCAGGCTTGAACCCGTCGTCGGCGAAAATCAGGTTAACATCCAGGTCGCCCATTTTGCCGCCCATATGTTCAATCGCCAGATTTACGGCTTTTTCCTGATCCTTACCGATCACGGCACCGCCTGTTGTCAGTGTGGTGACAAAACCGATTTTTACTTCAGCTGCTTGCACAAAGCTGGTCAGCATTGTTGCAGCAAGCGCGGCACTTAGTAATTTTTTCATGGTATTCCTCCCTAGAACCCTTGTTTTCTTTTGAACCAGTTCCGTATAAAATGGAACTTGATTGTTTTGCAGAGCTATTCAGAAACTGGATAGCATAGATGATAACCAATTGCAGGCGGATGCACTTAACAGCCTGTATATTATCGGGCATCTTGGATTAAATCGATACTTTGTGCAATCCAAAAAAAAAACCGGCCCTTTATGGCCAGCAAACAACCATTATTCATCACACTCCAACAACATAGTGCCCGCCCCCGTGTTGGAAATCGTAATATGATAGTTCTGATGCAAAGGCGTTACCTTATCCCCCAACGCGCCGCGCATCATCATCCACATCAGAAATTCAGTGCCTTGCGCACCGGCCTGCCGAACAAGCTCGTGTCGTGAATTTTTGGTCAGGATTTCAGGATCTGTCACGATCTTTTCCATGCACATCTGATCAAATTCTTTGTTGATAAACCCCGCGCGCTCCCCATCTAACTGATGCGAAAGACCGCCCGTGCAGCGGCACTGTTGAACGTGCAACACATCTTGTTCAACGCATAACCCTTCATCGCCATTTTGCCATCAAACAACGTTGTGCCCTCAATCGGGGGTATGGTGGTCAAATTCGTCCAGTTGCATGTGCAATCTCCTTTAAGACCAGTATAGCCGCATCGGGTTATCCACCAATAGCGCCTGTTGTTTCTCTGTTGTTGTCGCAATACGCGGGATCACATCTACCAGATTTCCGTCGTCAGGCATATGGGATTTCATATTCGGGTGTGGCCAGTCGGTTCCCCAAAGAACACGGGATGGAAATAGGTCAACCAAAGTGCGGGCAAACGGGATGACATCATCGTAAGGCGGGCCTGCCTGCGTCAGCCGTTCAGGGCAGGTGACTTTCGTCCAGAAACTCTCGTTTTCCGCCAACAGTGCGATGAATTCCTGAAAGTCCTCGTGTTCCACAGGTTTAGAAACATCAGGCCGTCCCATATGATCGACAACAACAGTCGTGGGA
>JAPYON010000182.1 GCA_029938175.1 Paracoccaceae bacterium | reverse complement strand
CCCGTAGATCATGTCCGCGCCGGTGAACGTGGCGCGGCTGCAGCTTGGGCTTTTCCCATTGTCGGTCTGATTGTTGGCGGGGGGGCTGGTTTTACAGCAATTCTGGCGGAATGGTTAGGTTTGCCCGCCGGACTGGCCGCCGCAACCGCCTTGGCATTTATGGCAATCATCACTGGCGGAATGCACGAAGACGGTCTGGCCGATTTCGCCGACTGTATGGGTGGCATGACGGTTGAACGGCGTCTAGATATCATGAAAGACAGCCGCATTGGCGCATATGGCGTAATCGCGTTAACCATTTTTTTACTGACCCGCTGGTCCGGCATAACCGAGATGTCTGGTTGGAGTATGGTCAGAATGCTGGCTGCTATCGGGGCCACCTCGCGCGCTGTTATGGTTTTGTTAATGTTTACCATGCAACCTGCCAGAAAAGACGGGCTATCCGCAGGTGTTGGAAAACCCAATCTGTTACCGGTTCTAGTCGCTGCATCAATCGCCCTGCTAGCGTGTGTGTTCCTGACAAGCGGCAGTGTGATCTTGTTCGCCCTGATCTTCGCCGGGGCTTTGCCCGTCTACTGGGTCGCCAACCGCACTTTGGGCGGTCAAACCGGCGACGTACTTGGCGCCGCACAACAATTTTCCGAGGCCACAGGTATCGCCGCCGCAATCGCTCTACTGGCATGAAAAAACCGCGCAGGCTGGACCCGCGCAGTTTAAGATTTCGTTAACGTTAACTTTTAAGCTACGACAGGAGCCACGCGGCTTTCCAGCACATCGTTAATTTTCTTCTGCGCGGCATCTTCGTCACCGCCATCAACTGCCGTGACTTCGCGGGTCAGACGTTCCAGCGCCGCTTCGTACAGTTGACGCTCGGAATAAGACTGTTCACGCTGGTCATCGCAGCGGTGCAAGTCGCGCACGACTTCAGCAATCATGATCAGATCACCCGAGTTAATCTTTTGTTCATATTCTTGCGCCCGACGCGACCACATTGCACGTTTCACACGCGCACGGCCCTTCAGGGTTTTCATCGCATGCGCAACAACATCCGGGCTGGACAGCGGCCGCATACCCACAGATTCGACCTTGGCAGTTGGCACGCGCAACGTCATTTTATCTTTTTCAAAACTGATCACAAACATTTCCAGCATCAATCCGGCGATTTCCTGCTCCTCAATCGAAACAACTTTGCCAACCCCGTGCGAGGGGTAAACTACATAATCGTTCGGGCTGAACATCAAGTCTGACTTATTCTTGCTCATCTACATTCCATTCCTTTTTTGGCGAACAAAAAACCAAGGCCGCATCAGGTGCAGTCTGGGATCGATTTTCTGTCCAGCTAACGGCCTACCATTCCAGATTCCGAACACCGGAATGTTTCCTCAAAGCCGTGTGAGTTGCTGCTCATTATAACACAAAATTAACGTCTTAAAAAGAGGGTAAAGATTTTAGGTGTTTAATCGCCGTCACCCGGTTTTTCGCTGAAGTATTTATCCAGCTTACCTTCCTCTCCATCACGCGCTTCGGCGTCTGGTAGGGGCTCTTTCTGGCTGATAATTACGGGCCATAATTCTGAATATTTACGGTTAAATTCAACCCATTTCTCAGCATCAGGCTCGGTGTCGGGGCGGATAGCATCCGCGGGGCATTCGGGCTCACAAACACCACAGTCGATACATTCATCGGGGTGAATTACCAGCATATTTTCCCCCTCGTAGAAACAATCCACGGGGCAAACTTCTACGCAATCGGTGTATTTGCAGCCTATACAGGCATCGTTAACGATATAGGTCATCGTACTTTCCGGTCGTTGATATGGGCGAAGCCTGTCACACTTCTCAAGTCGCTATTTAGAGCCGCTTTGCCACGGGATCAAGGCCCACCACGTTTGATTTTATCAATGGCACGGCGATCACGCTTAGTCGGGCGACCTTTTCGTTCAATTTCCGGTATGGCTTCGGGGATTTCTGGCACAGGCGTTAGATCTTCGTAAAGGGTTTGTGCTTCGACCGCTGGACCTCGCCTAATGCCCAACGC
>JAPYON010000181.1 GCA_029938175.1 Paracoccaceae bacterium | reverse complement strand
GGATTACGGTTCGTCATAACCGCGATCGGAAAACATACATTCGCCCTGCTGGTGGCGACTTCACAATTGGAGATGTAGTGTCGGCGCCGCGCAAACTAACGGCTTTGGACGTTGCGTTACTGGCGTCAATGAACATCGCCGAGGTTCCCGTCGCCCGTAAACCTGTAATTTCCTTGATCCCCAACGGTAACGAATTGGTAATGCCTGGCGAACTCCCCGGCCCCGACCAGATCGTTTCGTCAAACAATTTTGGCTTGAAGGCGTTGCTGGAAGAGCATGGCGCTAACGTTAGAATGCTGCCGATTGCTCGCGACACAGTCGCAAGCCTGACGCAGGCAATGGACTTGGCGGCGGGCTCGGATCTGGTGGTTACATTGGGCGGGGCTTCGGTCGGTGATCACGATCTGGTGCATAAAGTTGCGATTGAGCGTGGTATGGCCCTGAATTTTTACAAGGTTGCCATGCAACCTGGCAAGCCGTTGATGGCCGGAAAAATGGACGGTTTTCCGCTAGTTGGATTGCCCGGAAATCCGGTTTCCTCGATGGTTTGCGGACATATTTTCTTGCGGCCGATGATTAATGTGATGTTAGGATTTCCCTCCGCTCCACTGCCGCGAGAGACTGGAAATATTACAGTAGATATTCGACAAAATGGTCGCCGTGAACACTATATGCGTGCCCATGCCGTGATGGGTGAAAAAGGTTGGGAAATTACTCCTTTCGAACGACAAGATAGTTCTTTGCTAACCATTTTGGGCCAATCTAACGTCCTGATGGTGCGCCCTCCCAATGACGGCGTGCTTAACAAGGGTGCGTCGGTCGAGTTTGTAAGGATTTCTTAACCTTTCGCCTGACAGTTGACACAAAACGAGAACACTCGTAGAACTTAACGTGACTATAGGTGTAATTTTTGGGTTCGGAGACGGATATGCTAACGCGTAAACAGCTAGATCTATTAAAGTTTATTAACGAACGGTTACAGCAAGAAGGTATTCCGCCCTCGTTTGATGAAATGAAAGAGGCGTTGGACCTGAAGTCAAAATCCGGCATCCACCGTCTTATCACTGCATTGGAAGAACGCGGTTTCATTCGTCGCCTTGCACACCGCGCCCGTGCCATTGAAATTATCCGCCTGCCCGAGGCACTTGGTGGAACTTCGATTGGCGCAGGATTCTCGCCTGAGATTGTTCAAGGTGGCCGCGTTGACCCACCAGCGGCGGCATTGGAAGTCGAAGTAAATGCGCTGGATATTCCGATTATGGGACGGATCGCTGCGGGAACGCCAATCGAAGCCATTTCAGAGGTTTCACACACTGTCGCTGTTCCCAGCTCGATGTTGTCGAGCGCCGGCAAACATTTCGCGCTAGAGGTCAAAGGGGATTCGATGATCGACGCAGGAATTAACGATGGCGACATCGTTGTGATCCGAGAGCAACCCACCGCGAACAATGGCGATATAGTTGTAGCGCTTATTGAAGAACAGGAAGCAACGCTGAAGAAATTCAGAAAAAAAGGCAGTTCAATCGCGCTGGAGGCTGAAAATTCTGCATATGAAACGCGGGTGTTTCGTGACGATCAAGTCCGCATTCAGGGCAAGTTGGTCGGATTGGTAAGAACTTATTAACATCCCCAAGGACAATTTCTGGCCGCATCCCTGCTGTGTCTTACGGTTTGGCCGCCATTGCGAATGTCTATGGAAGTCGCGCCAGAGCGGCGTAAATGGTCGCGATTTATTACCGAACAATTATCGGAGATGAATGACACTTTAGGCAGGATCAATACTGTTTGATACTGGCAGTATGTTTGTATAAGGGTCAGATCGTCGCCCGAATACAAGCGTATTTTTAAGTCTTACGATAACGCAGCCGAAGCGAGGTGCTTTCGGGGATGTGATCATGCAACGACACGCGTACCCGCGCAGGAGTTTCGGGTTTTGCGAAGCCGGGGATGTATAGGCGATCCAACAGGACTCTCGGGGCATTGCTGGCGCTGCGATCCAGTCCGATTATGCGCCCATAGACGGGCCCATGTTAGTATTTGTTAATACTGGTTC
>JAPYON010000047.1 GCA_029938175.1 Paracoccaceae bacterium | reverse complement strand
TAGAACGCCGATACCGGCAGTGAACACCACGGCGGTCTCGCCCAGCGTATCATAGCCACGATAGCTTGCCAGAATGGCGGTCACTACATTGGGAATATCTATTTCGTGCACGCTGCGTTCAAGGTATTCCGGCGAAACATGCGTTTGTGCCGGGGCATCTGCCGAACCAAAATTTGGCATGTCGAGTGTGCCGTATATCAGCGCTGCACCGGTAACAAAGACGACCAGCAACGGAATCGCAGGCGAGCGAGTGGTTGGCTTTTCAAGCCGCGAAGTAAGGGCAAGCGTGCCAAGCACAAGAACTGTGGAAATTCCGGCACCTACCGCGGCCTCGGTAAAGGCTACGTCTACCGCATCCAGTGTCACGAACAACATGGCCGATACCAGACTGAACACGCCTGACAGCATGGCGATTGCGAACAGGCTGTGCATCCGCACAACTGCGATTGCGGTAACCACCAGCATTGCAAAGAACGCGATATCAATGAAAATTTCTATGATACACCTACCGTTATTCTGGCTCAGCCGGATCGGCTGGATTTTTAGTAAGCGGTTCCGGTTCGACACCAGCAAAGCCTTTCACCTCTTTTGGGCGCAGGCCTGTTACTAATGCTGCATTCGCGATCGCATGGGTCGAAGTGGGACCGGTGATGAACAGAAATATCCCGATAATGATTATTTTTACTGTTATCAATGTAAAACCGGCTTGAATGCACAGGCCGGCAAATACCAGCAATACTCCGGCGGACTCAGTGACGGAAGCCGCATGCAGTCGTGACCAGAAATCCGGGAATCGCAGCGTGCCGACTGCCCCGATGACTACGAAGAACGCCCCTGACAGAATGAAGAACCAGCTAAGAACTTCCAGTAAGGTGTCAAGCTGGCTCATGTTTCGGCCTCGTCTTTTATATGTAACTTGTCGCCGATCGCGCGATATCGAAAGAATTTCAAGATAGCGATAGTACCAACGAAATTTATCAACGCGTAAAGTAAAGCGATATCAAGGAAGTCGGGGCGATCCGTCAAAAATCCGATTAGCCCGATCAGCAATACAGTGTGGACACCAAACGAGTTTACGGCAAGCACCCTATCATAAAGCGTCGGGCCACTGAACAGGCGTATCAGCACCAGTATCATAGCAACGAAAACTGCGATAATTCCAACAGCGAACATCATTTTTGTTCCGCCTTTTCCGTTGCAGTAACTCGCCGGTCCATATCTGCAAGCGCGGCCTTGTCGTCCGAGGTAAAGGCGACGGCATGGATCAGGAAATGTCCAGGCTCGGTCTCGACAGTAATTGTGCCGGGGGTCAGCGTGATAGAACTGGCAAAAATCACTTGCCCGAGGTCTGTTTTCTGTGTGTAAGGAATCGAAAACATGTGCTGTTTTATCGGCAGTGAAGGCGACATGATGATTTTCATGACGGTCCAGTTAGCCTTGGCAATCTCGATCAGCAGCCATAAAGCATAACCGATCGTTCCCAACGGATTCAGGCGCGCATCCACTCGATCACCGTCGATCGCATCCATGCGACGGGTCACGAAAGCCACCACGAGTGTTGATAGTGCCCCAAGTCCGATTGTTAACGGTTCGTAAACGCCGGACAATAGCAGCCAAAGCGCCATAAATACAATAAATGCTCCGACTAATCGCACGTTCGTTTTCCCGCCTTGGAAAGGCCGCGACACCAACTGTGGCGGCGCTTCCTACTAATAATTAGTTGTCGATACATATGCGTGAACCGGTAACAGAACGCAACCAATTACAGATACTCTGATCGAGCAGTTAATACTTTATTTATACAAGTTGGCATAAGATGTGCGAACGTGGTCGACGCCACAAACAGTTATTATTACAGGCCGAGAATGATTAATTTTCGAAATGTGAGCAAATCATTTTGGGCTGGCATGCAGCGCAAGGTTATTCTGGATCAGGCCAGCTTCAAGATAGAGTTGGGAAGGTCAATGGGAATACTCGCGCCAAACGGCACGGGTAAGACCGCAATCATCAACATGATGGCAGGGCTTGAACAACCGGACGAGGGCGATATTTTTCGATCTTCCCGCATTTAATTCCCGTTAGGGTTTATGGGGGGCGTTGCCGATAGCCACTCGGCTGGAGAGAACGCTCGGTATATCGTGCGAATTTACGGCCTCGACCCAGATTGTGTCGAAGCATTTTGCCGTTGCCTCGCAGGGATGGATGAATATTTCGAGATGCCGCTGGATGAAATGGCGAATTGGTTGAAATTTTAATGGATTTAGACCGATTGGCGAAGGCAGATCGTGGTGCCAAAAGATAATTTCTCGCGAAGCTTGAACCCAACGCAATTTTCCGCTTGCGACGAGACCGCAGCCTATTTATGAAGCACCTTAGTTGGGATGTAGCCAAGTGGTAAGGCAACGCTTTTTGGTAGCGTGTATCGTAGGTTCGAATCCTACCATCCCAGCCAGGTTTTTCGATTTAAAATGCTATCAAATACGATCAGCATTAAGTGCTTATTTTCATGGTGCGAGTTCAGGTGGTCTGCTTCAGAAGTGAACGTTTGTTGATGTCGGCCCCAAGGGCATTTCTGCGGTATTGGGCAGGAGATACGCCGCTAGCCTTTTCACAGGCTTCATAAAATGCCGAGAGTGACTTGAACCCACTATTCAACGCCAATATCTTCGTAGAATGCGAGCGTTTGAGAGATGTGTTCGTTCAGAAACATGGCGGATTCGAAATCAGGGTAGATAGTTTCTTGCTAAAATATTAGATTTCGCAGTTTGTATGTAACGCGTCCTCCTGATTTCCGATGCGGGTCAGGCTTGCATCTCAGCGCGAGCGGTCTTGTGGAAAAACAACCAGCCCGTGTGTGTAGAGAAGATATAGGGCGGGAAGTTCGTAATTGGACAATAAAATGTCGTAAAAGACTTCTCATTCGAGCGAATAAAGTTATGCTACAGACATAACCTGGGAATTACAAATACCGCCGAGTGCTGGCAACCGCCGAGCACGAGCCGTTTTCTAGGTGCGTAATACCGATGTTGCGGATAGCCGCATAATTTTGGTGAATCTTTGCCGCAAGGCAAAAAATTATAAACTAATATATAACTGGGAGATAAAAAAATGAAAAATTTACTTGCAACTGCAACTGTAGCGCTTGGCCTGTCGGCCACAGGTGCTATGGCCGGAGAGTGCGGCGACATCGCAATGGCCGAATTCAACTGGGCATCCGGAGAATTGATGGCAAACGTCGACAAAATCATCCTCGAAGAAGGCTATGGCTGTAACGTCGAGCTGATCATCGGCGGCACAACCGCGATTTTTGCTGCGATGAATGAAAAAGGTTCGCCACAAATCGCAGGCGAGCAATGGGTTAACGCGCTTCGCAATTTGCTTGACCCTGCGCTAGAGGCTGGCACGCTTCACGCAGTAAACACTGCTCCAATTCTGGGTCTTGGCGAAGGCTGGTGGGTTCCACCATATACAGCCGCTGCCCATCCTGAGCTGGTAACAGCGCTGGACTGGATCGAGCATCCTGAATTGTTCCCGTCCGCTGAAGATCCATCCAAAGGTGCCTTTGTTGGTTGTCCTGCGGGCTGGGGTTGTCAGCACGTAAACATCAACCTGTTCGAAGCATTCGACATGGAAGAAAAAGGTTGGATTCTGATTGATCCGGGTTCGGCTGCCGGTCTTGACGGTTCGATTGCCAAAGCAAACGAGCGTGGCGAAAACTGGATCGGTTACTACTGGTCTCCAACGTCCATTTTGGGAAAATACAACATGCAGGCTGTGCCTTTCGGTGTTGAATTTGCAGGTGATGAACATTGGCAGAGCTGTATTGCTTCGGAAGATTGCGCAGACCCTCAGAAAACTTCCTGGGTCAAATCCGAAGTATACACAATCGTGACCGACGAGTTCGCTCAAGGTAATGCAGATATCAACGAATATCTTGCAGCGCGTATTTACCCAGGTGACGTAATGGGTAGCATGCTGGTTTACATGGCTGACGAACAAGCCGCTGGCGAAGATGCCGCGTTTGAATTTCTGACACAGTATGAAGATCTGTGGACTACATGGGTTCCTGCTGACGTAGCTGCAAAAATCAAAGCAGCGATGTAAGACTTCGCTCACTGAAAAAACATAAGCCCGCCAGCATCCGTTGGCGGGCTTTTTATTTAGAATTCAAGGGGTAGACTAGATGGGCATTCGCAGTTTTGTGACGACGGAACTCTCGCTGACAGAATTTCCCGAGTTGGGTCGCACTGACCTTAGAAATTTGAAAAAGGGCATTGACGAAGCCTTCAAAGGGTTCACGCGCAATTATGGCGAAGGCATTGAGGATTTATTTATTCCTCTGCTGAGATTCCTAGTTTGGTTCGAAAAACTGATGCTGGCCACACCTTGGCCGCTGATGATCGTGATTTTATGTGCGCTAGTTTATGCAGGTGCGCGCAATTGGGTTCTGGTTGTGGGCACAGCGACTGTGTTGTTGGTTGCCGGATATCTGGGCATGTGGGAAGATATGATGAAAACATTGTCGATCATTTCGGTATCGACACTGATTTGCATCGTTTTTGGAATTCCGTTTGGTATCATGATGTCAAAATCAAACCGGACGCAGGCCATTGTGACGCCGATCCTTGATATTATGCAGACCGTTCCCAGCTTCGTTTATCTTATTCCGATTGTTATGCTGCTTGGTATTGGTCGTGTGCCGGGGCTTATGGCTGTGTGCATTTATGCGATCCCGCCGGTTGTTCGTTTGACCAACCTTGGAATTCGTTTGGTGGACAAGGACGTTCTTGAGGCCGCTGATGCATTTGGTGCATCGTCGCGTCAAAAACTGTTCACGGTGCAAATTCCGCTGGCGCTGCCAACTATTTTTGCCGGTATTAACCAGACTATTATGATGGCACTTGCCATGGTTGTGGTTGCGGCACTAATTGGTGTGCAAGGTCTTGGTGGCGAAGTTCTCAAGGCGGTTAACAATCAGTATCTGGCACTTGGCCTGTTTAATGGTATTGCCATTCTTTCGATTGCTATTGTTTTCGATCGCGTTTCGCAACAATTCGGCAAACGCCTACAAAAACACTCGGAGGTGATCCATGGCTGATAACAGTATTGACGTCAAAGGCCTATACAAGATTTTTGGCTCTAACGGCAAAAAGTATATCGAGGCGGTTCAGAATGGCATGTCCAAGGATGAGTTGAATGCGAAGCACGGGCATGTGTTGGGGTTGAAAAATATCAACATCACGATGCCCTCGGCGAAGATTCAGGTAATCATGGGACTATCCGGTTCGGGCAAATCCACCATGATCCGCCACATCAACCGCCTTATCGCCCCAACGGTTGGCGAGGTGATGTTTCAGGGAGTAGACGTTTGTAAAATGTCGGAAACCGACCTGCGAGAATTCCGTCGTCACAAAACTGCGATGGTGTTCCAGAAGTTCGCATTGTTACCACATCGGACCGTGGTCAAGAACGCGCTCTACGGGCTGGAGCTGCAAGGCATCGACAAGAAAGAAGCCGAGGAACGCGCGCGCCACTGGTTGCAACGTGTGGGACTTGACGGTTTCGAGGATCGTTACCCGAACGAGCTGTCCGGTGGCATGCAACAACGCGTGGGCCTTGCCCGTGCGCTGACCAATGATGCAGACATCTTGTTGATGGACGAAGCATTCTCGGCGCTCGATCCGTTGATCCGCACAGATATGCAGGCGATGCTGTTGGAGCTGCAAGAAGAGCTGCACAAGACCGTTGTCTTTATTACCCACGATCTTGACGAGGCGTTGCGCCTTGGCGACCGTATCGCTATTTTGCGTGACGGTGCTGTAATCCAGCAGGGAACCGGGCAAGAGATCGTCCTTAATCCGGCAGATGCTTATATCGCGGACTTTGTGAAAGAGGTGAACCGTGGTCGTGTGATCCGTGTGGATACCATCATGGAAACTGCTGAGAACGGGACCGCAACGGTTTCGATTCCTAGCGGCAGCCGTTTGGAAAATGTTGCGAAGTTGCTGTCGGACTCCGGTGAAACTCTGGCCAACGTGGTCGATGACAAGGGCATAACGATTGGTGCGGTTTCAATGCGCTCTACGATTGAAGCGATGGTAACACCAGCGAAGCATTAACAGTTTGATAACCCTTGCGGCCGGACATTATTTGTCAGATAAATAATGTCCGGCCGCAAGGATATATGAATGCCCCGTGACAAGCGATATGACATCCTGTTCGAGCCCGTAAAAATCGGGCCAATAACCACCAAAAACCGTTTCTATCAAGTTCCGCATTGTAATGGCATGGGTCATCGCTATCCAAAGGCGATGGCTGCGATGCGCGGAATGAAGGCGGCGGGCGGCTGGGGTGTTGTCTGCACCGAGGAATGCGAAATCCACCCAAGCAGTGATATTTCCCCAGCGATCGAGATGCGATTGTGGGACGACAGTGACATTCCCACACACCGCCTTATGACCGACGCGGTGCATGACAACGGCGGTTTGGCGGGCATTCAATTGGTGCATAATGGGGCGAATGTTCCCAATTATTACTCCCGGATGCCTCCACTGGCGCCCAGCGACATGGCGACGACCTATGTGCATCCTTTGCAAGCACGCGCGATGGACAAACAGGACATTCGCGACTTTCGCCGCTGGCATCGGGATGCAGCCCTTCGGGCGAAAAATGCTGGGTATGACATCGTTTACGTCTATGCGGGCCACAATATGACCCTGCTGATGCACTATTTATTGTCGCGCTATAACAAACGCACTGACGAATACGGCGGCAGTCTGGAAAACCGGGTACGACTGGTGCGTGAAATTCTTGAAGACACAAAAGAAGCCGTCGGAGACACATGCGCCGTCGCATTCCGTTTTGCTGTAGACGAGTTGATGGGGCAGGACGGGATGCGCTGGAATGTCGAGGGCAAAGAGATAGTCGAGATGCTGTCGGATTTGCCCGACCTGTGGGATGTGAATATTTCGGGATGGGAAAATGACTCATTACCCTCACGTTTCGGCGCGGAAGGTTCGCAGGAAGAATACATCCGGTTTGTTAAGCAAGCCACTAACAAGCCCGTTGTCGGGGTCGGTCGGTTTACCTCGCCTGACACGATGGTTTCGCAGGTTAAACGCGGAGTGCTGGATTTGATCGGGGCTGCGCGCCCCTCGATTGCTGATCCGTTCCTGCCCAACAAGATCGCCGAGGGGCGGCAGGACGAAATTCGTGAATGCATCGGGTGCAATATTTGCGTTAGCGGCGATTTCACGTCCACACCGCTACGTTGCACGCAGAACCCGACGATGGCCGAAGAATATCGCAAGGGCTGGCATCCCGAGCTTATCGCAAAGCGTGGTTCGGACAGTTCGGTGCTGGTGGTTGGCGGTGGCCCTGCGGGGCTGGAGGCGACGCTGGCGCTATCAAAACGCGGGTATGAAGTGACCTTGGCCGAGGCGTACACCGAACTGGGTGGCCGAGTTCTGTTGGAATCTCGGATGCCGGGATTGGCGGAATGGAAACGGGTGGCAGATCACCGGACTTATATGATCGGGCAGGCGGCGAATGTGGAAACCTTTGTTGACAGCCGGCTTGATGCAGAACAGGTGTTGGAGTTCGGTTTTGACCATGTGTTGCTGGCAACAGGTGCGTCGTGGCGTGCGGACGGGGTCGGACGTTCGATTGTTCATCCGTTGGTCGAGACGGCGACGACTAAACTGGTGTCGGCGGATCATATTTTGAGGGGCGGGGCGGTGACAGGTCGTGTGGTGGTTTTCGACGACGAGCATTACTATATGGGCAGCGTGATTGCTGAAAGGTTGCGAGATCAGGGGCACGAGGTGACGCTGGTAACACCTTCGACAATGGCCGCCGAGTGGTCAGAAAATACGATGGAGCAGCACAGAATCCAGCAGCGCTTGTTGCAAAAAGGCGTTGATATGATTTGCACACATTCGATTGTTAAACTCGATGAGGGTTCGGTGTCGTTGGCGTGCGAATATACCGGTTTCCAGCGTCGAATTGCGGCCGATACGGTGATTCCGGTTACGATGCGTATTCCTGACACGTCGGTTCATCAGGCGTTGATGGCGCATAGCGATGCGTTCGCGGATAACGGTATTCTTTCTGTTAGCCGAATTGCCGACTGCCATGCGCCCGGAACGATTGCGATGGCGGTTTACGCGGGGCACCAATATGCGCGTGAACTAGATACCGAAGTACCGGACATTCCGTTCATACGAGAAGGCTAGACGACTTGCCCGGCGGCCCATCCACTGGACCACGCCCATTGGAAATTATATCCGCCGAGCCATCCGGTGACGTCCACGGCTTCGCCAATGAAGTACAGGCCGGGTTGGTTTTTTGCTTCCATGGTTTGTGAAGACAGGCCGTTTGTGTCGATGCCCCCTAATGTAACTTCGGCCTTGGAGAAGCCTTCGGTTCCGTTAGGGGTGAATACCCAATTTGCTAGTTTTTCTTCTATTTCTGTGAGAATTTTGTCCGGTATGTTAGCCAATTCGCTATTTATTAAAATTCGTTCGGCAAGGGCTTGTGTCAGGCGATCAGGTAAGTGCTGCCCCAAAACGGCGCGGAAATGCGATCGGGGGCGGTCTTTTTTTGCGACGATAAGCCATCCGGGCCGCAGGTCAGGCAGGAAATCTGTAGTGATGCTTTGACCATGTTTCCAGTAGGATGAGATTTGCAAAATTGCGGGACCGGACAGGCCTTTATGCGTAAAAAGCGCGGCCTCGCGGAAGGTGGTTTTGCCGCAACGAACGATAACCTCGGTTGATACTCCAGATAGTGCGCGGAACAATTGTTCATCGCTGCTTAAAGTGAAGGGGACGAGGGCGGGGGTTGGCTCTACGATTTTCAACCCGAACTGGCGAGCGATGTCATAGGCAAACGCGGTTGCGCCCATTTTCGGGATTGAAGGGCCTCCGGTTGCGATAACAAGCGTCGCTGCTTTGTTGCCGTTAACGATATACTCACCATTTATGTGGGCGATTTCGGCAACCTGTTGATCCAGACGGATTTCAACATTACCCAACGCACATTCTTTCAGCAGCATAGCAACGATTTCTTTGGCTGATCCATTGCAGAACAACTGTCCGAGAGTTTTCTCGTGCCATGCAATACTGTAACGACCGACCAGTGCGACGAAATCCTTTGCCGTATAGCGACTTAGCGCGGATTTTGCGAAGTGTTTGTTTTTAGACAGAAAACGGTCATGATCTGGGTTCAAGTTGGTGAAATTACAGCGCCCACCGCCCGAGATAAGGATTTTTTTGCCTACTTTGTTGGCATGGTCCAGCAACAACACACGTCGACCGCGCTGACCTGCGGTCAGGGCGCACATTAAACCTGCGGCACCAGCGCCGAGGATGATTGTGTCGTATGTCCTGCTGCCCATTGTAATGCACCTAGGTAACCGCGAACCGGAAACTGCGTTCCGGTCAGGTAACGGTTCCGGCCCTTTGTTGATAGGTTGGATCTTTCCAGCTTTCGCTTTCTAGTACCTCTCGCAACACCGTTACAGCTGCGCTGATGTCGCCGCTGTCCAGATAAAGCGGTGTAAAGCCAAAACGTATGATGTCTGGGGCGCGGAAATCACCGATAACCCCGCGTGCAATCAGCGCCTGCATTACAGCAAAACCGTTCTCAAAGGCAAAAGATACCTGAGATCCGCGCAGATCGGGCTCGCGCGGGCTGGCGAGGGTCAGTTGCGGGCATTGCGCCTCTACCTCGGCAATGAATTGCTCTGACAGCTTGATTGAGGCTGTGCGGATGTCAGCCATATCCACCCCATCCCAGACCTTGAGAGCCTCTTCTAGCGCGCTCATCTGCAAAACTGGCGGGGTTCCGACCCGCATGCGCTCGATATTATTTGCAGGCTGGTAATCCATATGAAAGGCAAAAGGTGCGTCATGGCCCATCCAGCCGGAAAGCGCCGGGCGTGCCTGGTTGACAATGTCAGGACGGACATAAATGAAGGCCGGTGCGCCGGGCCCACCATTGAGGTATTTGTAGGTGCACCCAACCGCAAATTCGCAATTTGTCTCGGCGACGTTGAGAGGAACAGCACCAGCGCTATGGGCAAGATCCCAGATCATCACTGCACCCGCTTTATGGGCCTTTTCGGTGATAGTCATCATGTCGTGGCGCCGCCCCGAACGGTAATCAACCTCGGTCAGCATAACCGCCGCGATGCTATCGTCGATCATGTCCATCACCTCTTCGGGCGCAGCAATACGCAATTCGTGACCTTGCGCAAGCGAGCGTATCAACCCTTGGGCCATATAAATATCGGTGGGGAAATTGCCGCTGTCAGTCAGGACAACTTTGCGCTCAGGACGCATTTCCAGCGCCGATGCCAAAGCTTGATAGACCTTGATGGACAAGGTGTCTCCCATCACAACACTGCCCTCGGGCGCGCCAATCAGACGCGCCACGAGGTTGCCAACTCTTGCGGGTTGCTCCATCCATTTCGCGTCATTCCAGCCACGGATCAGGCTTTTGCCCCACTCAGTTGTAACAACCTCGTTCAAGCGTGCCGGAACCGATTTAGGCAGCGGACCCAGCGAGTTGCCATCGAGGTAAATCACCCCTTCAGGCAGGTCGAACAGGTCTTTTCGGGGGAGCTGGGAAATCGTCATAGTCACAGGTCTCCCCGCAAATCCCATAGTTCAGGGAACAGAACCACGTCCAGCATACGGCGCAGGTATTTCACACCTGATGTGCCACCGGTGCCGCGTTTAAACCCGATAATGCGTTCAACCGTGGTAACATGGTTGAAGCGCCAGCGGCGGAAGTAGTCTTCAAGGTCCATCAGTTTCTCGGCCAGTTCGTAAAGCTCCCAATACTTTTCGGGATTTTCGTAGACCAATTTCCATTTGGCCTGAACTTCTGGAACGGATTTGTGCGGCTCGGTCAGTAATGGTGTCGGGAATTCGGCGTCAACCCCGTCAATCTTGGTGAACAACAATCGGATCACATCATCGTAAAAGCTGGGGCGGGTCAGCTCGTCCGACAGCATCTTGTGAACCCATGGAAGCTGTTCGTGTGGCTTGAGCATGTTCGGATTGCGGTTACCCAGAACGAATTCGATCATCCGGTACTGATAGGATTGAAACCCCGAGGATGGTCCAAGTGCCTCGCGAAAATTGGTGTAATCCGACGGCGTCATGGTTCGCAGTACATCCCACGCATTATTGAGCTGTTCAAAGATGCGCGACACCCTCGATAGCATCTTGAACACCTGCGGCATCTGGCCCGCATTCATCGCGTTACGCGCTGCTGACATTTCGTGAACCGCCAGTTTCATCCACAGCTCACTGGTCTGATGCTGGATAACAAACAGCATTTCGTCATGAGCGTCGGTCAACGGATGCTGCTGCGCTAGAACATTTTCGAGATGCAGATAGTCGCTGTAACTCATCCCTTCGCGAAAGGACATTTTTGCACCGTCTGTGCTTGGGTCATAGGCTTGGGTCATTTTATTCTCCCTGTTATGGGCTCTCTTGCGGCAGTTCTTCAATATCCTACACCCCGCGAAACGGGAGAATCCGGTTGGATAGGTAGGATGAGGAAAAGTCGCCTCGGGCCCTGTATTCCGGCCCGAGTAGATTCGCGGCAACGGTTACACGAAAAGGGCCGAAGTGCCGCGGTTGTTCAAATTCGAACCGCGCTCAGCACCCAATGTGTTGCGAGGCATATATGGCAAAATACAATGGTAAAGTCAAGATGTTAAAGCATTGTTTTCGCGATGTAATTTTGATAAGTAGCAATTATTTCCGATGTGCGACAGGCATGGAAGCAATCAGTAAAACAGCGAATCCTGCTTATTTTGTCGGCCTTGTTAAGGTTCAGATCTCCACCTGATTATGGGTTATACGGACTCGCAATTCCGATTGGTCGGTGAATAGGATTACAGAGAGCGTCTATCGCCCTCCTTTTTCCGGTATCAACCCTCTCGGGCTGAATCTCAGCACTA
>JAPYON010000046.1 GCA_029938175.1 Paracoccaceae bacterium | reverse complement strand
GTGGCCGTGCCTCATTATCCGCTATTTTGCGCACCATGAAACGCCTTTACCACGGCAGCGCCTATAGGGTTGTGCCCGATTCCGGAAGTTTTTGGCGGAGCACGACCTAAACACCTGTTCAAGCCGCCCTTGTTGACGACGTCCGCACGGATGTCGCGATCATCGGTACCGGATATACAGGGCTGAATGCGACTTTGCGGTTAACCGAGAAATTCGGACTGAAAGCCACCGTTCTGGATGCAGCATGGGCTGGGTGGGGGGCATCAGGGCGTAATGGCGGGTTTGTTGGTTTGGGTGGTGCTAAACTGTCGGATGCAAAGGTTTTGAAACGGTTCCGTCGGGCCGAAGCAGGGCGATTTTTCAAAGCCCAGCGCGGCGCGATTGATTTGGTGACAGCACCTCGAGACCTACGGCATCGATGCCGAGAGATGCGGGAATGGCGAGTATTCGTTGGCCCACCGCCCTTCGGATTTCGCCGCGATGCCTGACGATGCCTGACGATGCCTGACGATGCCTAGTTGTTGAAAGACATTCACGGCGTCAACGTGCCCGTATTAAGTGCCGAGGAATTGCGTGAACGTGGGCTGGGCAGTGCTGCCTTCCACGGAGGAATTTATTTGCCACTGGGGTTTGGATTAAACCCGTTGAAATATGTGTTGGGCTTAGCCGAGGCTGCGCAGTGTTCAGGGGTAGAGATATTTGCCAACTCTGCGGTTTCAAGCGTCAAAGCCGAAGGGGGCGGCTTTCGACTGCAAGCACCAAAAGGCAGCGTATTGGCCAAAAAAAGTCCTGTTCGCCACCAATGGATATTAGATCGAGGGCATGCCGTCTGCGTTGTCGGGATGGTTTCTGCCGATCCTGTCCAACATCCTCGTCACCCGCCCGTTAACCGTTTCGGAACAACAAGCCCAAGGCTGGACATCCACAGAACTGGCCGCCGATACCCGCAACCTGTTGCACTACGTACGCCTGCTACGCGACGGGCTATTTCTGTTTGGAATGCGTGGAGGCACAGGCCTCTCTTCACGCGATGAGGTGGCGATGAAACGGAATGTCCGCGCCAGTTTTGAATGCCTGTTCCCGGCGTGGGCGCATATCGAAACCCCGCATTTCTGGTCCGGCCTTGAGTGCCTGTCGCGTAATCTTTCCGCCTATATAGGGCCGTTGGAACAGGGCCAATACGCCCCCCTTGCCTATCACGGCAGCGGTGTTGCGATGGCGTCTTGGGCGGGACGTCAGATTGCGGATATTATCGCAGGCGAAACAGAAGCGCTGGATATGCCAGCAGTGTTGCGCCAGCCGCTTCAACCCTTTACGTTGCCAGGGTTCAGACGTCATTACCTTAAGGCGGCGTATACATGGTACGGTTTGAAGGACCACTAGCTATCGCGATCCAGTTGCGCTAGTTTTCCCCTCATGATCCGATCTATCCTGTTTGTATGCCTTGGAAACACCTGCCGCTCGCCCACCGCCGAGGCGGTGTTTCGAGTTCTGGCCGAGGGGCGCGGGTTGCATATCGACAGCGCCGGAACCTCTGGCTGGCATGACGGTGGGCGATCAGACCCACGCGCTAGTGCCGAGGCGCGACAGCGCGGGTACGACATCTCGCCGATCCGATCTCGCAAGGTTACGGCACTTGATTTCGAGACGTTCGATCTGATCATCGCTATGGATTTCGAAAATCTGCAGGATTTACGAAACGTCCAGCCCGCCGGCTCCAAAGCCCGCATTGAATTATTCTTGCCATATGCACCAGAACTGAACCGCGACGAGGTTCCCGATCCGTACTTCGAGGACAATTTTTCCAAAGTTTTCGATATGATCGAGACTGCGAGCAAAGGACTATTGTCCACCTTGTAAACCGAAGAACTTCGTTGGCTGCGCATTGCGAGCAATACTGACACATGCGTGGGGGTCGAACACCCTACGCTATCCTCTTGACCCTTGGGGCAAACACCACCATACCCCCGTCCCATGACAGACATAAGAAAAATCCGTAATTTCTCCATCGTGGCGCATATTGATCACGGTAAATCGACGCTCGCTGACCGCTTGATCCAGCACACCGGCACGGTGGCGGATCGGGATATGAAGGCGCAGTTGCTCGACAGTATGGATATTGAGCGCGAGCGCGGGATTACCATCAAGGCCAACACCGTGCGGATTGATTATCGTGCGCACGATGGTGAGGATTACGTTCTGAACCTGATCGACACGCCGGGCCATGTTGATTTCGCCTATGAGGTCAGCCGCTCGATGCGGGCCGTTGAAGGATCTTTGTTAGTTGTCGATGCCGCGCAGGGCGTCGAGGCGCAGACCTTGGCGAATGTGTATCAGGCGATTGAAGCAGATCACGAGATTATTCCGGTGCTGAACAAGATCGACCTGCCTGCCGCCGAGCCGGAGCGGGTTTGTGAACAGATCGAAGATGTGATCGGTATTGATGCCTCGGAGGCAGTGATGATCTCGGCAAAGACAGGTCTTGGTATCCCCGAAGTACTTGAGGCTATCGTCACCCGACTGCCCGCACCGGAAGGCATTGAAGATGCGCCTCTGAGAGCTATGTTGGTGGACAGTTGGTACGACGCGTATTTAGGCGTTGTGGTTTTGATCCGCGTGATCGACGGACGTTTGAAAAAAGGCGACCGTATCCGTATGATCGACACGAATGCCGTTTATCCGGTGGACCGAGTTGGCGTGTTTAAACCTGAAATGACAAATGTGGACAGCCTTGGGCCTGGGGAACTCGGGTTCCTGACCGCCTCGATCAAACAAGTTCGCGATACGCGTGTTGGTGACACGATTACGCACGAGAAGAAGGGTACGACAGACCCTCTCGCCGGTTTCAAGCCAGCGCAACCGGTGGTATTCTGTGGCCTGTTCCCAGTGGACGCTGCCGAATTCGAAGATTTGCGCGAAAGTATCGAAAAGCTGGCGTTAAACGATGCCTCCTTCAACTTCGAGACCGAAAGCTCTACGGCGCTGGGGTTTGGTTTCCGTTGCGGGTTCCTTGGGCTATTGCACCTTGAGGTCATCCGTGACCGGATCGAGCGCGAGTATGATATCGACTTGATTACGACCGCCCCGAGCGTGATTTATCAGCTGCATATGCGCGACAGTTCGCTGATCGATCTGCACAACCCTGCTGACATGCCTGACCCCACGCTGATTGACCACATCGAAGAGCCGCGCATCAAAGCGACGATCCTTGTGCCTGACGAATATCTTGGCGATGTGCTTAAACTTTGTCAGGATCGGCGTGGAATCCAGAAAGATCTGACCTACGTCGGGTCTCGCGCTATGGTTGTTTATGATTTGCCGTTGAACGAGGTGGTTTTCGACTTTCATGATCGTCTGAAATCCGTGACCAAGGGCTATGCCAGTTTTGACTACGAGATCGACGGATATCGCGAAGATCAGCTGGTAAAAATGCAAATTTTGGTCAACGAAGAGCCTGTGGATGCGCTTTCAACCATGGTTCACCGCGCCCGCGCCGAGGCGCGTGGTCGTGCGATGTGCGCCAAGCTGAAAGAACTGATCCCGCAGCATATGTTCAAAGTGCCAATTCAAGCGGCAATCGGTGGACGGGTTATTGCCCGCGAGACCATATCCGCATTGCGCAAAGACGTGACCGCTAAATGTTACGGCGGCGACATGACCCGTAAGCGCAAGCTGCTGGACAAGCAGAAAAAAGGTAAAAAGAAGATGCGGGAATTCGGAAAGGTGGCCATTCCGCAGCAGGCGTTTATTAATGCGTTGAAGATGGATGACTGACCAATGGCGTCGCGCGCTGTTCGTGTGCCGCACATCTAACCACGGTCAAACGTCCCGTTTTTAACGAGACTTTTAAACCCTAAGGATGGCTAACGGCATCCCGTTAATAAGTTCAATATTTTGCTGATACATTCGCAATCATTAATGTATGGTTTGCTCGGAGAGTTAAGACATCCGTAGGGGTGAGTAATATTAATAGGCTACTTGCAATTGCTACAACGTTTATTTTAGGGGCTGTTACGCTGGCAAGGACTGCCAGTGCTGAAATTATCGGCGTATATTTACGCAACGGTGAGCAATTCATCCTTGTCCGCACAGAAGGCGATTTGCTGTACCGCACGCGCGTGAGTGACGGTTTTTAAATGTGCAATGGGTTGGCCCCGCGGGCAGATGGTTCTTAGTCCGGATTTACGATGAAGCATCCAGATATTCCAAAGTTTATGACCTACCTCGGCACCGCTATATTAACCGAGGTTTCAATGACGCTGGAAGGTTGCACGGCCGGAAACGCACAATGCGATTTCGAAATCTGGAAAAAACTTAAATAAGCGTTAACAATAGAAATAACTGAGCGCCCGACCTATATACGGATAATAACTCGTAAACAGGACATCCCTATGCCATTCCAATTCGACAACAGTTATGTGCGTCTCCCTCAGCAGTTTTTTTCAAAGCAGCTGCCAGTCCCTGTTGCGTCCCCCGCTATTGTAAAACTAAATCAAGCTCTTGCGCGTGAAATCGGCGTTAATGCCGATGCGCTTAGTGCGGACATTCTGGCGGGGAACGTCATCCCCGAGGGTGCTAATCCGATTGCAACAGCCTATGCCGGTCACCAGTTTGGCGGCTGGAATCCGCAACTGGGCGACGGGCGCGCGGTATTGCTTGGCGAGGTTATCGGGCGTGATGACGTGCGGCGCGACATCCAGTTAAAGGGCTCGGGCCAGACTATGTTTTCGCGCAACGGTGACGGCCGTGCGACGCTGAGCGCCGTTCTGCGGGAATATCTGGTCAGCGAGGCGATGGCAGCTCTTGGTGTGCCAACCACCCGCGCACTGGCTGCTGTAACGACAGGTGAACAGATTTTACGGGATGGTTACGAGGCAGGCGCAGTTTTAACCCGTGTCGCGCAAAGCCATATTCGCGTTGGAACTTTCCAGTTTCATTATGCCCGCAAAGATACCGACGCGCTGCAATTACTGGCGGATCATGTGGTTGAGCGGCATTATCCAGCGGCAGCAAAGGCTGACAGTCCGGTGCGCGCCATGTTGGAGGGAGTTATTGTAAAGCAAGCCGAACTGGTGGCGCAATGGATGCTGTTGGGCTTCATCCACGGGGTTATGAACACCGATAACAGTGCCATTTCCGGCGAGACTATTGATTACGGCCCCTGCGCTTTTATAGATGATTTCCACCCCGAAACCGTCTTCAGTTCGATTGATCGACAAGGCCGATATGCGTGGAACAACCAGCCCGAAATGGCGCACTGGAATATGGCGCAACTGGCGCAGGCCTTAGGTCCGATACTGGGCGAGGATGCCGAGGTTGAGGCGCAAAAGGCGCTGGAACGGTTCGCACCGGCCTTTACCAAAGCGTTTTATTCCGGCTTTTCTGCAAAGATCGGACTGGTTGGCGATACTGAAACTCATCGTGCATTGGCCACCGAATTGATGGGGGTTCTGACCGTCGGAGAAGTCGATTTCACGCTGTTCTTCCGGCATTTAACCGCTGGCGTTCGGACCGGAGATTTAGCAGACGTTAAGGATTTGTTTACCAACGTTGCACCGTTGGATGAATGGTTGGTCAACTGGGGTTCAAATGCGGATGTTTTTCTGATGGAGCAGGTTAACCCTGTGTTCATACCCAGAAACCACCGAGTTGAAGAGGCGTTGGCCGCGGCCAGAACCGGCGATTTGGAGCCCTTCGAGAAGCTGCACAAAGTGTTAAGCAATCCTTACCGCGAGCAGACAGAGCACGTTGAATACGAAAACGCCCCGCAACCCGAAGAAATAGTGCAGGCGACTTTCTGCGGGACCTAGGATTTCATTTGCAATCAACTTGGAATTAACAAACAGTCTGGGGTCACAAATCCAACTGCCTAGGCTGCTATGACCAACCCTGCTTTTCCGCCCATTTTCGATGGCCATAACGATGTTCTGTCCCTGCAACTTAAAACCGGCGAGGGCGCGCGCAAGGCGTTTATGGACGGAAACACCGCCCACATCGACGTTCCAAAGGCAAAAATTGGTGGTTTCGGTGGCGGGTTTTTTGCGATCTACATCCCCTCACCCGGAAACTTAGATCATTATTACGAAATGATGCGGCAATCGGAATACGACCTACCCCTGCCAGATTCCCTACCCTTTGAAGTGGCCAAACCGATCATGTTGGCGCAGGTGGATATTCTGCGCCAGTTGGAGTCCGACGGCGCACTTAAGGTTTGCGTAACCACTTCGGAAATTCGTGATTGTCTTAATACCGGGTTAATGGCCGCAATCATGCATATCGAGGGGGCCGAAGGGATAGATGCCAATCTTGACATGCTGGGAACTATGTATGAGCTGGGGTTGCGTTCGCTTGGTCCGGTCTGGAGTAGGCCGACGGTTTTCGGACATGGCGTGCCGTTTCGCTATCCCTCGGACGGAGATATTGGCGCGGGGCTGACGAATGCAGGCAAGGATCTGGTTCGAAAATGTAACCGCCTTGGCATCATGTTGGATCTGTCACATTTAAACGCTGCGGGTATACGCGATATTGCGAAAATCAGTGACGCGCCGCTGGTGGCGACACATTCCAATTGCCATGCCATCAGCCCACACGCCCGGAACCTGACGGACGAGCAGTTGGCTATGATAAAAGACAGCGACGGCATGGTCGGTCTAAACTTTGCCGTAGCGTTTCTGCGGCCGGATGGGCAGATGCAGTCGGTTACGGGTCTGGACGTGATGATGCGGCACCTCGACCATCTGATAACCCATTTGGGCGAAGACCGGGTGGGGCTGGGATCGGATTTCGATGGAGCAGAGATGCCGGATGCGATCGGAGACATTGCAGGGCTGTCGAACTTTCGCAACGCCATGCGCAGACATGGTATTAACGACGCGTTAATGGCGAAACTGTGTAGTGATAACTGGCTGGCGGTGCTGGACAGGACGTGGAAATAGGTGGGTCTTTTGATCTTCGCCCCGAAGGAATCGTTCAATGCAAGAATAACAACGCTGCAGCCTTCCCTATCCTAGAGTTTAGCGCTGCGGTATATTAGAAGAAATCTGCGGACCTGCCTGAATTGCGGAGAACATAAGAAACCGTAAACTTGCTAAAATCGGCGAGTTTGCGGTTTCTTATGCATATCGGGGTTGAACGCCGTACTACTATTGGCATACTTGTGTACGGATCCTATAACGATCAAAGGACAGCAAACCGTGACATCATATCTGACACGGCTCTCGCGAGATGCACTATTCGCATAACTCACTTTATATTTTTTCTTTATTGCAATATTCTTTACGGGTTTCGTCAAACAACTTGCCGTCCTATTCATAATACTAGCTTTTTTATTCGCGTACTGGCGAGCCCAACCCATACCGTTTTTCTGAAAGGAAAACATACCTTCTCGAAGCTCTATTACTACGTGTTCGTCGCATTTATGATATTAGTATCGCTAAACATCCTGTTCGGACGAGCCGACTGGGAAGGCTACGGGTTACTTCAGTTCAACAACATTATCGAATCACCAATAACCAATCCAATTCAATCGTATAATCACGTCCATAACCAATTTTTGGACGTATGGATGAAAGATGGCATCGGCGGATTAATCTTTTTTGTCTCGATACTTGGGCTGCCGTTCGTTATCGGAATAAAGCTTTTCATAAGAAATATTGCTCCAGAGGCCGCGCTAACGCTTGTTTTTATCGGCGGAAGCCTATTCACGTTTGGGGTGACTGAAGTCTACTTTGAAAAGCCCAGTATGACGATATTGTTCGCTGCATATATCCCTATATTGCTTCGTTTCGTTGAAGATGTGGCGCTGAAAAACGTTAACTAGCACCGGTCAGCTGTTTATCCATGCATACAATGACGACAGTATGTGGTGGATTAAGGCTTGCTGATGGGTCGATAGTCCTAGGCGAAACCGAAATATTGCGATAGTCGGGGCTGAAACGCATTGGTACGGATACCATAATGACCGACACCGTTCAAAATCCTGCGCAGAAACGCTTTGCTGCAATAACGACTGTTCGTAACGATACGATCTATCTCCAAAAATGGGTGGATTATTATGGTCAGGAACTGGGAATTAAGAATTTGTTTGTCTTTATCGACGGACATGATCAAACGATCCCAGAATGGTTAACTGTGGTTAACACACTGGTATTGCCGCATCTACAGACCACTCGATTCAAGGGGGATTCCCGACGCGCGCGCGCGATGTCGGACCTCGCCCGTGGGCTGTTCCGGTATTTTGATGCGGTGATCGTAACGGATGTCGATGAATTTCTTGTGGTCGATCCTAACCTGAACGTGTCACTCGCCGAATATCTTTCGACTTCGAAATTCCGAACATCGCTCTCGGGGTTGGGGATGGACGTCGGGCAGCACCTCGAACTAGAGGCACCGCTTGATCCGGAGCGCCCCTTTCTGGATCAACGCCAGTTCGCACATTTGTCAGCGCGTTACACCAAACCCAGCGTAGCTTTTCACCCTGTAACTTGGGGTTCTGGCATGCATCGGATTAAAGGGCATAATTTCCACATTGACCCTAACCTGTTCCTGTTTCACTTCGGCATGGTGGATTTCCAACTGGCAACAGGAAAAGCAGCCGATACTGACCGTTTGGCGAGCGGCTGGACCAATCATTTGTCCCGACGCGAGGCCCTGTTCAAGATTATAGCTAAATCCGAACCCGTGGATGGTGACGCGTATTTTCCAACAGCGCGCAAATTGCAGACATATCGCCGTCCGATATACGCATTGAACAAACCGGGAATGATACGTGGCAATCCTGTTGTGAAGATACCCGAGCGGTTTCGTGGAATCGTTTAGGTCTACGCGGGTCCAACATTCACACCTTTGACAGTACCTTGCCGCCCAGCATGCGGCTTACCTCGTGGGCAGGCCGGCTGACGATTTCGCCAATCTCGTGCGTTGCATTCTGTGGGGTGCGAAAGGTTGGGCCGGATATCGACAGGCCAGCGATCGGGTCGCCATAAGCGTCGAAAATAGGGGCGGCAATGCAGCGCATGCCCTCGGCGCGCTCTTCATTGAAAAATCAACACTTAAAATATAGTTTAGAGGAAACCCAAGAATACGAGAGTGAACCATGTTCAACCAAAACCCTGTTTTCATCCCCGGCCCGACAAATATCCCCGAGGTAATCCGCAACGCGTACAGCATTCCAACGCTCGACCACCGTTCCGGCGCCTTCGAGGGCATCATCCAGCCAGCGCTGGCAGGTGTGAAGAAAATCCTGAAGACCGAAGCTGGCGAAGTTGTCATTTTCCCAGGCTCCGGCACCCTTGGTTGGGAAGCTGCTATCAGTAATACTCTATCCGCTGGCGACAAGGTTCTGGCCGCCGCACAAGGTATGTTCTCGGAAAAATGGATCGAGATGTGCAATCGCCACGACCTTGATATGCAGGTGCACGCCGTTGAGTGGGGCGAAGCGTGTCCGGTGGATCAATACGCTGAAACGCTGAAAGCTGACACGAACCATGAAATAAAAGCAGTGCTGGTGACGCATAACGAAACCGCGACTGGCGTCCTTAGCGATGTTGCGGCCGTGCGCCGTGCGATGGATGACACTGGCCACCCTGCGTTGTTGTTTGTCGATGGTGTTAGCTCCATCGGGTCGATGGATTTCCGCATGGACGAGTGGGGGGTTGATATCGCAATCGCAGGTTCGCAAAAAGGTTTCATGCTGCCGACAGGCTTGGCAATCGTAGGCGTTAGCCAAAAAGCGATATCTGTCATGGATGATGCCGATCTACCGCGTTTCTATTATGATATCCGCGAAATGATCGCTGCCTTGAAGGTTAATGGTTATCCGTACACGCCAGTTGTTGGCCTGCTTAGCGGTTTGGCTAAATCCACCGAAATCCTGCTGGACGAGGGTTTAGACAACGTTTTCGCCCGTCACCGCCGCATTGCGGAGGGAGTGCGCGAAGCAGTTCGGGCTTGGGGTCTAGAAATATGTGCAACTAACGATGCTAATTATTCCGACTCGGTTACTGCAATTCTGGTGCCCGAAGGGTTCGACGCTACGGCGCTGGTGAACCACGCATCCAAGAAATACAACGTCTCTTTTGGCGGTGGTTTGGGCAAAGTAGCAGGCAAAGTATTCCGCATCGGACACCTTGGCAGCATAACCGACGTTATGGTGCTTTCCGGCATCGCAACGGCCGAGATGGCCATGGTTGATCTTGGTCTGCCTATTACGCTAGGGTCTGGCGTTGTGGCGGCGCAAGAGTACTATCGAACTACTGCTTGACGGACACCTGATGTACATCCCCACATTTGACGACGTGAAGATCGCACGTGAACGCATCACACCCTACATTCATAAAACGCCGGTCCTGACCAGTACGTTCATGAACGACTTAACTGGTGCCGAGTTGTTTTTCAAATGCGAGAATTTTCAAAAGGCTGGGGCGTTCAAGGTTCGTGGGGCCTCGAACGCCGTGTTTGGCTTAAGCGATGCATTGGCCGTTAGGGGTGTGGCGACTCACTCTTCCGGCAAACAAGAGGTTGAATCTGCCCTGATAGCCAAGGCTAAAGTATTTACCGACGAGATTGCGCAATCGATAACAATTGGCGAATGTCAGCATCCGATTGCAGAGGGATTGATTACTAAAAGCCAGATTACGGTCATCGGAGCGGTTATTAACGGCTTGCATTCAGGTCGGACCACAGACGAGGAAATCACACTGTTTGACGGAACTGGTGTTGGTTTGCAGGATTTGGCGGTTGCAACGGCCGCTGTCGATCTTGCTATCGCATCGGGCGATGCCATCGAGGTCGACCTTTAAGAAACTGTCGGAGCGCTTGAGCGCGCTCCAACTTTCCTGACGCTAGATCGACAATTCGCTCAGAGTCTTCGTCAATTTGCCAATCATTTCGTCAATATGTGCCTTCTCGGCGACAAACATGGGTGCAAGGATGCCCGTATCTCCCGTGAACTTCACATGCATCCCGTTCCAGAACAGATCGCTCTGCGTCCTGCCTCCACGTTGGCCAGGCGTGCCGTTTGAATGCAACTCGACACCTGCAATCATACCAATCCCGCGTATGTCTTTGACCAAAGGGTGATCTTTCAGCGTATACACCGCATCAAGGAAATACGGTGACATTTCAGCCGCCCGCTCAAACAGCCCTTCTTCCTCAAAGATAGCCATGGTTGCAAGGCCCGCTGCACAAGCTGCCGGATGGCCGGAATATGTGTACCCATGGAAAAACTCGATAGCACCCGGTGCCGCTTGGTCCGATATCACATCATAAACACGGTCTGTCACCGCCACAGCGCCCATCGGAATGGAGCCGTTCGTTAATGCTTTGGCCAAGGTCACAATATCCGGCTCCACGCCAAACACATCGGTAGAAAACTTGTCGCCGAGGCGGCCAAACCCGGTGATAACCTCGTCAAAAACCAGCAGGATTCCGTTCTCGTCACAAATCTGGCGCAGGCGTTCCAGATACCCTTTGGGTGGCGCGATAATGCCCGTAGACCCTGCGACAGGTTCTACAAAACAGGCTGCAATCGTGTTGCCACCGTAATTTTCGACCATTTGTTGCAGGTCGTTCGCCAGTTCAACGCCGCGCTCTGGCTGGCCGCGTACAAATAGTTCGTCCTCGTTCCACGTGTGGCGCATCATCACCACGTTTGGCATAACGGACGGGAAGGTTTTACGGTTGTTAACCATACCAGAAAGGGAAACGCCGCCGATATTCACCCCGTGGTAGGCACGCTCGCGGCTGACGAATCGAGTGCGATCGCAGCCCAAAGCCGAGTGGTAGGCCATGACCATTTTCAATGCGGTATCAATCGCTTCAGATCCGGAGTTAACGAAAAATACATGGTTAAAATCTTCGGGCAGCAACCTTGCGACACGTTCTGCAAGAGCGAAACTTAGCGGGTGGCCAGAGCCGAATGGCGCAACATAGGTGAAGTTCTGCATTGCTTGATGCACTGCCTCAATGATTTTTGGATGGCTATGACCCGCAGGGCTGCAAAAGAGTCCGG
>JAPYON010000002.1:13680-51459 GCA_029938175.1 Paracoccaceae bacterium | reverse complement strand
GCCTTACACTGTGTGAAACAATGCGATCTAGAAGTTGCGGGCCTGTCTATTTCCTCGTTTGCCAGCGGGCTGTCAAGCTTGGTAGAGAGCGAACAAGAACTGGGTGCTGCTTGTATTGATTTGGGTGCTGGAACTACAGGCATATCGGTATTTATCAAGAAGCAGTTAATTTATGCGGACGCGGTGCGACTTGGCGGGGATCATATTACCAACGATATTCGGCAGGGGCTGCAGGTTGCCCAAGCGGTGGCCGAGCGCATCAAAACCCTGCATGGCGGGGTAGTTACGACTGGTTTGGATGATCGAGAAATGATCGAGATTCCTAATCCGATGGCGCAGTGGGAAAATGACCGGCGCCACATCTCGCGATCCGAATTGATCGGAGTGATGCGGCCCAGAGTCGAAGAAATACTGGAAGAGGTGCGTGAACGTCTGGATGTCTCGGGATTCGAGTATTTGCCGAGCCAGCAAGTCGTTTTGACGGGTGGTTCAAGCCAAATTCCCGGCATTGATGAATTGGCAACGCGGATATTGGGGCGACACTGCCGTATCGGCAAGCCACTGCGTGTAATGGGTTTGCCGCAAGCTGCGACCGGATCAGGTTTTGCTGCGGCAGTCGGATTGGCATTACACGCCAGCCATCCGCAGGACGAATGTTGGGATTTCGAAATGCCGGACGACCGTATAGGAACCCGACGGGTGCGCCGGGCGATGCGGTGGTTCAAAAATAACTGGTAAACGAGGCTTTTGGGGTGTTCTACGTTGGGAATACTACATACAGCAGAGTTTACAACATCTTGTGGCATTAAGTCACAAAAAATTGGTGACTAACGGTTAAGTATAAGGTATCGTCAGGAATCAGCAGGCGTATATCTTCAATACAGGCGGACTTATTATGGCTTTGAATCTTAGCATGCCGGACCAACCCGATCTGAGACCTCGTATTACAGTATTTGGTGTTGGCGGCGCGGGCGGAAACGCAGTAAATAATATGATTGAAAAATCGCTGGAGGGCGCGGATTTCGTGGTGGCAAACACCGACGCGCAAGCCCTTCAGCAAAGCAACGCTACCACGAAACTGCAAATCGGTACCAAAGTGACCGAAGGTCTGGGTGCGGGTGCGCGCCCCGAAGTCGGCGCAGCAGCAGCCGAAGAAAACCTTGAAGAGATCGTAGATTTGCTAGCGGGCGCGCATATGTGCTTTATCACCGCCGGAATGGGTGGTGGCACAGGAACAGGTGCTGCACCGATTATCGCGGCTGCGGCACGCGAGCTTGGTGTTCTGACCGTTGGCGTTGTAACCAAACCCTTCCAGTTTGAAGGTGCTCGCCGAATGCGGCAAGCCGAAGAAGGTGTTGAGGCTTTGCAAAAAGTTGTCGATACGCTGATTATCATTCCAAACCAGAACCTTTTCCGGTTAGCGAACGAGAAAACCACATTCACCGAAGCTTTCGCAATGGCGGACGATGTTCTGTATCAGGGCGTCAAAGGTGTGACGGATCTGATGATCCGGCCTGGGATTATTAATTTGGATTTCGCAGATGTTCGATCCGTAATGGACGAAATGGGTAAGGCGATGATGGGTACCGGCGAAGCTTCGGGTGAAGATCGCGCTATTCAGGCGGCGGAAAAAGCGATCGCCAATCCGCTATTGGACGAGATTTCCTTGCGCGGGGCGCGGGGCGTTCTGATCAACATTACCGGCAGCCATGATCTGACGTTGTTTGAACTGGACGAAGCTGCCAACCGTATCCGCGAAGAAGTGGATGCCGACGCGCATATCATCGTTGGTTCGACTCTTGATCCATCCTTGGAAGGGATCATGCGGGTTTCAGTCGTTGCGACTGGTATCGACATCGCCGAAGGTGTGAACCCGGTACATGCGCCGCGGCGCAGTATGGCCGAACCGCTAATTATTGATCCTGCACCAGATGTGAATGAACCCGAGGCGATTGTGGAACCTGCTTTTGCAGATACGCAACAAGGAAGCCTAGGAACTTTGTTTGACGATGCACCTGTTGACGCACCGGTTGAAATCGCTGCTGCGGGTGACCCATCGGAGGATGCTCTGCGTCGTCTGCGGGCCGCTGTTGCCAAGGTTCCAGTGATCGAGGAAAAACCAGAAACAGAAGTTACTCCCGCAACGCAGGGACGCTTTGCTATTAACAACCTGATTAATCGCATGACAGGCCATGGACCAAGTGCTTCGGCGCCTGCTGTTCGTCTTCAGCCACCGCTGAACGAACAGGATGAACAGACGTTCGAGGACATCAACGAGGAAGAGCTAAGTCGCGTTGAAATCCCGGCATTTTTGCGGCGTCAAGCGAACTAGAATAAATATATACAACGCTTCGGGCGCCTGATTTTCGGCCGCCCGTAGTCGTTTCAGGCGTAATTTATCTGAATATTACCAATGTTACAAAAAGTCACAAAGATTGAGTTGCCCGAATCTGTAATCAGAATTAATCCGGCATTAGCCTTTTCTACGCAGGAATTACGGGTGCAGACTACTTTAAACACGGCGTTCACATTAGTTGGTGTAGGATTACATTCCGGTCGTCCAGCACGGCTGCGCGTATTACCTGCGCCTGCCGATTTTGGGGTCGAGTTTCGCCGCGTAGATATCACTGATAGAAACCACCGCATTCCTGCACGCTTTGATCTGGTGAATGACACCCAGCTTTGCACACGACTTTGTAACGAGGCCGGTGTCGAAGTCGCAACAGTCGAGCACTTGATGGCGGCAATATCTGGTTGTGGTGTGCATAACGTGATTATTGAAATTGACGGGCCGGAAATTCCGATCATGGATGGCAGCTCTGACCTTTTCGTGCGCGAAATACTGTCCGCAGGGGTTGTCGGTTTGGGCCGTACAGTGAAGGTTTTGCGGGTACTCAAAGCAGTTACCGTGGTGGATGGCACAGCATTCGCAGAGATTTCATCAAGCGACGCGTTCGAGATCGATTTCGATATTTCATTTACGGATCAAGCAATTGGACAGCAACATCACAATATTAACATGCAGAATGGAAGCTTTGTGCGCGAACTAAGTGACTGTCGCACGTTCTGTATGCGCTCGGATGTCGAGTATATGCGCTCAATCGGTTTGGCGCATGGGGGATCTCTTGCGAATGCGGTTGTCATTGATGACGGCAGGGTGCTGAATCCCGAAGGGTTCCGTCGTAGCGACGAGTGTGTCCGACACAAAATTCTTGATGTCGTGGGCGATCTAGCGCTTGCCGGAATGCCGATTCTGGGTTGCTATCGCGGCGTTCGCGCTGGACACAAAATGACAAACCAGCTGTTGCGCGCTATTTTCGCTGATCCGAGTTCTTACGAAATTATTGACGCTAACGTTGAACAATCCGCGCGATTGCCGGGTGTAGGCTTGTGTATCGGTGACCTCGAAGTGGCGGTTTAAGGTTGCTCAGAGAGTTTCCGCGCTAAGAATCCTTTTTCCGGCCAAATTCCTGTGATAACCCTGTTCATAAGAAAATGGTTTCAAATCTGGGGCCGGATTATTCGAGGGATAGTATGTCAGGTGCACTTCAAAGTATCCGCAGTTTAGCATTCATTTCGGTTTTGCTGGTTGCCGCATGTTCCAGCAAGAATCCTGATCAGGTTAGCGAAGGCATGCCCGTGAACCAGATTATGGCTTTGGCTGCAGCCGAAGTTGCCCGGGGCGACTATGAGGATGCTGCAGATTATTTTAACGAGGTTGAACGCCTGTACCCTTATTCTGGCGAAGCCAAGCTGGCGATTATCGGTTTAGCAAAAGCGTATCATGAAGAACAGATGTATCCCGAAAGCCGGGCGGCCGCTGCGCGATATCTGGATTTTTATCCAACGACCGCCGATGCGCCTTTAGCGATGTATCTGATTGCGCTTTCCTATTATGACCAAATCGTTGATGTAAAACGTGATCAGCGGAATACTTTCCGATCGCTACAAATATTCAGCGAATTGATCGAGACATATCCGGGTACAGAATATGCCCGCCTGTCCGAGGAAAAGTTCGATGTTGCCTTGAACCAACTTGCGGGCAAGGAAATGGACATCGGGCGCTATTACTTGAAACGTGGGCATTATGTTGCGGCGATTGAACGCTTCCGTGTGGTGATTGCGGATTACGGCAATACTGCCCAAACGCCCGAAGCGATGTTCCGTTTGATCGAGGCGTTCCTGTTGCTTGGTTTAACGGGCGAGGCTGCGAAGGCTGCCGAAATGCTGGCGGAGCAGTACTCGGGTAATGTCTGGCAAATTGATGCTGCTGCCTTGATGTCTGGCGGCTGATTCTGACTGATTTGGGCCGATAACCACATGCTCCACACGCTATCCATCCGTAATATCCTTTTAATTGAATCTCTTGATCTGGATTTCCAGCCCGGCTTGAACGTTCTGACGGGCGAGACCGGTGCGGGTAAATCTATTTTTCTGGATTCGCTGGGGTTCGTATTAGGTTGGCGTGGCCGTTCGGATATCGTGCGGCAAGGCGCTGCGCAGGGCGAGGTCATGGCCGAGTTCTCGCTGACCGATAATCACCCCGCCCGCGCGATACTGGACGAGGCAGGGTATTCGACTGACGACGGCCTGATCCTGCGTCGCACCAACAGCCCTGACGGACGCAAGCGGGCGTATGTGAACGACAAGGTTTGTTCGGGGGAACTGTTGCGGGCATTGTCCGAAACGCTGGTGGAAATTCACGGTCAGAATGACGACAAGGGTTTGTTGGACCCCAAAGGCCATCGGGCGCATCTAGATGATTTTGCTGGGGCTAGCAACCAAGTTAAAGCTGTTCGCAGCGCTTGGCGGGATTTGATAACGGCGCGCAAAGCGCTGGTCGAGGCACAGGCCGCCCTCGAAGAAGCCTCGCGCGATGCAGATTTCCTGCGCCATTCGGTCCAAGAGCTGGACGAGCTTTCCCCCGAGGTTGGTGAAGATGCTGAACTGGACACACGCCGCCGCCTTATGCAGGCTTCTGCGCGTATTCGCGAAAGTATTTCAAAGGCATATAGTGCTGTTTCGATGGACGGGGCCGAAGGCTTGATGTCTGACGCGATCCGTTGGCTGGAGGATGCTGCACCGCAGGCCGGTGGTCATTTGGAAGAACCCGTCGAAGCATTGGGGCGCTCGTTGTCGGAGTTGGCCGACGCTCAGCGCGGGATCGAGGATGCGCTTACGGCAATGTATTTCAATCCTTCCGATCTGGAACATCTTGAGGAACGGCTGTTTGCGATACGGGCATTGGCGCGTAAACATAATGTTCAATCTGATGAACTACCCGAATTGACCGAAACATTTCGCACGCGATTACTGGATATAGACACCGGAGCCGATCACATATTGGTGCTGCGAGGCGCGGTGACCGAGGCTGAGGCGACCTATGACGCGCTGGCTTCCGCACTGTCGCAAACCCGTCGCGAGGCTGGTGGGCAGCTGGACACGGCCATGGGAGCCGAACTGGTGCCGTTGAAGATGGAGCGCGCCGAGTTCACTACACAGATTTCTGAAGCCAACCAAGCGGGCCCAGAGGGCAGGGACCGTGTTGTCTTTACAGTGGCCACAAACCCCGGTGCACCTTCGGGACTGATCAACAAAATCGCATCAGGTGGCGAGCTGTCACGATTTCTATTGGCGTTGAAGGTCTGCCTGACCTCGCGCGCATCGGGGTTAACCATGATTTTCGATGAAATCGACCGTGGAATAGGTGGCGCAACCGCCGATGCGGTAGGACGCAGATTGGCAGATTTGTCTGAGAGCGGGCAATTATTGGTAGTGACACATTCGCCGCAGGTTGCCGCACTTGGCGGGCATCATTGGCAAGTTTCGAAGTCTGATGATGGCCAGAATACATTGACCGAGGTACGCCCGTTGGATGCGGACGCGCGCGTTGATGAGATCGCTCGGATGCTGGCGGGGGATTCCGTAACTGCCGAGGCGCGCTCGGCAGCCGTGGTGTTGTTGGCAGGCTAGATCGGCATCGGGCGCTCGCGGTAAACGGCCTGAATATCCGTCAAAACCTCGTCCGAAAGATTCAAATCAACCGTTTTGAGTGTGTTTTCAAGCTGCGGCCTAGCTTTTGTATTGCATGGCTTTCCTGTTTTGAGTGGGGGAATAGTGCAAGCTAAATGGAGGTGGTCAAGCGAAATGCTTGAATAAAGGGCGCGATCCGAAACAAAGCTGCGTAGTTTGGCTTGTGTCGGAGGTCTTGGCTGCATACATCTGCGCGTATGAAACAAATTATTAAACGATTTAAATCCAAGCCCACGGTTTCCGTTATTCGCCTAAACGGCGTGATTGGTGGTGGCAGCCGTCTTGGCGGGGCCGGCTTGAACGATGCAGCCATGGCCCCTGTGATTGAAAGGGCATTTCACAAAGGCAAGCCAAAGGCATTGGCGCTGGTTATCAATTCGCCCGGTGGTTCGCCTGTGCAATCTGCCCTGATTGCGGCCCGTATCAGGCGTTTGGCCGATGAGAAGGACATCAAGGTTTATGCGTTTTGCGAGGATGTGGCGGCGTCTGGCGGTTACTGGCTGGCGACTTGTGCTGACGAGATATATGTGGACGGCAGTTCGATCATCGGTTCCATCGGGGTGATTTCAGCCTCGTTCGGGTTCGCCGAATTGATGGAGCGCCAAGGCGTTGAGCGGCGGGTTTATACGGCAGGTGAAGACAAATCTATGCTTGACCCGTTCCGGCCTGCCAAAGACGAAGACATCGAGCGGGTAAAAACGTTGCAGAAAGTCATCCACGATAACTTCATTCACCAAGTAACTTCGCGGCGTGGCGGACGCTTGGCCGATAAAAACCTGTTTACAGGTGACATCTGGGTGGGCGCGAAAGCGGTCGAAAACGGTTTGGTTGATGGCATTGGCCATCTGGTTCCAAAGATGAAAGAGCTGTTTGGTGACGATGTTCGTTTGTCGGTCCACGGGCCTAAACGCTCAATTTTCGCCAAGTTCGGCGCGGCCAGTGTAATATCGGATGTAGAGGACCGCTTGAACTGGTCCCGCTTCGGATTGTAGAACTGTGCCATGATAAAAGCTGTTTCGTTATTTTTGATCGCAATTCTGGTGCTGGGAATATTTGGTAAGCTTCGGATGCCAAAATTCCGCAAACCTCGCGATCTGCCGCGCGCAAAGAAGTGCAAGACCTGTGGGAATTACCTGATTGGCATTGAGCCATGTAAATGCAAGAAATGACCCCGCTGCTTAACGAACAAGGACGGCTATAAATACATGGATATGTTTCGAGTCTTTGCTGGCCTTGTGATCCTGCTTGTCGCCGGAGATTTTCTGGTAAAGGGCGCGGTATCGTTAAGCCTGCGTCTGGGCATTCCAGCATTGATTGTCAGTTTCACAATCGTTGGTTTTGGCACTTCTGCCCCCGAAATGCTGATCGCGGTGCAATCCGCGCTTGAGGGGGCACCGGGGATCGCATTGGGAAATGTAGTCGGTTCCAACATCGCCAATGTGTTGATGGTATTGGGGATCCCTGCGATCATGGTCACACTCGATATGGGGCAGTGTGATACGCGGCGCACATATATCCAGATGATTGCCGCCACGCTTGTATTTATGGCGCTGGCGTATCTAGGGCCGCTGTATATCTGGCACGGTGTTGTGCTGTTGCTGCTGCTGTCGGGGATGCTGGGCGATGCAGCTTTCTCCGTTCATCGGGCACGAAAATGCTTGCCGTCTGACAACCCATTTGTCGAGGAATTGCCCGATCTGGAAGATTCCGACCCCAATATGCCTATCTGGAAGATCGCGGCCTTTATGATTGCGGGCATCATTGGTCTGCCGTTTGGTGCGGATATCCTGATCGACGGCGCGTTGGGAATCGCTAACGATTATAACGTATCTGAAGAGGTTGTTGGCCTGACGATCATCGCCATTGGCACCTCGTTACCCGAACTGGCGACAACGGTGGTCGCCGCATTGCGCCGCCAAGCAGAAGTGGCGTTGGGGAACGTAATCGGGTCGAATATGTTCAACCTGTTGGCCATTATGGGCGTCGCAAGTTTCTTTGGCCCGCTAGAGGTCTCACCTCGGTTCCTGAACAATGATTTGTGGGTCATGTTGGCCTCTTCGATAGTACTCGCCTTATTCATGTTTACGCACTTGAAACTTACACGCATATGGGGAATGTTGTTCTTGGCAACCTATGCGGCGTATATTATGGCGATGTTACGCTAACCGGAGGTTCAGATGGCGAAGACCGCGTTAATTACCGGAGGCGCAAAGCGCTTGGGCAAAGCTATGGTTTTGCATCTTGCGGCAAAGGGTGTGAACGTCGTTATTCACTATTCCAGCAGCGCCAAAGAAGCCGAGCAAACGGCGCAGCAGGCCATTGCGTTCGGGGTTGAGGCAGCTATTGTCCACGGTGATTTGCTAGAAAAAAGTGATACAAAAGCGTTGATTGACCGCGCTGTCGATGCCATCGGTGGTCCGTTGGACGTCCTGATCAATAACGCTTCGATTTTTGAGTATGACAATCTGGAAAACGCTAGTTTTGAAAGCTGGGATCGTCACATCAATTCCAACCTGCGCGCCCCTGTTTTCTTAACGCAGGCCTTCGCAAGGCAGGCCCCGAAAGCCGTTAAAGACGAGAATGGCGAACCCGTGGCGCAAGCCTGTGTCATTAACATGGTCGACATGCGTGTGAAAAAGCTGACACCGGAATTTGCCACGTATACCCTCGCCAAAAGTGGATTATGGGCGTTTACGCAGACGGCGGCGCAGTTTCTTGCCCCTCACATTCGGGTCAATGGAATCGGGCCGGGACCAACGCTGATCGGCACACGACAATCCGAAACGCATTTTGCCCGGCAGCGCGCGGCAACGATACTTGAACGTGGCTCAAATCCCGAAGAAATTTGTAAAGCTATGGATTTCATTCTGGATATTGACGGCCTTACAGGGCAGTTGATCTGCATGGATGGCGGGCAACATTTGAGTTGGAAAACACAGGATGTCCTTGGAGTAGAGTAAATTCCGTTACTTTTCAGCACACTAAAAATAATCCAAAATTTTATGCATGCACTTAGACTTTTCCACTTGACGAATCTTTTATTAACTTTTGGGAGTGATTCTGTTTGCTTTTCCAGTTGGATAAGGGTTGAATAATAATTATCGTTTTATTACAATATCTTACGTGACTGCCTAAAATTTAACCATTCAGTAATATTTTCAAGTACTGCTGGATTTTTTTTCTTAATACGGGTTTTACCAACAGACTTATCCACAGGATCGGTGGACATGTTTTCTCTTGAAATGTAGTTGTAAATCATACAGCAGGCAGAGAATCGCTAAAAACCGCGCGATAGGAGTTCCGTGACAGATACAGAACAAAATGAGGGTTTTGAGGAAGAAGGCATAGCGCTTGCGGGCGGACCATCTGAAACTGGCTTCAGAGTCATCCATAAATATCTGAATTCTCTGGATAACAGTCCGGGCGTCTATCGCATGCTAGACGCAAGCGGCGAAGTTTTGTATGTTGGCAAGGCGCGTAACCTTAAGAAACGAGTGTCGAGTTACGCAAGGTTGACTGGTCACACTGCGCGGATTGGTCGAATGATTTCTGGCACAGCGCAGATGATATTTTTAACCACCAAGACAGAAACCGAGGCGCTGCTGCTGGAGCAAAACCTCATCAAACAGCTAAAGCCCCGTTACAATGTGCTGCTGCGCGACGACAAGGTCTTTCCTAATATTCTAGTGACAACCGATCAAGATTTTCCGCAAGCTAAAAAGCATCGCGGACCGAAGAAGGGCAAGGGCATGTATTTTGGCCCTTTTGCTTCGGCTGAATCGGTGAACCGGACACTGCATCATCTGCAAAAAGTATTTTTGCTGCGGAATTGCACCGACTCGATTTTCAACGCGCGGACGCGGCCCTGTTTGCAATACCAGATCAAGCGGTGTTCAGCACCATGTGTAGACCGGATCAGAAAACAGGAATACGCCGAAACCGTACAAGATGCGGTTCGCTTTCTATCAGGCAAATCGACGGCGGTTCAGAAAAACCTCGCCAAACAGATGGCAGCGGCGAGTGAGGCGATGGAATACGAAAAGGCCGGCTCGTTGCGGGACCGAATCGGAGCGCTAACGGCGGTACAGTCGTCGCAAGGGATCAACCCGCAGGGGGTTTCCGAGGCAGATATCATCGGTCTGCACCAAGACGGCGGGCAGGCCTGTGTGCAGGTGTTTTTCATCCGTGCCAACCAAAACTGGGGCAATCGTGCGTATTACCCCCGCACAGGTACAGGTGCCGATCCTGCCGAAATTCTAGAGGCGTTTATTGGTCAGTTTTACGGTAACAAATCCCCTCCACGATTGTTGCTTTTAAGCCATGAGGTGGAAAACGCTGACCTGTTGGAGGATGCGCTGACTACTCAACTTGGTCGCAAGGTCGAGCTGTTGGTTCCGCAACGTGGCGAGAAGCGCGAGTTGGTCGAGGGGGCTGAACGGAATGCTCGCGAAGCCTTGGCCCGCAAGATGTCGGAAACCGCAACACAGGCGAAACTTCTGGCAGGGCTGGCCGAGGCGTTCGATCTGGACGCGCCGCCACAGCGGATCGAGATATACGATAACAGCCATATTTCCGGCACGAACGCTGTTGGTGGGATGGTTGTTGCGGGCCCCGAAGGCTGGATGAAATCCAGTTACCGCAAGTTCAATATCAAAAACGAAGACCTGTCACCGGGCGATGATTTTGGCATGATGAGCGAGATGCTGGATCGCCGTTTTAGGCGCCTGATCAAGGAAGACCCCGATAAGAAAACCGACCTGTGGCCTGATCTTCTGCTGATCGACGGGGGTAAGGGCCAGCTGTCGGCTACGGTTTCGGCACTGAAGGTGTTGGGGGTAGAAGGGGTTGCAATCATTGGCGTGGCCAAGGGCGAAGATCGTGACGCGGGAAAGGAAGAATTCCATCAACCCGACAAACGCCCCATGATTCTGCCACATCGTGACCCCGTTCTCTATTTTGTCCAGCGTATGCGCGACGAGGCCCACCGCTTTGCCATCGGGGCGCATCGCACGCGGCGTGCCAAGGCTGTCGGAGCGACTCCACTGGACGAGGTGCCTGGTGTTGGCGCAGCGCGTAAACGGGCATTACTGGCGCATTTTGGTTCGGCCAAAGCGGCGACGCGGGCGGGCTTGGCGGATTTGAAAGCCGTCGACGGAATTTCCGATGTGATGGCAGAAAATATTTATGGCTTCTTTCACAGCGGCGAATAACCCGTTAAGAGTGTCTTAACCAATAGGAGTTATCATGCGCTGGAACATACCCAACATCCTGACCGTATTCCGGTTACTGGCAGCCTTGATCCTGCCTATCCCCTATATCCTGTTTTCCAGCCCGATGGCGGATGTTATCGTTATTACGCTGTTCGTTGGTGCTGCGATCACCGATTTCCTTGACGGGTACATCGCCCGAAAATTCAACATGATTAGTAACTTCGGCCGGATGCTGGACCCAATCGCGGATAAAGTGATGGTTGTAATCGCGTTGCTACTGGTCGTCAGCTTGTCAGCCAGCAATCTGATGAACGAGTGGGCTTGGCAAGACGTTCTGATCCTGCTGGCAGCGACGCTGATCCTGTTTCGGGAAATCTTCGTGTCGGGATTGCGGGAATTCCTTGGGGCGGATGCGGGTAAGTTGCAGGTTACCAAGCTGGCCAAATGGAAAACAACCGTACAAATGCTGGCGATCATCGCGATTTTGATTGGTCATATGATGCAATTTTACACGGCCGCCGCGGTGTTCGGAATGGAGAGCGACTTTGCGACTTACACGGGCTTGGTGCTGATCACATTGGCTGCCGTACTGACCTTGGTGACGGGTTTTGATTATTTTCGCAAATCTCTGCCGTATTTGCGTGAGGAAAACTGATGAAAGTTTTGTATTTTGCGTGGGTTCGGGAGCGTATCGGACTGCCGCGCGAAGATATCGAGACCAACGCCGCAACCGTGGCAGAACTGGTGACGGAATTGCGCGCACGTGAGGAACGCTACGATTTGGCTTTCAGCGATATGGATGTGGTGCGTGTTGCGCTGGATCAGGAATTGTCCGAACTCGGCGCATCGCTGGTTGGCGTTCGCGAAGTGGCCTTCTTTCCGCCAGTAACAGGCGGCTGATATGTCCGTAAGCGTGCAACTCGAGGATTTTGACGTTGGTGCAGAGATCACCGCATTGTCGGCTGGTCGTACGGACATCGGGGCTGTTGTGACCTTCACGGGGCTTGTGCGCAGCACCGCAGGCGGTCAGGATATTTCGGATATGGAGCTGGAGCATTACCCGGGCATGACCGAAAAATCCCTCGCCAAAATCGAGGCTGAGGCGAGTACTCGTTGGTCTTTGCAAGCCAGTCGGATAATTCACCGGTACGGCAAGTTGCTACCGGGGGCAAAAATTGTGATGGTGGCGACCGCCTCACCCCACCGTGGAGACGCGTTTGAATCGGCGGAATTCATTATGGATTATCTGAAATCCCGCGCGCCCTTCTGGAAGAAAGAGGGCACAGCGGGTGGCGGTAAATGGGTAGACGCCCGCGATGCCGACGAGGAAGCGTTAGATCGCTGGGATTAGGCGCAAGGGCTTAATGCCCGCGTAATTCATCCACCTCTGTGCGCCATGCTTCGGCCTCGGACCGCCATTGCTCCGACTCGCGGCGTGCAGCAGCCAGACCCGTCATTGCTGCCTCTAGTTCTGCTTTAAGTTGTGCCTCAGTACGTCGGGCTGATGTTTCAGCCTCGTCAGCACGCAATTCGGCAACGGCCTGTGCTGCCTCGGCTTCGCGCATACGGGCGACGACTTCGTCCGCGGCCATAGGGCCGTGCGTGTTCATCCTGTCGAACAACCACCGCAAGCTCCATCCAATGATAATAGCGACGACAAGTGCCGAACCGGTAATCAGGGTCAAATCAGTTCTGCCCATCTGTGGTCTCCTCGATCAGTTTGAATTCAATGCGCCGATTTTCCTGACGACTGTCTTTGGTCTCGTTATCTGCAATCGGTTGTGTTTCGCCGTAGCCGATGGCCGACAGATCCCCTAAAAGCATATTGCGTGCCAACAGAGAATCCAGAATCGCATCGGCGCGTCTTTGGCTTAGGTTCAGGTTCATTTCTTCGCGGCCCTGACTGTCTGTATGTCCGCCGATTTCGAAAACGGCAGTGTCACACCGATGCAGGATCGTGACGATCTTATTGATGGTCTTCACCGAAGCCGAGTCGATTACAGCCGATGACGGCGCGAAGATAATCTGTTTTTCACCTAGCAGCGTAGAGATTTCCGCCTCGCACTCTTTGGGGTCTGGAACATCTTCGGCGACAGGTTCTGGTATTATCTCTTCGACGACGATAGTGAACCGCGCGCCAGCCCCGAAACCAACTTCGAGCTTACCGAGGATTGCGCTATATAATCCTGTAGTTTTGCCAGTGCCCGTCACCGCCACGGTGTCTTCCGTGACTTTGATATTTCCTTCGATCAGCAAAGATAAAACATCCAAGGCAACTAACTGGCGCGAGGTCCAGCCATGCGGCGCGAATTGCGCAATATTGGTGGTGTCACTGACAGCAGCGTGTCCGAATTTAGCCATAGCGTATGTCAGCAGCGTGCGCTTTGAGATGTCGTCAATCGTGACGCCTTCCAAAAGTGCTGATCCGTCCAAGGACAGCCGTGCGTGAAAATAGGGACGGGCTTCGTCTTCAGCAACGACTTCGGCTTCGGGCAGGATCGCTTTCAGTGAATAGGCTTCGGGTAAGGCATCCTGCAACGCCGCTACGATCGAGTTGAACACACCGGCATCAAATCCTTCCACAGCATTCAAAGTAATACTGGAATCCCGCATTTCCAGTGAGCCGCTACCCATATTTTCCACGGCATTAATCCCTACGATGGCAGCATCGGCCCAATCATCGGTGGGCGCGCCCAACCCGATCTCGCAAGCAGGCGAGGTCAGAGCACCAATTCGGCCCGCAGCCGCTACAATACGGTCGGCTCCTCCACGTGTTAGCGCATAGCACATCAGCGTGGTTTCGGACTCCGCGGCGAAAAGCGTCAGCGTATAAGGTGCGAAAATGGGTCGAGGGGCGGTAATATCGATTTTCAGAGCAACCCCGTCGGGTTTGATTGCGAGCAGTTCTCGTTGCAACAAACGCTTTTCGGCGTCACTTTTTACAACAGCGGTCAAATCGACTTCGCCGGGTATGATGCTGATCTTCGCCCGTTCGACTCGCGACATGATTTCAGCACCAAACGCTAACGCAGCGTGCCAGCCATCGGGGGCATCCCACTGCGTCGATTCCTTCATATCAATCAGTGATACACCGTCGATGTTTGCAATTGCTTGGCGAATAATATCGGTCTGGCCCTCGTTCGGGGACAATCCGATCAGCGAGACATCTGTGCCACTGCGCAGGATTTCCAAGGCGAAGTTCGGGGCGATGGCGGGGATGCGTTCCTCGACCGTCATGGTTTCGCGAATACGACCGATTGACACTACGCTTGATATAGCATCGAACGCCTGAATACGTTTTTGGCTGTCCGGCGCCATACCTGTCACAAACACAAGAGTTCCGTCCGTATCAACCTGCGCCCAGTTTTGGCCGGATGCTACAAGTGCGGACTTGGTGTTTCGCTGTGTGGTTTCTTCGAGCACGCCAACCGCAAAATCGGCAACAACAGCAGCCGCGAGAACGCTTGCCAGAAAACCGGCGGTGGCAGTAGCTATGGCGGCAAAACGCATGGAACCTCGGAGTCGTTAGATATTTGTTTTTAGGGGATGAATTTCAACAGGGCAACAGCTGTATCACTCCAATTACAGTATTGCCGCGATTCCCAAGAATGCGGCGGCAATCAGGCCGGTATCGCGGTTGGATCGGAACAGCTTTAGGCATACCTCGGGGTCGTGGATATTCAAATGCCGCATTTGCCAGAACATGTGCATCCCGAACGCCCAAGCAGCGATTATGCCAAACATAAGCGGAAGCGGAGGACCGATGGACAACGCCAAGATCGCGGCGAATGCCATCAGGCAAATCGACAGGATCATGAATCCCAGCAGAAAACGCGGGGTTGCGTCTCCAAACAACCGTGCCGTCGATTTCACTCCGATCAACGCGTCGTCGTCTTTGTCTTGATGGGCGTAAATCGTATCATAGAACAACGTCCACGCGATGCCCGACAGATACAGCAAAACTGCAGGCCAACCCAGACTGCCGTTATGCGCCGACCAAGCCAGCAAGGCACCCCAGTTGAACGCGATACCGAGGAACACCTGCGGCCACCACGTGAACCTCTTGGCGAAAGGATAAATCATCACTGGAAGCAGGGCAGCGATGCCCAACCCGATGGTAAACAGGTTGAAAGTTAACAAAATGCCAAAGGCGATCAGCATTTGCACGATTAGCCAGACCGCCGCCTGCCTTTTGGTTACTTGCCTCGATGGCAGAGGGCGTGATCTTGTGCGGGCGACCTCGGCGTCGAATTTCACATCCGAAATGTCGTTCCATGTGCAGCCAGCGCCGCGCATCAGGAAAGCCCCGATGGCACAACCCAAAGCGATCCATATATCCGTCAGGCTGCCGCCAGCAGAGTCCGCTGCGACCGCCAATCCCAATCCCCACCAGCATGGGATCAGCAACAACCAAGTGCCCGCAGGGCGATCAGCACGCGACAGACGTAGGTATGGTCGCGACCAGCGCGGCGCAAAGCGGTCCACCCAATTTAGCAAAGTTGCATCGGCAACTCTTCCATCTTGGTCCGGTTCAGGCATATGATCATCTGAATTCATAAAGGGCACCCACATGGCTAAGATACGCACGAAAATTAGGCTCTTTGTAGAGGGTACTTTGGGGGATGGGCAAGGGATTGTCGTCACCAAAGAACAGGCGAACTATCTGTTCAACGTGATGCGCCTGAAAATTGGCGATAATGTGCTGCTTTTCAATGGCCTCGACGGGGAATGGCAGGCCGAGGTGGTCGAAGCTGGCAAGCGCGCAGGAAAACTGGCCTGCCGCGTGCAAACCGCGCCACTGAAAATGCCGCCTGATGTGTGGCTGTTGTTCGCGTCAATCAAAAAAGCCCGCACTGTTTTTATTGTAGAGAAGGCAACGGAGCTGGGCGCGGCGCGGATTATGCCTGTGGTTACTGATTTTACGAATATGGACCGTATTCAAATCGACCGCCTACGCGCATATGCGATGGAGGCGACCGAGCAGTGCGGCGGCACGTTCATCCCCGAAGTTACCGATTTGCAAAAACTGTCTGACCTTCTGGACGATTGGCCGAAAGACCGCCGTATTATGTTCTGCGACGAAGGGCGCGACGCGTTGCCTGTGGCGCAGGCTCTGGCGGGTCAGGCGGGGGGCAAATGGGCGATTGTGATTGGCCCCGAAGGCGGGTTCTCGCCTGATGAAGGCGAGCGGTTGCGGGGGATGGATCAGGTAACCTCTGCAACCCTCGGTCCACGAATATTGCGGGCGGATACGGCGGCGGTGGCGGCGTTGACCGCGTGGCAAAGTGCGTTAGGGGATTGGGTGTGACGATAACTATCCGCGAGGCGACGCAAGACGATGCGGTGCGCCTCGAAGCGTTTTTGAAGCGCCGGATGGAGACTTCGATGTTTTTACGCAGCAATTTGCGTGAATTCGGGATCGGAAACAAAACCGCGGACTACGCAATGCGGTATTTTCTGCGTGAGTCGGACGGTGAAATTCAAGGTGTCGGAGCGATTGCGAACAGTGGCTCGTTGATGATGCAAGCGGCCGAAGGATTAATCTAGATCTCGAAATTCATGCAAAGCGTGTTGCCAGATGATACGGCTTACAACGTCATCATTGGCGAATCTTCTCAAGCTGCAGTTATGCGCAAGGCGTTTGGATTAACAAATACAGCGACCACGATGGATGACGTTGAACCACTGTTTGCGCTGGATTTACAAAAGTTGGTCGCCCCGCCAAACTACGGCGCTATTTTGCGCAATTCGGTGCAGCAGGACATCCCGTTGCTGATTGAATGGGGATATGACTACTTGATTGAAGCGGGTCTTCGCGAGGCGGGCGCCTCTGCGCTCGAAACAGTTAAGGATGACGTTGCTCGCAGGGTCGTCTCTGGAAAACTTCGTTTTATTAACGATTGGCATTGAAGCCTGTTGCCCGAACTGGCTTCAATGCCGTTCTTTCAGACAGTGTGCAAATCGGCGGTGTCTATACTCCGCCTAAAAATCGCCGCCAAGGGTATGGAGGACTCGCTGTTGCGCTGCATCTGCAAGAGGTCTGCGCCCAAGGTGTGCAAAAAGCCATTCTGTTTTCCGCAAATGAATACGCTTTGCGGGCGTATCGGGGCATTGGCTTTGAACAAATTGGCCACTACACTCTGATCATATTAGCACCACCCGAAACCGAGGACTGACGATGGCCATTTTCCGACCCGAAGCCATGCAAACCCTGCGCCGTTGGCGCGAGCCTGCCATAATATCAATATTATTCGCGTTCGCGATCTGGCTGTTTTGGCGGGCCATTATTCAGTCAAGCTGGATTTTTGGCACAATTGTATTGGGATTTGTGGCGATGGTTGGCAGCATTCTTTATGTGTCCTACATGCGCGCGCGCATCGCCTCCACTGCGAACGGGCCTGGAATTGTGGAAATCCGCGAGCGGGAAATCACCTATTTTTCACCTGAAAACGGTGGCTCGGTCGATCTTGATAATTTGTTAAGAATTCAACTTTCAACTTTGCCCAGCAATACCGGAGACCGTAATTGGATATTGTGGTTTCCGGGGGGATCACTGGTCATTCCAGCCTCGGCTGACGGGGCAGGTGCATTGGTCGAGACTTTCGCGGCGCTGCCCAAGATCGGGTACGATAAAATCCTGAGGGCCAAGGAGGCCGATACGCAAGAAATATTCACGATTTGGCAACGCGATAAATAAAATCCTAATAGCCGCTTGTGGTCTCCTATTTTGGACACTAAGTCGACAAATAGATAGAATGGGAGTCCAAGCAATGTCGATACCTCAATCCGGTGGCGGTCCAATCGAGAACCACGCACAACTTGCGGAGTATATGTCCTCGGGGTGCAAACGCAAAAGCGAATGGCGCATCGGGACCGAGCATGAAAAATTCGGTTATACCAAAGGCGAACTACTGCCTGTCCCTTACGAAGGTGATCGCTCCGTCAAGGCCATACTGGAAGGTCTGCGCGACCAGTTTGGGTGGTCTCCGGTTGAGGAAGCGGGCCATCTGATCGGACTGACAAAGAACGGGGCCAACGTATCCCTTGAACCAGGTGGACAGCTAGAGTTGTCAGGCGCACCATTGGAAAGCATCCACCAGACCTGCGACGAAGCAAACACGCACTTGAAAGAGGTGAAAGCCGTAGCCGACGCCGTTGGTGTAGGTTTCTTTGGCATGGGTGCCGCGCCGGACTGGACGCACGAGCAGATGCCCTTGATGCCCAAAGGCCGTTACAAGTTGATGGACCGCTACATGGGCGAAGTGGGCACGCATGGAACGCAGATGATGCGGCGCACGACGACCATTCAGGTTAACCTCGACTTTTCGTCAGAGCCGGACATGGTACAAAAACTGCGCACCAGCTTGGCGTTGCAACCGGTTGCAACGGCTTTATTTGCGAACTCGCCGTTTTTTGAGGGCAAATTGACGGGCTACCAATCGTGGCGGGCACGGGTTTGGCAAAATACGGATAACGCACGAACCGGAATGTTACCGTTTGTGTTCGAAGACGGCTTCGGGTTTGACGCATGGGTGGACTATGCCCTCGATGTGCCGATGTATTTTGTTTATCGCGACGGTAAGTATATCGACGCTTTGGGCATGTCGTTTCGCGATTTTCTGGTAGGAAAATTACCCGCCTTATCCGGTGAAATCGCTACGCTGTCGGATTGGGCCGATCATTTAACTACGGCTTTCCCGGAAGCTCGGATCAAGAAATATATGGAAATGCGCGGCGCCGACGGTGGCCCATGGCGCAAGATTTGCGCCTTGCCAGCGTTCTGGGTGGGGTTGATGTATGACCAAAACGCGCTTGATGCGGCATGGGATGTTTGCAAAGATTGGACGGCGGATCAGCGTGACCAGTTGCGGACTGATGTGGGCAAGGACGCGCTGCAGGCCAGCATTAACGGTCGCGAAGTTTTGGATGTGGCTAAGGAGCTGCTGACGATTTCCGAGGCGGGACTTAAGGCACGCGCTATACCCGGAGCAGGTGGTATGATCCCGGACGAGGCACATTTCCTGAACGCGCTGCAAGAGACTGTCGATCGCGGACACTCACCAGCCAAGAAACTGCAACGTTTGTTCGAGTGCGAATGGGCGGGCGACATTAAGAGAGTTTACCAGGAATATTCGTATTAACCAAAACGCCCCGCGCCTAATGCGGGGCGGAATTATTCACGCCAACGGGTCGTAGCCGTATTCGTTTTCACCCCGTCTGCCCTCGCTGACGAACCAGATAAACAGGAAAATCGACCCAATTAACGGGATCAGAAGCAGCAATAACCACCAACCGGATTTTCCTGTGTCGTGCAGGCGGCGAACGGAAACGGCCTAGGACGGCAAAAATACCAAAAGCGAGAACAGACCGCCCATATTGCCAACCCAGAATGGCATCTTCATACCTGACATCATGATCATATTTGTATTAAAAACCAGAGAATCTACGCTACTTAAAACGGCGTTTGCGATCAACATGAACAGCACGAACCACCAATACTCGGATCGTGGAGCGCGGCCTGAAAAGGTGATGTAATTCGAAAAGCAACTGGCAACGGATTCTATGAAACTCATGTAATAAACCCTTTGTTAATATTTACTTCTTGCCGATTTTCGGTTCTTGCCCCTTCAGCAATCGCCCAATATTGGCGTGATGCCGAGCCCACACCAGAACCGCCAGAACGGCACCCAGCCATACCGCAGCGGGCATGTCGAACACCGAAAGCCAGACAGGTATGCTGGCTGATGCTGTCAGCGCCGACAGCGATGACATGCGGAAGATCAGTGAAGTCGCCAGCCAAACCATACAGGCCGCCAGTCCCGCCCAGAAATTCAAGGCCAGCATGATGCCAAGGAATACGGCAACGCCTTTGCCTCCTTTGAACATCAGGTACAGCGGGAATAAATGGCCAAGGAACGCGCCCAGTGCCGCAACTTGTGCTGCGTCTTCGCCCAGATACATCCGAGCGATCAGAACTGCGACGGCCCCTTTACCGGAATCCAGTACCAAAGTCGCGAATGCCGCCTTTTTGGAACCGGTTCGAAGCACGTTGGTCGCCCCGATATTACCAGAACCTATGTCGCGCAGATTCCCCAGCCCCATAACTTTGGCAACAATCATCCCGAACGGAACAGAGCCGAGCATATACGCGGCCAGAAAAATCCCAAGCAGCCATGGCCATTGGTTTTCAAATGCGGGATTGGCACCCCAGAAACGTAAGAAATCGGGTAGCATTACGGCTCCTTAAAAGACTTGTTTGCCAGCGACAAAGGTTTTCAGAACCTTACCCTGCATGCGCCGTCCGTCAAAGGGGGTGTTCTTGGATTTGGACAGCAGCTTGAAGCGGTCCATCACAAACGGCGCGTCGGCGTCGAATAAAATCAGATCAGCAGGAGCACCGACCGCCATACGGCCTGCGTCTAGCCCCAGCAACTTCGCAGGGTTCAGGCTTATTGCGCGGAACAACATTGGCAAGTCCATATGCCCATCGTGTACCAGTTGCATCAACGCGGGCAGCATGGTTTGCAAGCCAACCGCGCCGCTGGCGGCTTCCTCGTAAGGCAAGCGTTTTGATTCCTCGTCCTGCGGCGTATGCATCGAGCTGATGACGTCGATCAGCCCATCCGCAACCGCTTGCACGACGGCCATGCGGTCGTCCTCGGAGCGCAGCGGGGGTTTGACTTTGAAGAAGGTGCGGTAATCTTCGACGTCGAATTCGTTCAGCGTCAGATGGTGTATCGATACGCCCGCAGTGACCTTCAATCCCATCGCCTTGGCGCGTTCCAGCACGGGCAGGGCGATGGCACTGGTTATCTGGTCCGCGTGGTATCTGGCGCCTGTCATTTCAACCAACGCCATGTCTCGTTCAAGCTGGATACGCTCGGCCATGGGGGAAACGGCGGGCAAGCCCTGCTTGGACGCAAAGGGACCCGAAGTCACGGTCGCGCCTTTGGAAAGGGCGGGTTCTTGCACATGGGCAATCACCAGCGCGTCGGTGGCGCTTGCGTACGTCAAAATGCGCTGCAGGATTTTAGCGTTTTCAACGGGGCGATCAGCGTCAGTAAATGCCACCGCGCCAGCGTCTTGTAGAAACCCGATCTCGGCCATCTCGGTGCCATTACGACCTTTGGTTAATGCGGCCATAGGCAGGACGTTGACAGGGGTAGCATCTGCCGCGCGACGGCGGAAGAAATCGAGGATTTCGGGGGTGTCAATCGCGGGCGTCGTATCGGGGCGGGTGACCATGGTCGTAACACCACCAGCCGCCGCAGCGAGGCCCGCGGTACGAAAACTTTCTTTATGGCGCTCACCCGGCTCGCCAATTTTCACGCCGATGTCGATAATGCCGGGGGCAAGGTATTTGCCGTCACAATCAATAACCTTCCCCGCGGGAAAGCTCTTGATTTCATTCGTTAATATTTGGATAATGCGACCATCTTTGACATGCACAGCCCCGAGGGTCTCGGTTCTCGCTTCGGGATCAATGATACGGGCGTTGGTCAGGATCGTCATGTTGCGCCCTCCGCTTTGCTGTTTCGCAGGTTCCGCGCCAGCAGTTCCATCACGGCCATTCGTACCGCGACGCCCATTTCGACCTGCTCCTGAATGACCGAACGGTTAATGTCGTCGGCCAATGTTCCGTCAATCTCGACACCGCGATTCATCGGGCCGGGGTGCATGACAATGGCGTCAGGTTTGGCGTTGGCCAGCTTGGCAGGCTCGAGGCCCCAGCGGTGATAATATTCGCGCTCGGACGGGATGAAACCGCCGTCCATACGTTCTTTTTGCAGGCGCAGCATCATGACGACGTCAACGTCCTTAAGCCCCTCGTACATGTTGTCGGTGACTTCGACGCCTAGTTTATCAATTCCCGACGGCATTAGGGTTTTGGGGCCAATCAAACGAAGCCGGTTTTCCATTTTTCCCAGCAGGAAGATGTTGGATCGGGCCACTCGCGAGTGGGCAATGTCGCCACAAATCGCGATGGTCAGACGGTGTAAGCGCCCCTTGGATCGGCGGATAGTCAACGCGTCTAGAAGGGCTTGGGTAGGGTGCTCGTGACGGCCGTCACCGGCGTTCAACACGGCGCAATTAACCTTTTCCGCCAAAAGCTTAACGGCGCCGGAATGCGGGTGACGTACAACTAGAAGATCGGGGTGCATGGCGTTCAAAGTCAGGGCGGTGTCGATCAGCGTCTCGCCCTTTTTTATGCTACTGGCCTGCATCGACATGTTCATAACATCCGCGCCCAGACGCTTACCGGCGATCTCGAAACTGGATTGTGTGCGCGTGGAATTCTCGAAGAACATGTTGATCTGGGTCAGTCCGGCCAAGACATCCAAATGCTTATTCTGTTTGAGGTTATGTTGGGCGTAACGTTCCGCTAGATCGAGAATTTCAGTTATGTCTTGTGGGGATAACGACTCGATCCCGAGAAGATGGCGCTGGGTGAACATTCTGGCGACTCCTTTCGGTGATTTGGGTGCTTATAACAGGGATTTACGGTAGAACAAGCGGTTGGATTTGCTTAAGGTGGTGACATGAGTTTGGAACCGCATGAATATTACGAGGCATTGGCGCAGCTTGCTTGGCAGGTGGAGTTGGGCGCTGACGAGGCCATTGGTGCGGTTGGTGTTGATCGGTACGTGGAAAAACTCACACCTAAATCGCAGAAGAAAACTGTTCAAAAACAATCTGATACAGTGACCGTGGCTGCCCGAACCGCAGGTGGAGAAACGAAGCGTTTGGCTGCGGCTTGCAACGATCTGGAAGGGTTGCGTGAAACGATTGAGGCGTTCGACGGATGTGAGCTGAAACGTGGTGCGCGGACGACGGTTTTTGCGGATGGAAATCCGGCGGCGCGGGTGATGGTAATCGGCGAAGCACCGGGGCGTGACGAGGATCGGGAAGGGAAACCTTTCATTGGGAAATCCGGCCAGCTACTGGATAAAATGCTTGCTTCCATTGGACTTAACCGAAACGCGGAGGACGCCGAGCAGGCGGTTTATATCACCAATGTGCTGCCTTGGAGGCCGCCGCAGAATCGCGATCCGTTGGACGAAGAAATGGCCATGATGAAGCCGTTTTTGATGCGGCATATTGAATTGGCCAAACCGGATGTTCTGCTACTGGTCGGGAATCCGCCAAATCAAACATTACTGAATACAGAACAAGGGGTTACGCGGTTGCGTGGAAAATGGCATTCGATTGCTGGAATCCCCGCGCTGCCGATTTTCCACCCGGCGTATTTACTGCGAGTCCCCGCACAAAAACGATTGGCGTGGGCGGATTTATTGATGCTTAAAGCGAAGCTGGAAGAGAGTTGAATGTCCCATATTTCTGCGAGTGAGAAACGCGAATTTATTCCGGTGCGTATTGCGGTTTTGACCGTATCTGACAGCCGAGCTTTGGCGGATGACAGGTCGGGTGATACGTTAGAAAAACGGATCAAAGTGGCGGGTCATGTGCTGGCTGCGCGTGAAATCGTTCGCGATGAACGCGCTGATATTGCAGATAAATTATGCGCGTGGGCGGCGGATGACGACGTTGATGTTGTGATTTCGACAGGGGGCACTGGGCTGACCGGACGAGATATTACGGTCGAGGCGCATAGGGATGTTTACGAAAAAGAAATTGACGCTTTCTCGACGCTGTTCACCATGGTTTCGGTCGATAAAATCGGCACGTCAGCGGTGCAATCACGCGCTTGTGGAGGTGTCGCGGGCGGGACGTATATGTTCGCGCTACCCGGGTCTCCAGGGGCGTGCAAAGATGGTTGGGATTTGATTTTGAAGGACCAGCTGGATTATCGGCATTTGCCATGCAATTTCGTCGAAATCATGCCGCGTCTGGAAGAGCACAAACAACGCACGAAAAGCTGAAGCACTGGCGTTAACCTTTGGCTGAAATCTCGTATTTTTCGTGTAAAATGCGTATGTACAATTTACTTTAACCTTTTGATGTTACGAGGCGGGGCAACCGTTGAACTCAACCGCGCGGCCATCCTCGAATACCGTGATGAGGATGTTGCTGCGATCAATCGTTAACATTCCGTTACCGTAGTATTCCAACGTCGCGTTGGCGGTTAGGTCGCGCCCGTTGACCGAAGTTTCGGCGATGTCGATCCAGATATCGGGGTCGGCGTATTCGATTACCGTGACTGGCTGGCCAGTTTGAGGCTTCGCGAAACGTAAACTTGCCTGAATGTCAAAGCCGTTTCCGTTCGGGGTCAGGGCGCAGGTAGCTGTGCCGAGACCAGCAGATTCCGCACTGACGGGGCCGTCTTTAAGTGCTGTGCGGATTTCGGCGACGCCATCGTCAGTGTGATTCCCTAATATTGTGTTAAAGCGCGCTTCGGCGGGCACGCATATGTCCGAGCAGACTCCGAATTCCATGTTCAGCTCGACCTTGACTGGCGCATCCGAATTGATGGGCGTGATCCGCACGGGAATCGTCAGGCGTCCCGTATAACCGATGGACAGAAGGCCATAGGATTCGGAGACGTGCGGGGTCGGCCACTGAATATCTACGTCAGCAATATTGGTCGAGCCGCCCCAGTCGAAGAACGGCGGAATTCCGGCGGGGCCGGGGGTGCGCCAATAGGTTTTCCAACCCTCGGAAAGGTCGAAATCTATGGCGGTTTGATAGGTGCCGTCGGGCAGACGCCAGCCGTCAAGGAACGTGACTTCGCCGTATGGCTCGGCTGCTTGTGCCATTACGGGCAAAAAGATTGCGGCTGTTAATAAAGTTTTTATCATTTGGCCTAACATAGTGAGGAAAACGGAAAGGAAAAGTCACAATCTAGCGATTGGTCGCCTTGTAAAATTGGATCTGTAGGGGCATCTTTACTGTATGAAAGAAGCGACAACCGAAGAACTGCCATTTTTAGACGGAAAATTTCTGGTTGCAATGCCGGGAATGGGAGACCCGCATTTTGAACGCGCGGTGATTTTCATGTGCGCGCATACGCCTGAAGGCGCGATGGGGTTGATGATTAACCGCCCTGCGCACCAGCTGGACTTCAAACACCTGACGGAACAGTTGGGGATTGAAGGTGAGGATGCCGAAAACGGACCCGAGGTTCTGTTTGGCGGGCCTGTCGAGCATGGTCGCGGGTTTGTGCTGCACTCGATCGATTATCACGTCAAGGGCGGGACCATGGCGATAAGTGACGATTTCGGCATGACTGCAACTATGGATGTGTTGCAGGATATGGCGGATGGCAAAGGGCCGACTAAACGTTTGTTATCGCTTGGGTACTCAGGCTGGGGGCCTGGGCAATTGGAGGCCGAGATCAAGGATAACGGCTGGCTGATCTGCGATGCGGATGCGGCAATCGTGTTTGACACGCCGTGGAAGGAAAAGTGGACCGCCGCGATGCGTAGTTTGGGGATTGATCCGTCGATGCTTTCTGCCGAGGGCGGTAGCGCCTAGCTGGCCGCGCGCTCTAACCTGTCATTTATAGCGAGGCCGAGGCCTGTAGTCGGGATCGGCGCCACCGCGATTCGGGCCGATATTTTATCGAGAGCATGCATATGGGCGAAAAGGTTCGCCGCGGCCTCGGTAAGGTCTGTCGACACGGACAAGTTCAGAGATGGAGCGTTAAAATTATGCGGGCCAAAGCCAAGCCATGCTTCATTCGGTTCCGGCGCCTCGGCGTTCAGTCGTAACATGGCGCGCGGAGCGTAATGGGATTTCAGCTGGCCGGGGGCAGTGATGGCGTCATCAGTGTTTCGGGCGATTTCACGGCCCAAAACGGCGTTAAGAAATTCCAGTGGCAGACCGCCCGACCGCAGCAGGACGGGGCTGTTATGAAACCCGACAATGGTAGATTCAACGCCAACATCGCAGTGGCCACCGTCAATCACAGCGGCAATTTTACCGGACAGACCGTCCAATACGTGACCAGCCGTAGTTGGGCTGATTTTACCTGACGGGTTAGCGGAGGGGGCGGCGAGCGGACCGCCGAATTCGTACAGCAACGCTTGTGCGATTGGGTTGAACGGGATGCGAACGGCAACAGTGTTGAGGCCAGCGGTGACCAGATCGGACAGACCGGAGTCGTCTCGCGTGGGCAGGACCAACGTTAACGGGCCGGGCCAGAAGGCGGCGGCGAGGGCGCGGGCCTCGGGTGGGATGAACGCGATTTCTTCGACGGCGGCGATGTCTGCGACATGCACGATTAAAGGGTTGAATTGCGGTCGGGACTTAGCGGCAAAAATGCCCGCGACTGCGCGATTATTGCGGGCGTCAGCGCCAAGGCCATAGACCGTTTCGGTCGGAAATGCGACCAGCCCGCCGCTATGCAAGATGGCGGCGGCGGCGGGGATGTCGCGCGGGGCAAGTCTTTGTGTGGAGCTGATCATAATGACGCTGCGTAGTCCGTGTTAGGTGTTTGCAGCGCACCAATAAACCAACTATCGTCGCTTGGCAAAGAACAAACGAGGGTTTCACATGACATATCGCGCACCCGTAAAGGAAATACTGTTTTATTTGACAGAAGTTCTGGATGCCGGGCGAATTTCACAGACTGAACGGTTTGCGGCGGCAACGGGTGATATGATCAAAGCTATCCTAGGTGAGGCTGCGCGCATGTCCGAAGAAGTTTTGGCACCGCTGAATGTGCCGGGTGATCTGCATCCGGCGAAGTTGGTGGATGGTTCGGTGCAGTGCTCGCCAGGGTATGACACTGGTTATAAAGTGATTTCCGAAGGTGGCTGGGCCGGTATGTCAGGCGATCCGAAATTTGGCGGCATGGGGTTACCTCTGACGTTGACGTCATGTGTTGGCGAGATGATGAGCGGTGCGTGTTTATCACTGGCGTTGAATCCGCTGATGACACAGGGCCAGATCGAAGCGTTAGAGCATCATGCGAATGACGAGATCAAATCGCTGTACCTGCCCAAACTGATTTCAGGGCAGTGGACGGGCACGATGAACCTGACCGAAGCGGGCGCAGGCTCCGATGTTGGTGCGCTGCGCACCAAGGCCGAGGATAATGGTGACGGGACGTATTCGGTGACCGGCCAAAAGATATTTATCAGTTGGGGCGATCACGATTTGGCTGAAAATATCTGTCATTTGGTCTTGGCACGTCTGCCCGATGCTGTGGCTGGAACAAAGGGGATTAGCCTGTTTCTGGTGCCCAAGTTTTTGCCTGATACTGACGGAACCCCAAATGTGGCGAACAATGCACACGCGATCAGTTTGGAGCATAAGTTAGGGCTGCATGGTTCCCCGACCGCAATCATGGAGTTTGCGGGCGCAACCGGCTGGATGGTCGGGGCCGAGGGCGGCGGAATGGCAGCTATGTTTACGATGATGAACAACGCGCGGATTGGTGTCGGCGTTCAAGGGCTTAGTCAGGCTGAAGCGGCTACTCAAAAGGCGCTGGAATATGCGATGGACCGCAAGCAAGGGCGCAGTCCGATTGAGGGTGGGACGGGGACTATTCTGGACCACGCGGATGTGCGGCGAAACATTATGACGATGAAAACTCTTACTGCGTCAGCGCGGGCGGTTATACTGGATGCGGCAATCAGCGTTGATTTGTCGCGTGCGCTGAACGGCGATGACGGGCAAGTTCAGGCTGCGCGTGGGGCATTTCTGACACCTATTGCTAAAGCTTTTGGCACGGATATCGGCTGTGAAGTGGCGGATATCGGCGTGCAGGTGCATGGTGGCATGGGCTACATCGAGGAAACCGGTGCGGCGCAGTATTACCGCGATGTGCGGGTCACTGCGATTTACGAGGGCACAAACGGTATTCAGGCGATGGATTTGGTGGGCCGAAAGTTGATGGATGGTGGTGTAGCTGCCTTTGGTCTGCTGGCTGAAATTAGGCATACCGCCGCTATTGCCGAAGAAGCCGCGCCGGATTTGGCGGCGTTTCTTGCGGGGGCCGAGGCGAGCCTGAGCGCTACGGTGCGTTGGATGCTGGAAGCAGAAATCAATGACCGGTTTGCAGGGGCTGCGCCATTCCTGCGTGCGTTTGGTTTGACGTTGGGCGGGCACTACCTGTTGAAGGCGGCGATGGCCGGTCCGGTGCGGATGCCTTTGGCCGAGTTCCATATCCGCCAAACGATGAAACAGGTTGATGGACTTTGCCACGCGGCATGCGAAGGCGCGAGCACGCTTTATGCGCTGGACGCGGATGCACTGAGCGCTTAACGAAGATCACTATGATACATTTCCCCCATACCGAACCGCCCGCAGAGGGCGAAGCGATCGAAATTGCCGAAGGCGTGCTGTGGATGCGCTTGCCGCTGCCCATGCGTCTTGATCATGTGAACGTCTACGCGCTGGATGATGGCGACAGCTGGACGGTGGTAGACACCGGATTCAACTCTAAACGCGGGCGGGCGTTGTGGAAAACGCTGATGGCGGGGCCGCTTAAGGGCAAGCCGCTCGCGCGGATTTTGGTGACGCACCATCACCCTGACCATGTAGGTATGGCGGGGTGGTTGCAATCCGAACAGGGTGCAGAGTTGTGGACCACCCGCACTGCATGGCTGTTCGCGCGCATGTTGACGCTGGACGTGCAGACGGTGTGGCCCGAGGAAACGTTGGCGTATTACCGCTCGGCCGGAATGGACGCGGAAATATATGAAAAGCGCAAGGCTGACCGACCGTTTAACTTTGCGGATGTGGTCGCGCCTATGCCTCTGGGATTCCAACGTATCAAACAGGACGACGTGCTGACCATCGGGGGGCGTCGCTGGGCCGTGCACATCGGTAATGGCCACGCGCCCGAGCATGCGACGCTTTGGAGCCTTGATGATGATCTGGTGTTGGCAGGCGATCAAATTATCCCTGGGATTTCGTCGAATTTGGGGGTCTATGCCACCGAACCTGGGGCTGATCCTGTTGGCGACTGGCTGGAAAGTTGTGAGCGTTTGGGAGAGATGGCCCATGAAAAGCACTATGTTTTGCCAGGACACAAGTTGCCCTTTACAGGGCTGCCACGGCGTATGGAGCAGTTGATTGAAAATCACCACTCGGCGTTGAATCGATTGCAGGAGCATCTCGAAACACCTCAAACGGCCGCTGAATGTTTTGCGCCGCTTTTTAAACGCGCTATCGGCGAGGGCGAATATGGGCTGGCCTTGGTCGAGGCTTATGGTCATCTGAACCATCTGCACCAGAATGGCGTGATAGGGCGCGAACGTCGCGCAGACGGTGCGTGGCTTTGGCAGAAAAAAGGATGAGGACGAAGGGCCGCAGGTAATCGAGCTTTCATTCCATTCGGTTTCATGGCAAAGCTTGAAAAATCTAAATGAGGGAGCTTATCATGTCTGATCACGAACACGGTTCCATGGACGTTCAAGTCCAGGAAAAAACCTACGGAGGATTTTTGAAACTCGGTACTTGGACCGGAATTATTTGCATCGGTGTTTTGGTGTTTCTGGCGATTACCAGCACCTGATACGATAAAATATACGTGATGATTTGGCGCCTTCGGGGCGCCTTTTCTTTTTGTGCTTTTCATGACCGTATTTTTCTCTAATCTGCGCCGATAATATTAGCTGGAGCTGGCAGTGTCCAAATTACATACATACTTTTCAATTCTGGCATTGGTTGTCCTTATGGGCTGCGAAGGAGAAGAGCAGTATGCGCCGGTTGCCTCGCCAATGGAAATCACTGCGGCGGCATATACAAGCCCGTTGCCCGCGTCGATCACGCTGCTGACCATGGTCAAGGAAGGCGGTGATTTTAGTGAGCATACAGGGATACTAATCAACGCAGCGCAGCAGGTTTTGTATGATCCGGCGGGGACGTTCCGGCATTCGACCAGTCCGAATGCACGGGATGTTAACTACGGGATGCATCCGGCAATGGTGGAGTATTACAAATCCTACCACGCGCGGCGCGGCTATTATGTTGTGGTGCAGACAGTCGAAGTTTCCCCCGAAATTGCTGAGCTGGTTTTTCAAAGGTCGGTCGCGCAAGGTGAGACCGCAAAGCTGCGCTGCGGGATATCTGCTTCGTCGGTATTGAACGGCCTGCCGATGTTTTCCAATATTCCCACGACCTACTTCCCCGGTAAAATTATGACCCGTTTCGGTGAGATACCCGGAGTGACAACGACCTATGTTTATGAGGAAGATGAAGGTCAAAATTTTCATGGGTGACTAAAAAGTTTGCTTTTTGTTAGCCATTTTACGGCAATCGTGGGTTTTTTGATCCGCGAGTCACCCATGCGATTCTCTCTTTTAACGTTTATGTTGATTGTTTTGGCTGCCTGTTCCTCGGCCGGAAGCAGCTATCGCCACGTCAATCCAATGCGGGTTGAAGTCGAAGGATCTGTGTTTGATGTATACATTTCAGAGGATCACGCGCGAGCTATCCGGTTGAATTTTGCGCTGTTGCCGAAATTGGAAAGCATTGTTACAGGTGCGGTTTGGGCAATTGAAAAGGCCAGCGGATACAGCGTCGTTTCTGGGTCGGTTAGCGGAGATCAAGCGGTGAGTGATGCGCGGGTTTCATGTTCCGTCCAGGCATAAAAAAACGGGCCTAATAAAGCCCGTTTCTTTAAATTATGTATAAAAATCAAGCCGCTGCGGCTTGGCGTTCACTTTCTTCGCGTGACAGTGCGACTGATGTTCGAACACCGCGGCCGACAAAATCCATCATGCCTTTGACACAGCGTTCGTTCGGGTCAATGCCCGCGCACATAAGTACCTCGCGACCGTCTCGGGAACGTGCCCAGCGGGCGATGACTTCGGAGCCATTGCCATATTTCTTATCATCGGCGATTGCATCGTCAAGGGCCGCCAGAACAACTGCTGCGAACAGTTTCTGGGCGCGAGCGCCTTGGTCGTTGGCAAAAGCCGTTGAGTCAACGTAATCGAACATACGCCGTCCCTCTCTTCTCGTTATTGAGTGTGCAGTGCAATATGCCACTTTTTCTATGTACCAGAAGTGCATTTAATGCATACCTGCCATGCATCAAGGGTATAACTCAAAATAGCTACATTTTGTCACAGCCTTGATTTACCCTAAATTTCTAAAAAACACACTTTATCTTTCCTGTTTCGAACGTATAGTGCAGCCCATGAGTATGAACGCACATAATTTTATGAAATCGACTGCTGCACCTGCGGCGGGTCTTATTGCGCTCCTCCTCCTACTTAGCAGCCTCTGAGCGAGCCGGGATAACGGCGCGCGCGCTCAGAGGAGAACTAACGCGCCATATCATACGACATGCTAAGGAACTCTTAAAATGATTGATAAAACGAATATGCCATCAGATAAGAACCGCGTTCTTATCTTTGACGCAACTCTGCGCGACGGCGAGCAAAGCCCGGGTGCAACAATGACGTTGAGCGAAAAGATCGAGATTGCCTCGCTTCTGGATGATATGGGTGTTGATATTATCGAGGCCGGTTTTCCGATAGCTTCGGAAGGGGACTTCGAGGCGGTGACCGAGATCTCCAAAGCCGCCCCCAATACCGTGATCTGCGGTCTGGCGCGCGCAAGTATCGGCGATATTGATCGCTGCTGGGAAGCTGTAAAAAACGCCAAACGACCACGGATTCACACGTTTATTGGTACATCCCCGCTGCACCGTGAATTTCAAGTGCAGATGGATATGGACACCATGGCGCAAAAAATCCACGACACAGTCACCTATGCGCGCAATTTTTGCGACAACGTGCAGTGGTCGCCGATGGATGCAACCCGCACCGAGGACGACTATCTGGCGCGGGTTTGCGAGATTGCGATCAAGGCGGGTGCGACGACTATTAATATCCCGGATACGGTAGGTTACACTGCCCCGCGCGAAAGTGCGGACATCATCCGTATGTTGTTGGAACGTGTGCCGGGCATGGACGATATCATAATTGCCACGCATTGTCACAATGATCTGGGCATGGCGACGGCGAATTCGCTTGCGGCGGTCGAAGCAGGTGCGCGTCAGATCGAATGCACAATCAACGGTCTGGGCGAGCGTGCGGGCAATACCGCGCTGGAAGAAGTCGTAATGGCGATGAAAGTACGCCATGACATTATGCCGTATCATAATAATATAGATACGACGAAAATCATGCAGGCCTCGCGTCTGGTGGCAACGGTTTCCGGTTTTCCTGTGCAGTTCAACAAGGCCATCGTCGGCAAGAACGCATTTGCGCATGAAAGCGGTATCCATCAGGACGGGATGCTGAAGCATTCCGGTACGTTCGAGATCATGCGCCCAGAGGACATCGGTCTAAGCGAAACTTCGATCGTTATGGGCAAGCATTCGGGACGGGCGGCGCTACGCTCGAAGCTGGAAAATCTGGGGTATTCTCTGGGCGACAACCAGTTGAAAGATGTATTCGTGCGGTTCAAAGAACTTGCGGATCGCAAGAAAGAAGTCTTCGATGACGATCTGATTGCGCTGATGACGGATACTGACGCGAAATCGGTGGACGATCATATTCAGGTGAAATCCCTGCGTGTGGTTTGTGGAACCGAAGGGCCGCAAACGGCAGATATGACCTTGGAGGTCGGTGGCGAAATCCATTCGGTTAAGGCCACTGGCGACGGTCCTGTGGATGCAACGTTTAATGCGATCAAACAGGTGTTCCCGCACGATGCAAAATTGGGGCTTTATCAGGTGCAAGCGGTGACCGAGGGCACGGACGCCCAAGCGACCGTCGTTGTTCGTATGGAGGAGGGCGGCAAAATTGTGACCGGCCAATCCGCCGATACAGACACGGTTGTTGCTTCGGCCAAAGCCTATGTGAACGCGCTCAACAAGCTGATCGTACGGCGGGCAAAAACCGCCCCGGCTATGTTGGAATAAAATGCGCGGTGGCGAGAGGTTGCACTAATCATGAGCAATATCTCGCCAGACGACCTTAAACTTTCATAAATCGAACCAACTATACACACCACCCCCCTTTACCGCGATTGCATTGAAATCGTATAAAGGAGAAAAGTGCGGCCCCCATGGTAGGGCCGCTTTGATTTCGGGGGCAGGAAATGTTTGATAGACTTAGCAGCATGTTATCCGCTGACATGGCAATTGATTTGGGTACAGCAAATACGTTGGTCTATGTGAAGGGCAAGGGCATTATTCTGGATGAGCCCTCTGTAGTGGCCTACCATTATAGGGACGGTAAAAAACATGTGCTGGCCGTTGGAGAAGGCGCCAAATTGATGCTGGGTCGCACGCCCGGTTCTATCGAGGCAATCCGCCCAATGCGCGACGGTGTGATTGCGGATTTCGATGTCGCCGAAGAAATGATTAAACATTTCATCAAGAAGGCTCACAAGCGCGGCAGTTTTGCCAAGCCCAAGATAATCATCTGTGTGCCGTTTGGCGCTACTCCGGTGGAAAAACGTGCCATTCGGGAATCGGTTTTGCAGGCAGGGGCGCGCAAGGCGGGCCTAGTTGCGGAACCTATTGCGGCGGCAATCGGGGCAGGAATGCCAATCACTGACCCTACAGGAAACATGGTCGTGGACATCGGCGGTGGCACGACCGAAGTCGCCGTTTTGTCACTGGGCGACATCGTATATGCGCGCTCGGTGCGTGTTGGTGGTGACCGTATGGACGACGCGATCGTGTCGTATCTGCGCCGACAGCATAACTTACTGATCGGGGAAGCCACGGCAGAGCGTATCAAGACGTCAATCGGAACTGCTCGGATGCCGGAAGATGGTCGAGGGCTTGCCATGGAAATTCGCGGGCGCGACCTGTTGAACGGTGTCCCCAAGGAACTCGAAATAACACAAGCACAGGTGGCTGAAGCTTTGGCCGAACCAGTGCAGCAGATTTGCGAGGCGGTCCTGACAGCGCTGGAATCCACACCGCCAGATCTGGGTGCCGATATTGTCGACCGCGGCGTGATGCTGACCGGTGGCGGAGCGCTGCTTGGTGATCTTGATCTGGCATTGCGTGAACAGACTGGGCTGTCGATCTCGGTTGCGGATCAGCCGCTTAACTGTGTGGCGCTTGGCACTGGTAAATCGCTGGAATTTGAATCGCAGCTTTTGCATGTGATCGACTACGGCAATTAAATTCGGTGAGGGGGTGACCGGAACGTGGCGCGGGATACATCTTTATCCAAGTCGTGGAAGATTCTGCGTCGGTTTCTAGTCGGAATCCTTTTATTCCTTCTGGTCGCCCTGTTTTTGCTGTCCCGCATCGATAATCCGCGCGCAGAACGCATTCGTATGGCGATGGTTGACCGCTTTTTTCCAAGTTTTGAATGGGCGTTGGTGCCGGTTACATCCATGACACGGATGGTTTCTGACTTTCAATCCTACACACGAGTATACGAGCAAAATCAAGAGCTTCGTCGCGAATTGCAACGCATGAAAGGTTGGCGCGAAGCTGCCTTGCAACTGGAACAAAAGAACGCACAATTGTTGGCGTTGAATAACGTAAAGCTGAATCCAACGCGTGCATTTATTACGGGCGAGGTGATGACAGATTCCGGTGGACCATTCAGCCATTCGGCGTTGGTTAACATTGGGCGGCAAGACGGTGTTCAGGACGGCTCGGCTGTGGTTGACGGGTTGGGGCTGGTTGGGCGAATTGCAGGCGTTGGCGAGAATGCCTCGCGGATACTGTTACTATCAGATATAAGCTCTAACGTGCCGGTGACTATCATCCCGTCCGGTCGTCGTGCGATCCTGCGTGGTGATAACAGCATAGTGCCACCACTTGATTTTCTGGATTCCAAAACCGGAGTGCAGGCAGGCAGCAGGGTCATGACCTCGGGAGATGGTGGCGTATTTCCGTCGGATATCTTGATTGGACAAGTGGCGATTGATCCGGAGGGGCGGTTTAGGGCGCGATTGGCGGCAGATTATGAAAACCTCGAATTCATACGGGTGCTGAAGGTAACGCCGCAGGAAAATATCGGCGGCCTAGGAGATCTTATCGGCATAGCGCAAGACGCATCCGAATGAGTGTGCCCTCAACACCTCGTCACTGGCTGGAACTGGTGTTGTTCGTCTTGGCTGGTTTCGTATCCATCGGACTACCGCTGATTCCGATGGGATTGGCAGCCAACAGCATCGCCTTTCCAGACGTTATGTTTGCCCTTTTTGCAGCGTGGGTCATCCGGCGACCAGCTTCGGCCCCGATTATATTGATCGCGTTTCTGGCAGTTTTGGGGGACGCGTTAATGATGCGCCCGATGGGCTTGTGGGCCTTAGTTCTATTTGTCGGTATGGAGGGGCTACGTTTCGGCGAGCGTGCCTTTCGCGATATACCGTTTGTGTTGGAATGGCTGTATGTCAGCATCTTATTCGCATTGTTGCTGATACTGCAAAATCTGTTGTTGATTGTGTCTTTTGACGCTGTCTACGGACTATACAGCGTGATTTGGCACTGGGTTCGGACCGTGGTCGCGTATCCACTTGTCGTGATGGTGCTGCATTGGGTGATGCGCGTTAGGATCGGCAAAAAAAATATTAGCCCCAACATGTTAGCGTATACCCTGTAATGCAACCAACCCGAACCAGCAGGATACGTCAACGCCGAATTACGCGGCGAGGCTTGCTGTGGATGGGTGTCCAGCTTGGCGTTGTTGGTGTACTGGGCTGGCGGATGCGTCAGTTGCAAATCGATCAGTCGGACGAGTTTCGTTTTCTGGCAGAAGAGAACCGCATTAATATCCGGCTTCTCGCACCTGAACGTGGGTTGATATACGATCGAAACGGCGTATTGATCGCGTTGAACAAACAGAATTTTCGTATCGTTATAATCCGCGAACAAGCTGGTAACGCGGCCGAGGTTCTGGATCGATTGGCCGAGCTGATCCACATAAGCGAAACCCGTCGTGCCCACATTGACAAGGACATGCTCCAACGCAGCGCTTTTGTCCCCGTGACCGTTGCCGAGCATCTGACGTGGAAAGAATTCTCGTTGGTTTCGTCTAACGCGCCTGCCTTGCCCGGGGTCATTCCAGAGGTCGGATTGACGCGAAATTATCCGTTTAACCAGACTTTCGCACATATTGTCGGCTATGTTGGACCAGTCAGCAAAAGCGATTTGGAGCGGATGGAAGATCCTGACCCGCTGTTTAAAATCCCGCGCTATCCCATCGGCAAGACGGGTGTGGAACGTAACATCGAAGAAACATTGCGCGGGACAGCGGGCACCAGCCGGATCGAAGTAAACGCGATTGGTCGTGTGATGCGAGAGCTGGGGCGTGATTCCGGAATCGCAGGGCAGAATGTGCAGTTAACGCTGGATACAAACTTGCAAGAATATGCAATGGAACGGCTGGGAGAGCAAAGCGCCTCTGCTATTGTTATGGATGTTCAGAATGGCGACATCATAGCGATGGCATCTGCCCCCAGCTTTGACCCAAACCTTTTTGTATTGGGGATTACGACAGCTGATTGGGATGGGTTGCGTGACAACGAATTTAGACCATTGTCGAATAAATCCGTCTCGGGGGCCTATCCGCCCGGTTCTACTTTTAAAATGGTTGTAGCCCTTGCTGCACGCGAGGCAGGCGTGATTGATCCTAACGAGACAATACATTGTCCGGGATATTACGAGTTGGGCGGACGTCGATTCCATTGCTGGAAGCGGGGCGGGCATGGCAAGGTTGATATGCTTAACAGCCTTAAGCAGTCCTGCGACGTGTATTATTACGAAGTTTCCAAGCGTGTGGGGATCGAGGCAATTGCAGCCAAGGCCAAACAATTTGGATTGGGCGAAAAGTTTGAAATCCCGCTACCGGCGATTTCACGCGGTTTGATACCAAACAAGGCGTATAAACAGCGCGTGTTCGATCAGGGATGGTTACAAGGAGACACGTTGAACTCGGGGATCGGGCAGGGGTTCGTATTGACCTCGCCCTTACAGCTAGCGGTAATGACGTCCCGAATTGCTTCGGGAAAAGCGGTTTCTCCGCGACTTGTGAAAACCGTTGACGGAATTCTTCAACCTCGTGAAACGCCTGCCACTCTGGACATAAAGACTGTTGATATTGAACAGGTTCGCAAAGGCATGTTTGCTGTCATGAATGAAAAGAAGGGCACGGCATATGCCTCGCGGATTGCCGATAAGACCAAACTGATGGCAGGAAAAACCGGAACATCGCAGGTGCGAAATATCAAGACCGAGGAACGCGCGTCTGGCATTATAAAAAACGAGGATCTACCCTGGGATCGCCGCGATCATGCACTGTTCGTTGGATATGCGCCCTACGACAACCCGCGCTATGCGGTGGCGGTCGTCGTGGAACATGGTGGCGGTGGTTCTTCAGTCGCGGCACCAATCGCCCGCGATATCATAATGCGGGCACTTTACGGCGACGTGCCGCCCCTGTCGGCGTATCCAGCCGCTGAATGGAACCGCATTCGAGGCGAGCGTGAACGTGCCCGTGAGGCCGCTCGCACAGACGTTAGCACCCCGGCGCCACGGGGGGATAATCTATGAGCGTATATGACTCGGGATACAACAAGACCCCCACTGGATTTTCAAAAGTATTCTTTTTCCACTGGCCATTATTTTTGTTGATGTTGGCGGTTTCCGCCATAGGTTTTCTGATGCTGTATTCCGTGGCTGGTGGTAGTTTAGAGC